>CAYQCY010000022.1:0-36714 GCA_964416095.1 uncultured Gemmatimonadaceae bacterium
CTGACGCACCGGAAATGCGGAAGGAGGCGGCTGCGCGGAAACCGTCGTCGCGAACAGTTGCGCTTCACGTCGGGTTCCAACAGGAGGCCTTGCAGGTCGGCTGCGGCGCGTACATAACGGCTGGCCGCGAGCGTTCCGCGTCTCCGCACAAGGATTCAGCGCTTCCGCGTTGAACGGCGTTTGCACCTTGCCCGCAGGCCGCCGAGGATCCGGTCGCCCCGCGCATGCGAGCCGTCCTGCCGTGTGCGGGTAAGGACAACGTACCCACGTGGAACAGCGAGGAGCCCTTTTCTTCGCGCCGTACGGCGACTATCTCAAGGGCCTGCCGGCGGAGGACCCGCCCATCGTGGCCATGAGCTTCAGCGCCGTGGACGACACGCTGGCGCCCGGCGGCGGGATCCTGGACGCCTTCGAGGCGTATGCCCCGGGGACGCGGGAGAAGGTCGTGGGCCGCCTCTTCCAGCACCCGGCCTGGCTGGAGCGGGAGCTGGGGCTCATCGGCGGCAACGTGATGCACCTGGAGATGGGGCTCGACCAGATGTTCGGCCTGCGACCGCTCCCGGGCATGGCAGGCTACCGCTCGCACCTGAAGGGGCTCTACCTCACCGGCGCGTCCACGCACCCGGGCGGCGGCATCATGGGCGCCTCGGGCCGCAACGCGGCGCGGGTGCTGCTGCGGGATCTGGGGCGGAGGAAGGTGTGACGCCCCGGTCCGGGGCCTCTGCCGGGCGCGATGCCGTGGCGCCCGGTGCAGTGCCGAAGCATCGACGACCACTGAACAACGGAGGATTGCCGAGATCGTGAACGAGAACGAGCTCGCGCCGGATTTCGAGCTGAAGGCGGATGACGGCGAGGTGGTGAAGCTGTCGGACCTGCGGGGCAGGAAGGTGGTCCTGGGCGTGAGCCCGGACAGCGTGGAGTCCCACGTGAAGTTCAAGGAGAAGTACGACCTGCCCTTCCCCCTGCTGGCGGACGAGGACCACGCCGTCGCCGAGGCCTACGACGTATGGAAGCCGAAGAAGATGTTCGGCAAGGAGCTCCTCGGCATCGAGCGCAGCACCTTCGTCATCGACGAGGACGGCAGGATCGCGTCCATCTTCCGGAAGGTGAAGCCGGGAACGCACGCGGAGCGGGTCTTGGAGGCCCTCGGCGGGTGATCCCGGGTCGCAGCCTTACGACTCCCGCCGCCCCACTCCCAGCCCCGGCTCCGCGTTCAGGTGGATCGTCCCGTCGTCTCCCATGAACGGCCCGGTGAACGGATCGTCCGCCACGAGCAAAGCGCCGTCCAGGTCCAGGTGGTCCATGAGGGGCGCGAGCTGCATGAGGGCGGCCATGCCCAGGGTGCTCTGGAGCATGCAGCCCAGCATGACCTCCATGCCGTAGGCCCGGGCCGTGTGGACCATGCGGATGGCTTCCCGCAGGGAGCCGCACTTGGCCAGCTTGATGTTGATGCCGTCCACGAGGCCCACCAGCTTCGCCACGTCGGTCAGGGTGCGGCACGACTCGTCCGCGACGATGGGGATGGGCGACCGCGATCGGAGCATTCGGAAGCCCTCGTAGTCGTCCGGGGCCAGGGGCTGTTCCAGGAGCTCGACGCCGTACGCCTGCAGCATGGGCAGGCAGGCGATGGCCTCCTTGGCGGTCCAGGCGGTGTTGGCGTCCACCTTCAGGACGGCGTCGGGCCGGGCGTCCCGGATGGCCGACAGGTTCGCCTCGTCCCGGTCCGTGCCGACCTTGACCTTGAGCAGGGGGTAGCCGGCGGCCGCGGCGGCCTTCTCACGCATGTGCTCCGGCGTGTCGATGCCCAGGGTGAAGGTGGAGAGGGGCGTGGCCGACGGGTCCAACCCCCACATGCGCCAGAGGGGCAGCCCGAGACGCTTCCCCACCAGGTCGTGGAGGGCGGCGGAGAGGGCGACCCGCGCCGCCGGATTGCCGCCCACCGCCGTCTCCAGGGCGGCTTCCACCGTCTCCAGCGCGAAGACGCCCGGCGTTCCGTCCACGCCGTCGAGCCCGAGACGGTCGGCGCCCTGGGCCGCCCCGTTGAGCGCCTCGGCGTAGCGGGGCAGGACGGCCATCACGCTCTCCGCCGTGTCGCCGTAGAACGGCGTGGCCGGCGCCTCGCCCCAGCCCTCCACGCCGTCCTCGTCCCGGATCCGGACCCAGACGTTCCGGCGACCGGCCGGGTCCGACGCACGGGCGATGTGGAACGGCTCCCGCGTCTTCAGCTCCAGCAGCTCCCACGTGACGTCCAGCATGGCTCCCGCCTCGAGTTCGATGTCCATGGCCCGGTCGCCGCCGGGTTCCTCGCACACTACCTTGCAGCCCGTACCGCTGCAAATCCGCACTTCAGGCGGAGGCGGAGGCGGGAGGCGGGAGGCGGGAGGAACGGCGATACGGCGAGGAACAGCAGGCGGAAGGCGGAAGGCGGAAGGCGAAGGCGGAAGGCGAAGGCGGAAGGCGAAGGCACGGGCAACGGGAGGGACGGTTGACGGAGCGGTTCGGGGCGCCGACGGGGCGCATCGTCACGGCGCTGGGCTCGGTGTACCTGGTCTGGGGGTCCACGTACCTGGCGATCCGGTTCGCCATCGAGACGCTGCCGCCGTTCCTGATGGCCGGGGTACGGTTCCTGATCGCGGGCGCGATCCTCTACGCCTGGGTCCGGGGTCGGGGTGCGGCACGGCCGACGCCGGCGCAGTGGGGCGGCGCCGCGGTGGTGGGCGGCCTGCTGCTCCTGGGCGGGAACGGCAGCGTCGTGTGGGCCGAGCAGTACGTGGACTCGGGGCCCACGGCGCTGCTCGTGGCGACGGTCCCCTTCTGGATGGTGCTCCTGGACTGGCTCCGGCCCGGCGGCCGGCGTCCGCGGACGACGGTCTGGCTCGGGGTCGCGCTGGGGCTGGTGGGCATCGTGCTGCTGGTCGGACCGGGCGAGCTGGTGGGCGGACGGGGCCTGTACCTGCCCGGGGCGATGGTCCTGTTGGCCGCCTCCCTGCTCTGGTCCGTGGGCTCCCTTCTGTCCCGCACCGTGCCCAAGCCCGATGCCTCCTTTCTCGGCATCGCCATGCAGATGCTGTCGGGGGGCGCGCTCCTCCTGGCGGCGAGCGTCGTGGCCGGCGAGCCGGCCGGCTTCGTTCTGGACGACGTCACGCTACGCTCCGTGGCGGCGTTGGCCTACCTCGTCGTCTTCGGCTCCATCATCGGATACGCGTCGTACGTGTGGCTGCTGGGCGTCGCGCCGGCGTCCCTGGTGTCGACCTACGCCTACGTGAATCCGGTCATCGCCGTGTTCCTGGGCTGGCTCCTGGCGGACGAGCGGGTCACGGCCCGGATCGTCGTGGCCGCCGGGATCATCGTGGGGGCCGTGGCGCTCATCACGGTCATCCGGGAACGGCCACGGGCCGAGGCGCCGAAGGGCGCGGCGGGGGCGCAAAGCGTGGCGGGCGGAGAAGCCTGAGCCACGTCGGCCGGCGCCCGACCGAGACGCGGACCGGCGGGCGAAGCCCTGCTGGCTGGAGCCGGACCGACCCCTACGAGCTGCGGATCAGCTCCCGCGTGGCCTCCACCGCGCCGTCGGGGACCGGCTCCGCCGGTGTGACCGGTGCGACCCAGGTGGGCCACTCGTAGCGCTCCTTCAGGATCTCGCCGAGCCGCCGGGCCTCGGACACGGCCGGGACCGCACCGACGCGCACACGGTGGAACATCCGGCCCTGCACCTCGTGGACCGTGGTCCATACGGGCAGGCCCTGGCTGGCCAGCCGGCCGCTCCACTTGCGGGCGGAGTCGGGGCTCAGGAAGGCCGCCACCTGCACGGTGTAGAGGCGCCCGCGCATCGGCTCCGGTTCGGGCTCGGGCTCGGGCTCCGGCTCCGGCTCCGGCTCGGGCTGCGCCGTCTGCTGCGTATCAGGTGGAGGGGGAGCGGGCCGCTCGGCTTGCTGCTGGGGTCGCTGGTCCTGCGCCGGCTCTTCGTCACCGCCACAGGCCGTGACGGCGAGGGCGAGCCCGAACACCAGAACGAATCGCAACCGCATGTCTCGTCCTCCGGGGATGGGGGATGGGATCCGGCTCCGTCCCAAACATAGCGCGGCCCCGGTCCCCACGAAAGCGCGTCGCCGCGCCACGCGTCCGAGGCGTGACACCCGCACCGCGAGCGGCAATGCGTCCCCCGCCGGGCACGGCGGAGCGGTCAATCCCGCTCCAGCGCCTCCCGGCGGACGTCGGCGGTCTGTCGCGCCGCCGTGCTGTGCGGCAGATGTCGCGGCAACCGCACGTTGAAGATGCTCCCCCGCCCCGGCTCGCTTTCCACCGTGATATCCCCGCCCAGGAGCTGGGCGAAGCTGCGGGCCAGGCTGAGCCCGAGCCCCGTTCCGCCCGCCTTCCGGGTCATGGGGTCCTCGACCTGCCAGAAGGGCTCGAAGATGGCCTCGAGCCGGTCACGGTCGATGCCGATGCCGGTGTCCCGGACGGAGAAGCACACGTCGTCGCCGTCGAGCCAGGCGGCCAGCTCGACGGTACCCTGCTCCGTGAACTTGATCCCGTTGGAGACCAGGTTCAGCAGGATCTGGCGGAGCTTGCGCGGGTCCGTGCGGATCACGGCGTTGTCCGGCAGGCTCGAGACCCGGAACTCCACGTTCCCGCCCCTGGCCAGGGGATCCGCCACGGCGACCACATCGCCCACCACCTGGGCGACGGTCGTCTCCCGCAGGCGGAGGCCGTCCGCCGCGCCGGTCTGGTTGGCGAAGGCGAGGATCTCCTCGATGAGCTGGAGCAGGTGATTCGAGCTGGACTTGATGCGCGCGACCTTGGACATCTGGGCGTCGTTGAGCGCGCCGTCGATGCCGTGCTCGAGCAGGTCAGCGTAGCCGATGATGGCGGACAGCGGCGTACGCAGCTCGTGGGACATCACCGAGAGGAAGTTGGACTTGGCCCGGTTCGCCGCCTGGGCCGCCCGGTAGAGCTGGGCGTTCAGGATGGCCAGCCCGCCCCGCAGCCCCAGCTCCCGGGCCAGCTCGAGGTCGTCCTCGTCGAACGCCGGGTCCGCTCGTCGGGCCAGCGTCATGACGCCGACCTTCTGGTCGTGCGCCGTGAGCGGCACGATGATGGACGAGCGCGGCTCGAGCTCCAGGATCAGCCGGTGATGCTCCTCGCTGCGGGCGGTCTGGCGCAGCGTCTCGTCGTCCAGACGTCGCTGCAGCAGCACCTCGCCGGTCCGGAGCACGTGGGCGGCCGGGGTCGCGGAGCCCGGATCCAGCGGGAACCGCTCGGTCTCGTCCAGGAGATCGGTGACGGCGTCGTCGCCCCGCGCCATGCGCTGTATGTGCCCGTCCACGTCCAGCACATCGATGACGCAGAAATCGGCCAGGCTGTCCACGACGAGCTGGGCCAGCGTCTCCAGCGTCTCGCCGTAGTCCAGCGTCCGGTGCAGGAGGTTGTCGGCCCGTGCGAGGAGCCGGAACCGCTCGGCCAGCGCCACCGCCTCCGCCAGGTCGTCGGGCGCCAGCCGCACCGCATCGGGGCGAACCCCGTCCGTTCGTGAACGGTCCCCTTCGCTCATGTCGTGCCAGTTGTCTCCTGCCTGAACCTCGCGCCCAGCGATATCCCGTACCCTCGTCCCCGCCAGGTGGTCCGTGGATTCCGAGTATCAGGGCAGACGCAGGTCCGGCGCAACCTGGCACGACCAGGCAGCTCCTGGTGTAGCGTCGCCGAAGTTCCGTGTGGCACCGAGAGCAACGACATTTCGGCGACGCTACACTAGTCCGCGCCCCACACCGGCTCGGGCTTGAGCCCGGCCTGCTCCTGCTCCTTCTTCAGCTCCGCCTCCCGCTCGGCGGAGACGAAGCGGCGCTTGACCCAGGCGCCCAGATCGTCCAGGTAGGTGTACGCCACCGGTACGACCAGCAGCGTCAGGGCGGTGGAGGTGATGAGCCCGCCGATGACGGCCCGGGCCATGGGCGCACGGAAGCCGGAGCCCTCGCCGAGAGCCAGCGCGATGGGCAGCATGCCGAAGATCATGGCCAGCGTGGTCATCATGATGGGCCGCATCCGCACGACGCCGGCCTCCAGCAGGGCCTGCCTCCGGTCCCTGCCCAGGGCGCGCCGCTCGTTGGCGTTGTCCACCAGCAGGATCGCGTTCTTGGTCACCAGCCCCATGAGCAGGATGACGCCGATCATGGACATCATGTTCATGGTGTCGCCGGTGATGAGCAGCGCCAGAAGCACGCCGATGAGGGACAGGGGCAGCGACACCATGATGGCCAGCGGGTGGGTGAGCGACTCGAACTGGGAGGCCAGGATGAGGAAGATCAGGATGACGGAGAGGATGATGGCCTCCACCACGTAGCCCGTCGTCTCTTCCAGCATCTCGGTCTGGCCGGCGAGGCGCGCGCTGTAGCCCTCGGGCATGTCCATGGCCGCGATGCGCTGCCGGATCGTGGCGGACGCCTCCGCCACGGAGACATCGCCGATGTTGTTGGCGGTCACCGAGATGGTCCGGCTCAGGTCCCTGCGGTCGATCTGGGCCGGCGCCGTGCCGCGCTCGATGCGGGCGATCTCGCCCAGCGAGACCATGCGCTGCGCGCCGGACTGGGTGAACGACATGGTCGGGATGGGCAGCCGGGCCACGTCGGCCAGGGACGCCCGCTGCTCCGGCGCCACCTGCACGACCACCTCCCGTTCCTCGCCGCTGGCGTCCTCCCAGCGCGTCGCCGTCTGGCCGGCGAAAAGCGGCCGGACGGTCATGGCGATCATGCCGATGTCGAGACCCAGCTCGTTGGCCACGTCCCGGTCCACGTCGATACGCAGCTCGGGCCGGGGCTCGCCCACCGAGAGCCCGACATCCACGACGCCGGGGATGGCGGCCACCTCGTCGCGGATCCGCCGGGCCAGACGTTCCAGCCCCTCCATCTCGGGACCGGTGACCAGCACTTCGAGGGGTGCACCGTGGCCGCCGGGGCCGGTCCCGGTGAGGACGATGGTCTCCACGCCGAAGACCTGGCGGATCCGGCGCCGCGCCTCGAGGCTCAGCTCCCGGGCACTCCGGTCCCGCTCCGACGCGTGGACCAGCTTGACGTAGATCTCGCCGGCCGTGCCGCTACCGAACACGCCCTGGGAGCCCCCGCCGCCGGCCGTCGTGTACGTGTAGTCCACGCCGTCCAGCTCCCGGATCCGGGCGGCCAGCTCCGTGCCCTTGGACCGGGTGAAGTCGAGGCTGGCGCCCTCGGCCGTCTCGTACTGGACCACGAACTCGCCCTGGTCCGAGGTGGGCATGAACGCGCCGCCGATGAACGGGAAGAGGAGCAACGCGCCCACGAGCGCCGCGACGGCGATCCCCACCGTCGTCCTCCGATGCCCGAGGGCCCAGGCCAGAACGCCCCGGTACTCCTCCGTGCGGCGACGGAACCAGCGGTTGAAGCGAGCGATGGTGCGCTGGACCACGTTGCCGCGACGCTCCTCGTCGGCGGCGTGGGGATCGACGCCCCACCACGCCGAGAGCGTGGGCGTCAGGGTGAACGACACGAAGAGGGACACCAGCACGGCCCAGGCCACGGTCAGGCCGAACTGGAAGAAGAACCGTCCGACGATGCCGCCCATGAACGCGACGGGCACGAAGACGGCCACGATGGAGAAGGTCGTGGCCATGACGGCCAGGATGATCTCCTTGGTCCCTCCGGCGGCCGCCGAGAAGTGATCGGCGCCCTGCTCCCGGTGGCGCACGATGTTCTCGATGACCACGATCGCGTCATCGATGAGGATGCCGATGGAGAGGGCCAGCGCCATGAGCGTGAGCATGTTCAGCGTGAAGCCCATGGCGGCCATGAGGATGAAGGCGGAGATCACCGAGACGGGCAGCGCCAGCGACGTGATGACCATCGCCTTCACGTCGTTCAGGAAGAGCATGACGACGATGACCGTGAGCAGCGCGCCGAGCATCAGCTCGTGGATGACCGACTCCACCGACTGGCGGATCATGACCGAGTTGTCCCGCACGACCTGGATATCCACCGCCGCCGGCAGCTCGGCCTGCAGCTCTTCGATGGCCTCGTTCACCCGGTCGGCCACCTCCACCGTGTTCGCGCCGGACACCTTCAGGATGTCCAGCGAGACCGCCGGCGACCCGTTCACCAGCGCCGCCGACCGCTCCTCCTCCGTGCCCACCGTGACCCGCGCCACGTCGCGCAGCCGGATCGACGTCCCGTTCCGGTTCGCGACGATGACGTCCTCGAACTGGGCCGGATCCGTGATGCGGCCCGTGACCCGGACCAGCTCCTCCGTCGGACCGCTCTCCACGCGCCCGGCCGGCACCTCCATGTTCTGCCGCTGGAGCGCGCCCATGACATCGGTCACCGTCACCGAGAAGGCCTGCATCCGGTCCGGCAGGATGTCGACGCGGATCTGCCGGGCCAGACCGCCCGTCCGCCGGACCTCGCCCACGCCGCTGATGGACTCGAGCCGCCGACGCACGTCCTCGTCGGCGATCACCGTCAGGTCCTCCACCGGCATGGTCGGCGAGGAGATGGCCAGCGACAGGATGGGCAGCGCCAAGGGATCGAAGGTCTGGACCACCGGCGCTTCGATGTCGGCGGGCAGGTCGCGCCGGACCCCGTCGATGCGGCCCCGGACGTCCTGCGCCGCCTCGTCCACGTCCCGGTCCAGCTCGAACCAGACCATGACCATGGAGGCGCCCTCGTAGGAGAACGACCAGATCTCGTCCACGCCCTGGATCGTGTTGAACGACTCCTCCAGCCGCCGGGTCACCTCCCGCTCGATGGTCTCCGGGCTGGCGCCCGGGTACACGGTCTGCACCGAGACGATGGGGAAGTCGACCTCCGGGAAGAGGTCGATGGCCAGGCGCCGATAGCTGAAGAAGCCCAGCACCAGCAGCCCCGCCATGATCATGGCGGTGAAGATCGGGCGGCGGATGGCGACGCCGCTGAGGCCTCCCTTGGCCGCCATGTCAGTCCTCCCGGTCCCCGATGACCTCGCCGGACTCGCCGATACGGACCCGGGCCCCCACCGCCGTCTCCGGGGTGGGCACGACCACCACCGTGTCGCCCGGCGCCAGGCCGGACTCCACCGCCACCAGACCCGCCGCCTCATCCCGGGGCCCGAGCCGGACCTCCCGCGCCCCGATGATGCCGCCCTGGATCCGGTACACGTACGGCTCGCCGCCACCCCGCACGGCGGCCAACGGGACGAGCAGGCGCTCCACCGTGCCGGTGACCACGCGGCCCCGGGCGAACAGGCCGCCCACCAGGGCGTGGTCCGCGTTGTCCAGGCGGGCGTAGACGCCGACCTGACGGGTCTCGGGATCCGCCGTCGGCTCCACACGGTCCACCCGGCCCTCCAGCGTGCGACCGGGGTACGCCGTCAGCTCGAACAGCACCGGCTGGCCCGGCCGGATCCGGGCCGCCTCGTCCACCGGCACCTGGCCCCGCAGCTCCAGCACATCCGTGTTCACCACCGTGAACATGGGCTGGCCCGGATTCACCGGCTCGCCTTCCTCGATCCACCGGCTGCTCACCGCGCCGCCTATGGGCGACGTCACCGTGGCCCGGTCCGCCGCCTCGCCGGCGCCCGCCGCCGCCGCCCGCGCCGCGGCAAGCTGGGCGCGCGCCGCCTCGTAGCCGGCCCGCGCTCCTTCCAGGTCGATCTCGGACAGCGCGCCGGCCGCGTACAGCGTCTCCGCCGACTCGAGCTGCTGCCGCGCCAGCTCCAGCCCTCGCTCCGCCGCCACGACACCGGCCCGCGCACCCTCCGCCTGGCCGCGGATTCCCTCCGCTTCGATGACCGCCAGCGGCTGACCCTCCCGGACCTCCACACCCCGGTCCGCCAGGATCCGCCGCACGGTGCCCGGGACCTGGGCCGCCAGGTTCACGACCCGGTGGGGATCCAGCGAGCCGGTGAGCAGCACGGCGTCCTGCAGCTCGCCGCGCCGGGCCACCGCGATGTCCGAGCCGTCCAGAACGACCGTCGCCTCCTCATCGGACAGCCCCTCCTCGGCCCGGTCGCCGGCACACCCGACCACCACGACGACCAGCAGCACGACGCAGCCCCTCCAGCATCCATCGGTCATCGTTCGCGTCCTTTCGCCGTCAGTAGCCGCGACGGACCCGGGCGGCCGACTCGGCACCGCCCAACGCCCGCACCACCTTCGCCTCGGCCAGCCGGTAGTCCGCCAGCGCCTGCGCCAGATTCGTACGAGCACTGGACAGGCCCAGCCGCGCCGCCGACACCTCCAGCGCCGTCGCCAGGCCACGGTCGTACCGCAACACCGTCAGCTCGTGCACCCGCTCCGCCTGCTCCACCGTCCGCCGCCGCGCCTCGATCTGCGCCCGGGCACGATCCTTCTCCCGCAACGCCTGTCGGTACTCCAGCTCCACCCCCTCCCGGAGCTGCGCCAGCTGAAGCCGCGCCCCGTCCGCCTCGGCCTGCGCCGCTTCCAGCTCCGCGAACCGCTGCATGCCGTTGAAGAAGGGGAGCTGCACCGCCAGCGTTCCCGTCCAGTCCGTGCGCCACGGGACATCCAGGTCGAACACACCCGGCGGATACGACTGCCGCATGTAGCTCATCTGAAGCGCCACCGACGGCAGGAACGCCGACCGGGCCATGCGGACCTGCTGCTCCCGCATCACGACGCCCCGCTCCGCCGCCGCCACCGCCGGCCTGCTGCTCAACACCGCCGCAGGCTCCGGGTCCCGGACCCGCGTCGCACCGGACTCCACCGGCAGCGGCGTCGTCAGCACCAGCGGCGCGTCCAGCGGCACATCCACCAGCCGCTTCAGGTTCAGGGCCGCCAGGTCCGCTCCGTTCCGCGCCTGGACCAGGTCCGGCCGCAGGTTCTCCAGCTCCACCTCCGCCCGCAACACGTCCAGCTCCGACGCCCGGCCCGTCTCCAGCCGCAACCGCTCCTGCGCCAGAAACTCCTCCGCCAGCGACACCGCCACCGCCGCGATGGCCTCGAACTCCCGGGCCAGCACCGCGGCCCAGTACGCCTCCTCCACCTGGTACGCGATCTCCGCACGCCGCTCCGTCAACTGATAGCCCGCCACCTCCGCCGCGTTCTCCGCCAGCGCGATCCCCGCCCGCACCCGCCCACCGGCGTACAGGAGCTGCTGACCCGACACACCCGCGTTGTACAGGTTCTCACGCCCGAACGGCATGTCGCTGAACAGGTCGCCCAGCGCGCCGAACGCCGCCATCGGCGTCATCCGTTCCAGGTACCGCACCCGGTCCTCGAGCGGCTCGTCCGGATTCGGATCGAACCGCAGCGAGTCCGGCAGCGTGAACCCGCTCGCCGTCTCGAAGACCGACGCGAACGTCTTCGTGTACGCGAACGTACCGCTGACCTGCGGGAACAGCGCCGACCGGGCCGCTCCCACCTGCGACGACGCCGCCTGCGCCTGCGTCCGCGCCAGCCGGACCTCCTGTCCCTCACGGTCCGCCCGCGACAACGCCAGCTCCAGGCTCAGCTCCACCGTGTCCGATGGCTCACGCTCCGGGACCTGGCCCGCCAGTAGACCCGGGAACAGAACCTGCACCGCCAGCATCGCCGTCAATGATCTCATACCCGCCTCCATGGCCCGACCACCCGACCGGCTGCGCCACACCCGCCTACTCCGCCGCGTTGCCCTCCACCACACGCCACTCCTCGATCCGGGCCTCCATGTCCGACAACATGTACTCGTAGAACCCGCGCCACTCCTCCAGAAGCGCCCGACCACGCTCGTTCTCCGCCGGCAACATCTCCACACCCTCCGCCAGCACATCCCGCATACGCCTCATCCGACGCCGCACCACCGCGAACATGTGCTCCCACGGCCTCGCCACCACCTCGTAGTAGTCACGTCGATCACCCGGTACCGTCGTCCGCCGCGCGTACCCCACCCGCTCCAGCAGCCGCGCGTTCGTGCTCACCGACGCCTTGCTCACCTCCAGCGCCTCCGCCAGCGCGTCCAGCGAGTGCCGCCCCTCGTGGATCAGCAGATAGCCCAAGAGATGGCCCGCGATCCGCGGCAGCCCCTCCTCCTCCGCCATCCGCGCCATCTGCTCCACGAAACGGCGTTCGTTTTGATCCACGGATCCTCCTATTCTTAACAAGGTTGTGAACTTATCAAACGAACGCTGGTGAAGCGAGGAGGGTGAGGCGAGATCGGTGAAGCGAGGTGTGAACGGCGAGGAGGGTGAGGCGATGGGGTGAAACGAGGAGGGTGAAGCGATGGGGATGAGGCGAGGGGGTGCGGCGAGGGGGTGCGGCGAGGGGGTGCGGCGAGGGGATGAGGCGAGGGGATGAGGCGAGGCGCGGCGGCGTGGGCGCCGCCGCGCCTCGGCAGGGAGGGCGGCTGGCGAGGTGGGGAGCTGGAGTGGCTAGAGGCCTCCGATCACGTCGGTGCCGCGGACCTGTATGTTGCCGGCCTCCACCTCGTGGAGGGGCGCCGTGTACATGTTGGCGCAGAATTCGAGGTCGGCGCCGGGATTCGTGGACGGGTACATCCAACTGATCTGGTCCACGGCGCCACCTTCGCCGTTGTCCACGACGATGAAGCGGACATAGCGCCCGACGTGGTCGGGGTCGTAGCTGCGGTCGATGGTTCCGGCCACCCAGGCGGTGTTGCCGACGACGGACATGCAGGTGATGCCGCCGGTCTGGAAGTGCCCCTGCACGATCCGGTTGTGGAGCTGGTACTGGCCGGCGGCGGAGCCGTCGGCGTAGGTGCGGGCCGTGAAGCTGAAGGTGCGCCAGGCGTCGTTGAAGGTGGCGTGGCCGGAGCCGGTGGCGCTGGCCACGACGTTGTTCCTGGCAAGAGCGGCGTCATCGGGCGCCAGCAGATCCGGTGTTGTCCCGTCGCTGCACGCGGCGAAGGCGACGAGGACTCCGAGGGTCAGGATGATGCGCATCATGGCGATCCCTCCCGAGGGGGGCGTGTGCGGAGGGCGCCGGCGCTGCCGGGAGGAGACGGCGTCGGCGGCCCGCCGGGTCCGCGTGCAATGTCGTGACCGGGCGGTCCCTGCGGATGGGATGTTCGTCCTATGGATGCTGCGGCGAGGCGTGGAGGTGAGCGAGCAGGTGGAGGCCCAGGGCCTTGCGGGAGTGGAGGCCCAGCTTCTCGAGGACGGCCTGGGCGTGGTGCCTTACCGTGTGTGGACTCAGATCGAGTCGCTCCGCGATCTGGCGGTTGCTCCAGCCCATGGCCAGCATGCGGGCCACCTCGGCCTGGCGCGGGGTGAGGCCGTACGTTTGCTCCAGCGCGTCGGCGGCCGGTAGGTGGGGCTGGCCATCGTCCACGGTGACGACGGCGCAGGCGCACCGATGGAAGGTGCCTGACACGATGGGCGAAGCCCTGACCGTTACGGGTCGGCCGCCCGAAGGGACCTCGGCCGTGAGGTCGCCGGCGATGCCGGTCCACCGGTCACAGCGGGCAGCCGCCACCGCGGCCACGGCGAGCCGCCGGGCCACCCCGTCGATCTCGCCCCCGCCGGGCGCCAGCTCCGCGACGTGCCGGTACGGCGGGTTCATGTGGAGCAGCTCGAGCACCTTGCGGACGTCGTCCGACCCCAGGGGGCCGAACCGATCGTCCTCGAAATTCACGCCCAGAAACGCCTGGTGCTCTTCCACCTCCGCGTGCCCCACGCTGCAGTTCTCGAGGCCGTGCCGTTTCATGACCTCGTGATAGAACGCCGACGTCTGTCGGAACCGGACCCCCGTCACCCGCTCGCCGTACGGGACGTCCCATACCCTGAGGCCGTGCGCCATCGTGCGCTGCATGGCCAGGTCCAGCGCAGGCTCCTCGAACCGGGCCCGCCCGGCCCGCACCCCCACCATGGGGCTCAGCATCTCCACGAAGGCGTGGGGCTCCACACCGACCTGGTAGCTGCCTGTGTGATCGGGACCGATGATCACGGTCATCCCGGCAAAGCCGCCGACCAGGCGCACGAGCGCCTTCAGCGAAGCGCCGATCCACTCCGCCTCGTCGGCATACTCCAGTGGCGAAGACAGCGCCCGGAACGCCGCGCTCCAGCGCTCTGCGTCCACGGCGCGAAACGACGCACTCACGGCACCCTCCTGAGATGCGTCGGTCGGAGACGTGCGACCCGCCCGCCGCGGGTACCGGTCCAGTATGCCACGTCGGCGGCGGGTTGTCAGGGGAAACGTATGGCGGGTCGGGGGTTACGGGTTACGGGTCACGGCTCCGGGCCGCACGCGGTACGCGGGTCGCCGGCGGGGCGGCTTCGCTCGCGGCGTGCGCTTCCGGCTGTCAGCTTCCAGCATTCAGGTCGGAGTGCCGGGCCCGACCGGTTCACGGCGGGACGGGGCCGCCGTCACGGTGGTCCCCGGCCGGCTTCGCCCGTCACCGGTAACCGGCGAGGCTCACGGCGCACGGGCCGCCGTTCAACCCTCCGGCCGACCCATGGGCACCAGCAACAGCGGCTCGTGGTCCCGGGACAGCCCGAGCACCCGCTGCACGTCACCGTCCCGGAACGCCCCGACGAAGACGGTGCCCAGCTCCAGGGCCACGGCCTGCAGGGCCAGGTTCTCCGCCGCGGCGCCCACCTCGATGTGCACGTAGCGCTCCGCCCGGTCGCCGTACTTGACGGCGGTCCGGGCGTACACCGCGCTCACCACGACGACGGCGGGGGCGTCGGCCACGGACCGCTGGTTGAGCGCGGCCGAGGACAGGGCCTGCCGCCGGTCGTCTCCGCCCGTACGCTCCAGCGCGTGTTCCCGGGGCACGTAGCGGTAGACGCCGGGCTCGAGGCCGTCCACGCGGCCCGCCACCAGGTACAGCTCCAGCGGGTAGAGCGCCCCGGCCGACGGCGCGGTGCGGAAGCCGCCCTGCCAGGGCCCCCATTGCCAGCCTTCCGGCGCTTCGGCCACGGGCCGGGTGATGCCCTGAGCCGCCCAGAGGAGCTGGCCGATCTGCTCGAGGGTGAGGGCCGCGTCGTCGAAGCTCCGGACGGACCGGCGATGGGCGAGGGTGTGCTCCACCGCGACGTCTCCGTCCAGCGCCGGGTCAGGCAGCGCGACATGCTCGTTCGTCGGATCGGTTGAGGATACCATGGCGATGCTCCCAACAAGGGTGGCAGCCAGAATGAAGATCCGCATGGACTCCTCCTCGGGCGAGGTTCCGTACGCATCGTCAAGCTGGGTGATTCCGGTCGCCCGCGCGAGGGGGAACCGGTGTGGGCGCCGACTCGTGCCTGCGCGGCCATCCCCGGACCGGCGGGCCGTGCAGATCGGGAGGATGCCCGCACCAACGTTCCGGTCCGGTTGCGCGTCGTACCCTGTGAGGCGACACTACCGGGCGCTCCGATCATCTGTCTGATGGGGCGCTGGGAACGGGACGAAAGCGGAGGCGCGCGTGCGCTTGCTCATAGCATTTCTCCTCGCGGTGCCGGCAGCCCTGCTGACGCCCGGGGAAGGCCATGCCCAGGGACCTTCGCAGGAGGTGGAGGTCGGTACGCTCCTCCGTGTGCCGGCGGTGGCGTGCGTACCGCACCTGGGCGAGAAGTGGGCGGAGGGTCGGCTGGTGGACGTGGAGAACGGAATGCTCCACATCATGAACCCGCCCCGGCAGTGGAGCTGTCCCGCCGGGCTCGTGTCGCGGGTGCAGGTGGCGACGAACCAGTCCGGGGAAGGGTACGGCCTGGAGGAGAGCCCGGTGGAGGCCGTGCTCATCGGCGGCGCCGTCGGCGGCGTCATCGGCACGCTGGGCGGCCTGTACTTCGCGGAGCACTACCACGGCGCGAACTGCGGCACGGAGGCGTGCAGCACGGAAGGCTTCAGCATCGTGGACAGGATGTACCTGGTCTTCGGCTGGGCCGGAGCGGTGGCGGGCATGTTCGTCGGCTCGGCGGTGGAGCGGTCCCGCTGGTGGGACGATGTCCCGGTACCGGACGCCTGGGCGCGGAACCCGCGGGACGCCGCCATCACGAGTCCCCGCACGCCGGGTCCGATCCTGGAGACGCAGGGCGACGGCGTGCACGTGGGGCTCCGGTTGCCGCTCCCTTCCCCGTAGGATCGTCCGAGGAATCAGCCATGCGAAGGGCCCGGCCACACGAGCCGGGCCTTCACCGTCGGGCGTGCACCATCCCGGCCTGGCCCAGCGCGTTCATCATCGCCCGCGGCTCCGGTTGACCGATCATAGCATTATGACCTAACATCGGTGCTTAAGCGATCACCTGGATCGGAATGAGGCGGCGATGATCGGTGGCCTGGCGATGATCGGACCATGACGCTCGTCGTTTCGAACATCTGGGAGCCGTTCGGGCTGCGGCGGGATCCATTTTTCCAGGAAGAGCTACAGACGGATCCTGGAGCCGACTATCCGGTGGGCGAGCTGTTCGTGGGGCGGACGGACGAGCTGTCGCGAATCGGGCGTCAGCTTGGCAGTGCGGACCCGTCGCGTCTGATCATCCAGGGCGGTCCGGGCGTGGGCAAGACGAGCTTCGTGAACCGGTTGAAGATCGGGCTGGCGGAGGGCGGGTTCGTGGTGCACGAGCAGCCGGTCCGCATCACCTCGCGGACGGATCCGGACGGGTTCCTTGCCGATGTACTCCGGGTGCTGGTGCGGATGCACACGGCCGGGGGTGGCAAGCGGGACGCGTTCTGGAAGCGAGCATCGTTTCTGGTGGAAGGGGCGACGGTGACGTCGGGCGGGCTGAGTGTCGGTCCTGCCGGCGTGTCGGTACAGCATCAGCGCCACGCGGCGGAGACGGGTCGCATTCCGTTGCTGGAGACGGTGTTGGAAGGTCTGGCGCGGACGCGCGAGGCGTTCGGCTCGCCGGTGGTGGTCCATGTGAACAACCTCGAGAACTTGAGTCTCGAAGACGCGACGCGTGCGGCCGTTCTCATGCAAAACGTGCGCGACGTATTCGCGCAACCTGGGGCCCACTGGCTCATGGTGGGTGCTTCCGGCATCGAAGGCATGGTGTTCGGATCGTCGGCCCAGGTGAGCGGCTTCTTCCCGCACGCGGTGACGCTGGATCCGCTGACGCCGGACGAGGTCGGTGAGCTTCTGGCGTTGCGGTACGACCACCTGAAGCGTCGGAGCGTGGCGCTGGTCCCTCCTGTCGAGCCGCCCACGGCGGCATCGTTGTATGGGCGTTACCGGGGTGATCTGCGCAACTTCCTTCGTCTCCTCAGCGAGGCCTCCCACCTTCTGTTGGGCGTGGACGGCGTCACTCCGCTCGGGGAGGACCAGATCGTCGCCACCATGGCCGGAGCGTACCGGGAGCAGGTCGTCGCCGACTTGGGAGAGCAGGACTATGACTACCTGAGGCGACTCGCGGAGGCCGGGACCGAGGACGGTTTCCGGGTCGCCGAAGTGACGGACTGGCTCTCCATGTCCCAGGCGGGAGCGAGCGGCATCGTCGCGAGGCTGGTTGCAGCGGGTCTGCTGAGCGAATCCCGTCGTGAAGGGAAGAGCGTCTACTACCGGCTCACCGGAGTCGCCTCCGTCGCCGTCGCCGGCTAGCCGACGCGGTCCAGGTCACGGATCATCGATCATCGATCAGGCGTGTCCCGCGACCCGGCTCCACCGGGATCCCGCGGCAGGGTGAACCAGAACCGGGACCCCTCGCCGGGCACGGTGGCTTGACGTCCCTCCACGAGTACAACGAAGGGACGGTCCACGCGAGGGAAACGTCGTGGGCCGGGCCGTCCCTGTCGGACCGGGGCGGTCCTGGAGGCGGGTCCGGCCGCACCGCGTTGACGTCCCGGCCCGTCGCGGCGCATCTTGCGTTTCCACGTTCCCCGGAGGAAGAGTTGCCGGGCATGGAAGACGACACGACACGGGACAGGCCGGCCATCGGCGGCATCGTGCTGGCGGCGGGCCGCTCCCGGCGCATGGGCGAGCCCAAGCCGGGCCTGACCGTGGGCGACACGACGTTCCTGGAGCGTGCCGTGGACGTGCTGCGCGAGGGGGGCTGCCACCCCGTCGTCGTCGTGGCGGGTGGAGACGGACCGGTGGACGTGGCGGATGCCGAGGTCGTGGTGAACGCGGACCCGGAGTCCGAGCAGGTGGACTCGCTGCGCATGGGCCTGGACGCCCTGGGCATGGCCGTGTCCGCGGCGGTCATCCTGCCGGTGGACCACCCGCTGGTGGAGCCGGCCACCGTCGCCGCCCTCATCGCCGCCCACGTGGAGACGGCGCGAGGGATCGTCCGGGCCGTGCACGACGGCCGCCCGGGCCACCCGGTGCTCATCGGCGCCGCTCTCTTCCCGGCGCTGCAGCACGGCAACCTGCCGGAGGGGGCGCGGTCCCTGATCCGGAGCAACCCCGGTGCACGCCTGGACCTGGAGGTGGACGATCCGGGCGTGCTGGCGGACATCGACACGCCGGAGGATTACCGGCGCTACGTGGACACCTCATGACCATCGGGCTGGTGGAGGCCGCGGAGGCCGCCCTCGCCGCGCGGCGGGGCGGGCCGGAGGTCGCCGTCGTCGTGGTCGTCCCGGACGGGGAGGAGACGCCCTCCCCGGACACGGCCGGGCCCACCACCGGCAGCCGCGTCCTGGTGTTCGTAGACGGCGAGCGCCGGGGATCCCTCGGCTCGCCGGCCCTGGACCAGAAGGCGGCCCGACTCGGTGCCGCCGTGCTCCGCGAAGCCCGGCCCCGGCGGGCCACCTTCGAGGATGTGCCCGGTGTGGCGCTCCTGGCCGAGCCGCATCAGGCTCAGCCGACGCTGCTCATCGTGGGCGCCGGTCACATCGCCGTGCCGCTGGCCCGGATGGGCGCGGAGGTGGGCTTCGAAGTCGTCGTGCTGGACGACCGGGAGGCGTTCGCCACACCGGAGCGGTTCCCGGACGCACGGGTCCGACGGGTGGACTTCGCCGCGCCGTTCCAGGACGTGCACATCGACCGCCACACCCACGTGGTCCTCGTGACACGGGCACACAGGTACGACTACGACTGCCTCCGGGCCATCATGGAGCACGACGCCGAGCCGGCCTACATCGGGATGGTGGGCAGTCGGCGCCGGGTCCGGGCCACCTTCGCCTCGCTGCTGGACGCCGGCGCGCCCCGGGACCGCCTGGCCCGGGTCCACAGCCCCATCGGCCTGGACATCGGCGCCGAGACGCCGGAGGAGATCGCGGTGTCCATCATCGCGGAGCTGGTGGCGTTCCGGCGGCAGCAGGGTCCGCCTCGCCTGGACCGTGACGAGGCGACGGGGCGACCGGGAGACGTGGGGGAGCAACGGCACCCGGCCTCCCTCTCGGCGAAGGAGCAGGTGCTGGAGCGGCTGCTGCCGGAGCACGGGGATGCCCGCGAAACGACGCCGGCGGCGGAGGGCAGGAGGGAGCCTGAGCCTGCCCCGCAGGCCGCGGAGGCCGGATCGGCGGCGGACGCCGGCAACGAACGGCGGTCGGCGGTCGGCGATCCGCAGTCCAGCGACCCCGACGCCGTCGTCTTCACCGCGCTCCTGGAAGCGGCCGCCCGGGGCCGGCCCGCCGTGCTCGCGACGGTGGTGAGCGCCACGGGCTCCACGCCCCGGGGCGTCGGCTCCCGCATGCTCATCGAGCCGGGCCGCGGCCTGGTGGGCACCATCGGCGGCGGTTGCGGCGAAGGCGAGGTCATCGTGGCGGCCGGGGAGGTGGCGGAGACCGGTCTGCCCACTGTCGTGCGGGTCGAGCTCACCGACGACATGGACTCGTGGAGCGCCGCCGTCTGCGGCGGCATCTTCGACGTGCTGCTGGAGAGGGTGGAGGGGGCCCGGCCCGCCGCCCCGCCCTGACCGGGGGACCGGGGGACCGGCCGACCGGGGGACCGGGGGACCGGAGCCGGTGGCTCCCGAAGGCGGCGGATTCCAGGACGGGGCCAGCGGCCGACCCGGAACAAAGATCACCCGACGAGCCCCCCGATCACCGATCACCGGTCACCGATCAGGAAGCGCACGTCGCGAACCGGAACGAGCAACCCGAACCCAGCGTACCCCGCGAACCATGCCAGTCACCGTGCACATCGGCACCCGCCGTGGCCTGTTCATCGCCCGCTCCGACGACCGCGCCGCGTGGCGCATCGAGGGGCCGCGGCTCGAAGGTCGTGAAGTCTTCTACGCCTTCCGCGACCCGCGGGCCGACGGCCGGGTGTGGGCCGCCACGAACCACAAGGTGTGGGGCAGCCACATCCACCGGAGCGACGACGGCGGCGAGAGCTGGGAGCTGCTCGAGGCGGCGCCGAGCCATTCCGACCAGCGGGCATTGAAGGCGATCTGGTACCTGGCGCCGGGCCCCGAGGCCGAGCCGGACACGCTCTGGGCCGGGATCGAGCCGGCGGGCCTGTTCGTGAGCCGGGACGCCGGGGCGAGCTGGCAGGCGACGTCGTTGAACGAGCACCCCACCCGGAACACCTGGCAGCCGGCGGGCGGCGGGCTGGCCCTGGGCGGCATCCAGCACGACCCGTCGGACCCGGCCCGCATCTACTGCTCCCTCTCCGCCGGCGGCGTCTACCGCTCGGACGACGGCGGGGAGACCTGGACGCCGGCCAACCGGGGCACCCGGGCGGCGTTCCAGCCCGACGAGTACCCGGCCACCGGTCAGTGCGTGCACAAGCTCCGCGTCCACCCGGCCATGCCGGACCGGCTCTACCAGCAGAACCACTGCGGCACGTACCGCTCCGACGACCGGGGCGAGAGCTGGACCGAGATCACCGACGACCTGCCAAGCGATTTCGGCTACGCCCTGGCCCTGGACCCCCGGGACCCGGACACGGCGCTGGTCATCCCCGAGACGTCGAGCCACATGCGCACCGTCGTGGACGGCCGGCTCCGGGTCTTCCGGACCGAGGACGCGGGCGCCTCGTGGTTCGCCATGACCGAGGGCCTGCCTCAGGAACACGCCTACGTCACCGTGCTCCGGGATGCCATGGACCACGACACCGTCGACCCGTTCGGCGCCTACTTCGGCACCTCCACCGGCCACCTCTTCGCGAGCAACGACCGAGGGGCGAGCTGGGAGCGCGTGGCGGGATACCTGCCGAAGATCCTGAGCGTCACGGCCTGGACGGAGGGTTGAGGCGGAAGGCGGAAGGCGGGAGGCGGGAGGCGGGAGGCGGGAAGTACTGCGATACGGCGAGGGGAGAGGCGAGGTGGACGGCGCTTCGCATCGTCACATCACGGGTCCGAGAATCGTTGACATGGTTGACCACGTGCGCCGGAACGTTCGCAATGCAACGCACAGCTCGGAGAGACGAATGCGTGCGACGCGATCCCGCAGCCCGCGGACCCGCCTCATCCTCGCCGCCGTGACCGGGTTACTCGCTTCGGGCGTTCTCGTGGCGGGCTGTGACCCCGGCACGGTCGTGGAGCCGGCACGAGGCGTCGACGACCGGAGCCTGAGTGCGGCGGAGCAGAGCCAGTACCTGGAGGATGCGGCCCACCTCTCGCTGCGCCAGATGGCCAGGGACGCTCCACTCGACGAGCAGCCTCCGAGGATTCCCGACACGTTGTGGCTGAGCCTGTACGGGGCGCTGGTGCACGTCCACAATGCGACGGACCTGGCCGCCCGGGACAGCGTGGTGGAGGAGTACGCCATCCACGCGTATCCGCGGCCGATGGCCCGGGAGCTGATGGTGGTGGTGGACTCGGCCGCGGACTGGGTGGTGGCCTGGCTGGAAGGCCGATCGCTGACGGGCGACCCGGCGGTGGACAGCCTGGTGGTGCGCTACGACCTGGGGGTGGCGGATGTCAGGAGGTGGGTCGGTGAATGGATCGTGCTGCGCGCCATGCGGGACCCTTTGAACATCGGGGGTCTGGTGCCGTTGTTCGAAGCCATCCCGGATGTGCTCTTCGCCAAGCCCGACAACATCTTCGGGGACGGCGACGACATCCAGGCCGTCGCGGAAGCCGACGGCTGGCGGCTCACGTACTACCTCAAGTGGGACGACTGCCCCGCGACGTGCCTGGCCGCGCACCACTGGACGTTCCGGGTCGGGCCGCGCGGCGCCGTCGAGTACCTGGGCAGCGGCGGCGACCCGGTCCCGTAGCCCGAGTACGAACGCGGGGCCCGGCGCGTTGCCGGACCCCGCGCGCGCTGCCGTGCCGGAGACCTCTGCGTCTCCGTACCTCCGCGTCTCCGCGTTCCTACAGCTCCTGCCCCGTCTCGAACACCTGGTCGATGGGGATGATCGTGATGTCGTCCGCGCTCACCGGGATGGGGAAGCGGGCGATCTCCCGGTCCTCGGCCAGCACCTCGTCGGGCTGAGGCCCGGCGTAGGTGATGGGCGTGGGCACGCCCTGGACCAGCTTCCTGCGCATCTCCCGCGCGTCCTCGGTGATCATGACCACGTACATGTTCTCGTGCTGGAGGTGCCGCCGGATGGCGTCGTGGACCTCCTCCTCGGTGAGGCTCTCGATATTCGGCCGGATCATCTCCAGGAAGCCGGGCTCGCCGATCCCGTAGAAGACGTCGTCCACCGCGTATGCCAGCCTCCGGCTCACGGTGTTGCCCCAGTTGACGGTGTAGTTCCGCAGGAACTCGTAGGCCTTGTCGATCTCCTCCTGGGGCAGCCCGTCGTCCACGAGCTGCTGTAGCTCGCGCCAGGCGGCCCGGGTGGCGAAGAGCGTGCGCTCGTGGAGGTTGCCGGGCCGGGTCGCCGAGATGGGCCGGATCCAGATCTCGAAGAGCTGGCTCCGCCGCGCGACATTCACCCGGGGCTGCTGCGTGGCGTAGCCGGCGGGGAACGCCTCGATGTAGGAGTAGTCGCCGTAGTTCATGCCCCGGGTCTCCCGGATCACCTGGTACAGGTGGCTGAAGGAGTTCCGGTGCTCACCGAACCAGGAGTTCGTGAGCATGAGCGGCCAGAAGTCGTCCTCGCCGCGGAGCACGTCCATGGGGAAGCCCATGGAGATGGGCGTCGCGCCGGTCTGCTTCTCCACCAGCAGGACCTTGACACCGTCGGGCATGCGAGGCGCGGGCGCCGGTGTCGCGACGAGGTCGCCTTCGGGCAGCGTGTCGAAGTCCTGCCGCACCCGGTCCACGAAGTCGTCGGGGTAGCCGCCACCGAGACCCACCGAGATGGCGTTGCTCAGGTAGTGGTCCCGGTAGAACTGGCGCACGTCGTCCAGCGTGATGGACCGGACGGACTCCACGTAGCCCTCCTCCGGGTGCTCGTACGGCGTGCCCTGGTATGCCATCCAGAAGAGCAGCTCCTTGGACAGCTCCTCGTCCCGGTTGTAGCGCCGTCCGCGCTCCAGGAAGTTCAGCCTCTGGGACTTGATCCGGTCGAAATCCTCCTGCGTGAACGCGGGCTCCAGGAGCGCGTTCCGGAACAGCTCGTAGTACGCCTCCAGGTTGTCCTCGTGGATGCGGCCGGTGAAGGTCGTCATCTCCTTGTCTACGGTGTAGCCGTAGCCGGCCGCCATCGGGTACAGCTTGCGCAGGATCTCCTGGTAGCTGTCCGAGGTCGTGGAGCCGTCGGTGAGCATGGCCGCGGTGAGGGCGGCCAGCCCTTCCTTCCCGTCCGGGTCGTCCTGGGACCCCACCTTCACCCAGATGTCGAAGGCGATGAACGGGGAGCCGGGCTCGTGGAGCGTGATGGTCCGTTCCATCGTGTCTCCCTGCGGCGCGGCGACGCCGGGGAAGGCCAGCGCCCCGGTCAGGGCGACTGCTATGGTTGCGCGTCGCATGGTCACCTCGCTGCCTGAAGCATGGTCATGGTCGTCTTGCGGTTCTCCGTCAGGTACCTCCGGGCCGCTTCCTGGACATGGGCCGGGGTCACGCCGTCCAGCGTGGCGTAGTACTCCTCCACCGACTCGACCCCACCGGTGTTGACCACGTGCTGGATCAGCGAGAAGGCCACGTTCTGCGCCGTCTCCAGCCCCATGAGGAAGCCGTACTTCATGTTCGACTTCGTGTCGGCCAGGAGCTGGGCATCCACCGGCTCCGTCTGGAACCGCTCGACCGTCGCCAGGATCTCCTCCTCGATGGCGGCCACGTCGTCCGGGTCGTTCACCATGGTCGTGATGTCCACCAGCGCCGGGTCGCGGGCCAGTCCGAAGCCCGCGCTCAGGAACTGGACCCGGTTCTCCTGGATGACGAGCTTGCGGTACAGCTCCGAGTTGGATCCGAACGCGACGGCGCCCAGCACCTCCGTCGCCACCGCCAGCGTGTCCGTCGCGCTCCACGCCGGGGCCTTGAAGTTGATGGTCAGGATGGGCAGCGTCCGGCCCGGGTAGTCGATCGTGTCACGCCGGGGTGCCGTCTGCTCCGGCTCCGGCGTGATGTCCGGCGGCACGTAGCCCGGCTCCCAGCCGCCGTAGTACTCCTCCACCAGCGCCCGGGCCCGGTCCATTTCGAAGTCGCCCGCCAGCACCAGCACCACGTTCTCCGGGCGGTAGAACCGGTCGTAGAAGGACCGGCTGTACTCGTAGCCTTCCGGCATGGCCCGGATGTCCTCCTCGAAGCCGATGGTCGTGTGCCGGTACGTGTGCTCGTCGAAGGCCGTCTCCCGCACCCGCTCGTCCAGGTAGCGGAACGGGCTCATGGCGCTCTGCTGATACTCGCCCAGGATGGCGCCGGCCTCCGTCCGGAACTCCTCCTCCGTGTACGCCAGCCGCTGGAACCGGTCCGACTCCAGGTCGAAGATCTGCTCCAGGTACTCGTTCGACGCCACCAGGTAGTACACCGTCATGTCGTTGGACGTGAACGCGTTGCGGGCCGCGCCCATGCTGGCGGTGATGGCGTCGTACTCGGGGTACTTCTCCGTACCCCGGAACATCATGTGCTCGAAGAAGTGGGCGTACCCGCTCCGCCCCTCCTCCACCTCGTCGCGGCTCCCCGTCCGGACCATGGACACGTACGCGATCTGGTCCGGCGCGCCCGCGTCCATCAGGTACGCCTTGAAGCCGTTGTCGAGCTCCACGAGCTCGTAGTCGTAAGGAAAGATGCGCTCCTCCCCCGGACCGCAGCCGGTCGCCGCAATGACCAGAGCCACGAGCCCGAACCTGGCTAGCATTCGCATGGTGACGCGCTTCCGGTTGTGGTGGAACTCCATGAGTCTGGACAAGATAGGGTCGCGGCGGCCTCGTTACAATTCGTGGATGCGCGTGGGGCAGGGGCAGACCCAGGCCCAGGCGGATGGGGTAGGCACGGGAGGAGTCGCCCCGTCACCGTCCACGCTGGAAGCGCCGGATGTCACCAGAACCGTCCAGCGACCGTCAATCCGGCCTCTCCACCTCCTCTCCCGGCCACCAGCCGTACCGCTCGAAGTCCACCCTGCCATCCGCGCCGAACTCCACGCCCTCGTCCCTGAGCAGCGCGCGCTGGAGGGCGGCGCCGTGCCAGTGGCCCTTGATGGAGATCTCGCCGCGGCTGTTGATGAC
Organism: uncultured Gemmatimonadaceae bacterium; assembly: GCA_964416095.1. Taxonomy (GTDB): domain Bacteria; phylum Gemmatimonadota; class Gemmatimonadetes; order Longimicrobiales; family RSA9; genus CAYQCY01. The sequence goes on from CAYQCY010000022.1 coordinate 25,312, forward strand.
GCGCCACCACGGCACGTCCGTGTCGCCCGGGAGCGCGCTCAGCGCCTGGCCCACGCCGCGGGCCGCACGGGGCCTGCCCATGATCGCCGCCACGCCGCCGTACGACACGACCGCGCCGTGGGGCACCTGCCGCACGATGTGCCAGACCTGCTCTGTGAAGGCGCATTCCGCCATGGCGGCATGGTAGCGGTCCGCCGACGCCGCCGACAGCGCCCCGGATGGGGGGCGTGATCGGCCGGGCTCAGCGCCCCGCCTCGAGCAGGGCGACGAGGCGGTCCAGTCGCTCCCGCAGCTCGGCGTTCGCCGCCCGCAGCTCGGCCACCTCGGCCCGGAGCGCCTCCAGGTCCCGGGTCCGGGCCTCCAGCGCCTGGATCGCCGCCAGGCTCACCCCGTCCAGGTCCACGGTCGAGATCGCCTTGTCCCCGTGCCCCAGGCCGAACGCCGCCCAGAAGTCCTCCGCCATGGGGCCCATGTGCCAGACGGACGGGTCCGCGCCCCGGAAGCGGTAGCGAAGGATGGGCAGCCCGGCCACGCCACGCAGGACCGCCTCGGCGTCCACCGGCTGGAAGCCTTCCTTGAGATCGCGGCTGGATGAACATTCCCAGCTTCCGGAGTTGTACGGCAGGTTGCAACCCGTGGACAGGTCCGCGGTGGTCCGGAACCGGAACCCGCCGGCGGCGCGGACGGCGAACTCGTGGTCGGCCGTGGCCGTGATGGAGTCGGCGGTGGTGGAGCGGTCGCCGTACACGAACGCGCCCTGGTGGGAACCGGTGGACGCCCGGTGGCCGAGGGCCACGGAGTAGGAGCCGCCGGCCGACACGGCGGTACCGAGGGCGATGGAGAACGGTGCCGACGCCTCCGCCGCGTTGCCCACGGCCAGGGAGTAGTTCCCGCCCGCCACGCCGTTCCCGAGGGCGACCGACACGTCGCCGTTGGCTTCGGCGTTCAGGCCGATGGCGGTTGCACCGGAGCCGAGCGTCGTCACGCCGGAGCCCGCCGCGAAGGAGTAGTCGCCGTAGGCGTGCGCCGTATGGCCCAAGGCGATGGACGTGAGCATCGTGGCCTCGGAGCTGATCCCCGCCGCGAAGGCCCCGTCGCCGGAGGCCGTGGTGCTCTGGCCCATGGCCACGGCGCCGGCGGAGCTGGCCGTGACGTTGTAGCCCATGCCCACGGAGTAGTAGCCGAGGTCGGTGAGATCCCACTGGGTCCCCCCCACCCGTCCGGCCCGGAAGCCGGCCCGCGTCGGGAACCACATCATGCGGACGCCCGCGCCGGTGGCCGGGATCGTGCCCGAGTTGAAGGTGCCGAGGGCGACGAAGCCCGCATCGTCCTGCACCTTGAGGACGGTGTCCTCCGTGGCGTTCTCCAGCTCCAGCAGCACGGTCTGGGCCTCCAGGCCCGTCACCGCCAGGAGCGCCACCGCGACCGCCATGACCGTCCACACCGCGTTTGCCCGCGTCATCGTCGCCTCCGCTGTCTGCCCGTCAGAATGCCTGTGCCATGATCCTGAGGAGGAATCCGGCGTTGGCCAGCGTGCCGCCGGCCAGGCGCAGGACACCCATCACCGTCGTCGCGCCGTCCAGCGTGACCGCGCCCGTGATCTCCAGATTCGTGACCGTACCCTCGAGCGCGCCGGTACCCGACATGACGACGCCCCCCGTGGAACCCACGATCTCCGCCGTCGACGAGACCTCCACGTCGTTGCTCACCGTCAGCGTCCAGCCGCCCACGTCGAGGGTGGCCGAGCTGTCCACCTGCACCGCGGCCACAGACCGGTCCGCGTCCAGCACCGGCAGATCGGTCAGAGCCCCCGCGACCCGCACCGTGTCCTTGGCCGTGGGGACGCCCGCCGGCAGCCAGTTGGACGGGTCGCCCCAGTCCGTGGGCTGGGCGCTGCCACCCACCCACCGCCGCAGCACGCCGTCGGTCACCCGGACCGAGGCCGTGTCGCTGGCCGTGCCGCTCGTGGCCGTGAGCAACGCCGTGCCGACGCTGTCGCCCGTGACCAACCCGTTCCCGTCCACCGTGGCGAACGGTGTCGAAGGCAGGATCGCCCAGGTCACCGCAGGATCGGCCAGGGCATTGCCGTTGGCGTCCTCCACGGAGGCCGTGAACTGCGCGGTGTCACCGATGGCGACCACGGCGCTGTCCGGCGCGATGTCCACCGTCGCCGCCACCTGCTCCACCACCACGACCGCCGTGTCCTCGACCCCGTCCCGCGCCGCCACCACCCCCGCCGTCCCGTTCCCCTCCGCCGTCACCAGCCCGCTCGAGTCCACCGTCGCCACCAGCGTGTCCGTCACGCTCCAGGTCGGCGTCCCCGCCACCACGTTGTCGTGGGCGTCGTACGCCGTGGCCGCGAGCCGCACCGTGTCCCCCAGCGCCACCAGCTCCGCGCTGTCCGGCGTCACCTCCACCCGCGCCACGGGTCCCGTCTCCACCACGACCGCCGACGAGTCGCTCACCCCGCCGCTCTCCGCCGTGATCGTCGCCGTGCCCACCTGCTTCCCCGACACCTGGCCCGCGGCATCCACCGTCGCCACCAGCGTGTCCGCCGACGTCCAGGCGAACGACGCCCCGCTCACCACCTCCCCGTTCCCGTCCCGGGCCTCCGCCGTGAGCTGCACCGTCGAGCCCGACGCCACCGTGTCCGCCGACGGAGTCACCGACACCGTCGTCACCACCTGCTCCACCACCACGACCGCCGTGTCCTCGACCCCGTCCCGCGCCGCCACCACCCCCGCCGTCCCGTTCCCCTCCGCCGTCACCAGCCCGCTCGAGTCCACCGTCGCCACCAGCGTGTCCGTCACGCTCCAGGTCGGAGACACGTCGGTCACCTCGTTGCCGAACACATCGAAAACCGCGGCGTCGTAGCGGACCGTGTCACCCAGGGCCGTCAGGCGCGCGCTGTCCGGGCTCACGTCCACCGACCACACGGTGCCGGCCTCGACCACCACGTCCGCGCTACCCGTCACACCCGCAGCCTCCGCCGAGATCGTGGCCAGGCCCGCCAGGCGTCCGGCCACCCGGCCCGTGACGTCCACCGTCGCCACCGTGGTATCCGACGACGTCCATGCGAACACCGTTCCCGGAATTGCGAATCCGTTGGAATCAGACGCGGTCGCCGAGAGCTGGACCAGTTGCCCCGCCGGCAGCGTGTCCACGGCAGGTGTCACGGTCACCGCTTCCACCACCTGGTCCACCGCCACCACCACCGTGTCCGCCACGCCGCCGCTCCGGACGATGACCCGCGTCTCACCGCCACCCACGCTCAGCACCCGGCCCGCCGCCGCCATGCGTGCCACGAGCGTATCCTCGCACATCCAGGTGACCGCCGGGTCCGGAACGGGGTTGCCGAATCGATCGGCAGCGGAAACCGAGACCGTCGTCGTGTCACCGACGGCGTGGAACGTCACCGTGTCGGTATCCAGCTCGAGCAAGGCCGGCGAGCCCGCCGTGGCCGCGGCGGTGAAGGTCACCGGGTCCGGTCCGGCCACGGACGCCCGGACGCGGTTCTCACCGACCGTACTGCCGAGCGTCCAGCTCATCTGCGCCCGACCGTCCCGGCCCGTCACCGACGACGACGACGCCACCGATCCACCACCCACCTCCACCACCCACGTCACCGCAACGTGGGACGCCGGCGCGTCCCGGTCGTCTCGGACTTCCACGACCAGAGGCAGCAGCAACGCCGTCACGGTGTCCGTTTGCAGGTCACCGCTCACCTTCGAAAGGCTGGCAGGCACTACGGGCGGTTCCGTGGCGTCTTCACAAGCCACCGGGACAATAAGCAGGGACACGGCCGCCACGAGCAGCGGGCGACCAACCAGGGGGAGCAAGCGCATGGTCGACCCTTCGACGAGACGTTTGGTAACATATGCACCTATTCCCGCCCGCTCAACGCTCACCGCCTCCCCCTCGCCGTATCGCCGTTCCTCCCGCCTCCCGCCTCCCGCCTTCCGCCTTCCGCCTCTCCCCCGTTACGTTGCGGCCATGACGACACACGACGCGGCCACGACAGCCCGGGACCGCCTGACGCTGCTCCGCCTCGCCGGGGAGATGGCGATCAAGAGCAAGCGCACGCGTGCGGCGTTCCAGCGTCGTCTGGTGCGCAACATCGAGGACGCGCTCCGGGACACGGACGCCGCGGTGGATTTCGGCTGGGACAGGCTGTTCGTGCGGAGCGCGACGGATGCGCCCCACGAGGTGCTGCCGCGGGTCTTCGGCCTCAGCTCCTTCTCCCCGGTCGAAGCGGCGGTGCCGGCGGAGCTGGCGCGGATCCTGGAAGCCGGCGAGGCCACGTACGCGGATCGTGTGACGGACAGGACCTTCGCCATCCGTTGCCGCCGCAGCGGGGAACACGAGTTCTCGTCGAGGGACATCATGGTCCGGCTCGGGGACCGGCTCCTGTCCCGTTCCGCGGGTGTGGACCTGGACGACCCGGAGATCGCGGTTCACGTCGAAGTACGGGACGACCGGGCCTACCTCTTCTCCGAGAAGCGGCCGGGGGCCGGCGGGCTGCCCATCGGCGTGGAGGGCCGGGCCGTGGCGCTGATCTCCGGCGGCTTCGACTCGGCGGTGGCGGCCTGGCTGTTGATGAAGCGCGGCGTGGCCCTGGACTACGTCTTCTGCAACCTGGGCGGTGACGCGTTCGAGCGGGCCGTGGTCCAGGTGGCGAAGGTGCTCGCCGACGACTGGAGCCACGGGTACCGGCCCGCTCTCCACGCCGTGGACTTCACCGGCGTCGTGAACGCCATGCGGGACGCGGCGAAGCAGAGCTACTGGCAGGTCGTGCTGAAGCGGCTCATGTACCGGGTCGCCTCGCGGATCGGCGGAGAGCTGGGCGCCGGCGCCATCGTGACGGGCGAGGCCATCGGCCAGGTCTCGTCCCAGACGCTGACGAACCTGCGGGCCATCGATCCGGCTGCGTCGCTGCCCGTGTTCCGGCCGCTCCTGGGCTTCGACAAGACCGAGATCATCGAGCGCGCTCGCCGCATCGGCACCGGAGGTCTCTCGGAGCAGGTCCGGGAGTACTGCGCCATCGCGCCGGGCCGACCCGTCACCGCGGCGGCCGCCGACGCCGTGGCCAGAGAGGAGTCCCGCCTGGACCTCGGCGTCCTGGACCGCGCCATCGAGGAGCGCAGGGTGCTGGACCTGCGCGGCCTGACCCCCACCGACCTGGTGGCGCCGTACCTCCACACCGAGCAGATCCCCGACGACGCCGTCGTCATCGACTGCCGGCCGGAGCCCGCCTTCCGGCACTGGCACGTGCCCGGCGCCCAGCGCCACGACGAGTGGGAGCTGCTCCAGGGGTTCCGGCAACTGGACCGGGACCGCTCCTACGTCCTCTACTGCGCCCACGGCATCCAGTCGGCCCACATCGCGGAGAAGATGCAGCGGGCGGGCTACGAGGCGTACTCCTTCAAGGGCGGCATCCGCGGCCTGCTCCGCTGGGCGGAGGAGCACGGCGTGGCCGGGCCGGACTGAGGCCGAGCTGACGGCTGACGGCTGACGGCGCCTCGCCCGCCAGCAGGGATCCGGGAACCTGGACCCTCCACGAGTGCATTGGGTAACACGGCGACGGATGACCGGGCCGCGGTGCTCCCCACACCGTGTGCCCGTCTTCAGCTCACGCCGACGGACACACGTCCCGAAGCACTGCAACAGGGAGAGACGTATGCACAGGTACGACCACGTTCGACGCTGGACGGGCTTCCTCGCGGTCGTCCTCCTGGCCGCCGCCGGCTGCAGCGACGGCGGCACGGAGCCCGAGGCCGAGCCGGTCGGCGCGATCGCCGGCACGGTCACGGACATCGACCAGAACGGCATCCCGGACGTGACGGTCGAGATCGTCACGGGCGGCTCGGGCACGGCCACCACAGACGCCGCCGGCGCCTTCCGCTTCGACAGCCTGGCCGTGGGCAGCTACGAGCTTGCCGTCCAGGTGCCCCAGGGGTTCGAACTGGCCGACGAGGAGACGGGTAGCAAGACGGTGCAGGTCTCCGAGGACCAGACAACCACGGTGGACTGGACGCTGGCCGGGAGCGTGGAGGGCGACGTCGTGGAGATCCACCTGACGTCGAGCCGGACGTTCAGCCCCGACTCGGTGGAGATCTCCACGGGCACGACCGTCCGCTGGATCAACGACGCCGACATCTTCCACACGATCACGCCGCGGGACGCGAACCAGAACGGGGTGTGGAGCCGGCAGACCACGTCCAGCCAGGGCGAGACCTTCGAGCACACCTTAACGGTGGCGGGCGAGATCTACGACTACTTCTGCGAGCCCCACGAGTCGCAGGGCATGACCGGCAAGATCGTGGTCCTGCAGTAGCTACCAGACGAGGACGACCTTCCCGAAGGTCTCGTTCTCCTCGAGCATGCGGTGGGCCTCGGGCGCCTCCGCCATGGACAGTCGTTCGTGGACGACGGGTCGGACGGTGCCGTCGGCCAGGAGGGGGATCACCTGCTGCTCGAACCGTCGGGTGGCGGCGATCTTCTCCTCCAGCGGCCGGCTCCGGAGCGCCGTCCCCACGAGCGTGAGGCGCTTGCGCAGCAGGGCGCCCAGGTCCAGGTCGGCGGCGTGGCCCGAAGGCAGCCCCACGACGACCTGGCGACCCAGCGTCCTGAGGACCCGGATGTTGCCGGCGAGGTAGGCGCCGCCCACCAGGTCGAGGATGGCGTGGACGCCGTCGTGCGCCGTCTCCTCGAGCACCCGCGCCACGAAGTCCTCCCGGGCGGTGTCGATGCCCACGTCCAGGCCCAGCTCGCGGGCGCGCTCGAGCTTCCAGGCGCTGCGCGTGCTGCCGAGGACGCGGACCCCGGCCGAGCGGGCCAGCTGCAGCGCCGCCGTGCCCACGCCGCTGCCCACCGCATGGATCAGCAGCCACTCGCCGAGCCCCACGCCGAGACGGGTGAACAGGGCGTCGTGGGCCGTGATGAAGACCTCGGGCACGGCGGCCGCCTCGGCGTCGTCCAGGCGGTCGGGCACGGGCAGCGCCATCCGTTCATGGACCACCACGTACTCGGCATGACCACCACCACCCACGAGCCCCATGACGCGGTCGCCCACGGTCCACCGCTGCACGTCGGCGCCCACCGCCTCCACCGCCCCGGCATACTCGAGGCCCGGCACCTGCTCGGGCCAGCCAGGCGGCGCCGGGTACCGGCCCAGACGCTGGAGCAGGTCGGCCCGGTTCACGGCCGAGGCCCGGACCCGGACGAGAAGGTCCCGACGTCCGGGCTCGGGCGTCGGGACTTCGGCGAGCCGGAGAACGTCGGGCTCTCCGGGCTCCGTGATGACGACGGCTCGCATGGCGATGTCCGCCCCTAGACCGCCTTTCGCGCGATCAGGTGGTAGAGGAAGGGGAAGAACAGGGCGCCGAGCCCTGCACCCAGCATGGCGCCGAACCGCATGGGCGTCGGGTCGTGGTACACGTACGCCGCGGTCCCCAGCATGCCGCCGATGAAGGCACCGAGCACGCCGAACGCCAGCGTCAGGGCCATGACCGTGTCCTCGGCGCGGTACACCGCCCGGACCAGGAGCGCGGCCACGAGACCCATGGCCAGCCAGATCAGGAAGCCGGTGATGAACGTCATGCTTCGGCCTTTCGGGAAGTTCGTCGCCGCACGATAGAGCCCGAGCCGTAGACCCGCAAGAGACCGGGCAGGCTACGCGGGCGGGGCGGGCGCCTCGGCGTCCCGTGGGGCGTTCCTGCCTTCCGGGGCCGGGATCCAGAAGGCCACCGCCAGCGCCACCGCCACCAGGAGCGCACCCACATGGAACGGCGTCGCGATGCTGAGCTCCTGGAAGAGCAGCCCGGACCAGATCGGGCCCAGCACGCGGCCCAGCCCGCCCACGACCTGGCTACCGCCGAGGATCGAGCCCTGGGACTCCCGGTCGGTCGCCCGCGACACCAGGCTCGCCAGCGATGGGAACAGGATCCCGGTGCCGAACGCCCACACCGGCACCACCACGCCCAGCCACCACGGGTTCGGAATGTACGGGATCCACACCAGGCTCCCCGCCAGGACGAACGCGCCGAAGCGCACCGTCCGGGGCTCGCCCACCCGCCGGACCAGCCAGCCGACGATGCCGCCCCGGACCACGACCGTCGCGCCGCCGGCGATGGAGAACACCACGCCCATCTCCGCCGCGCCCATGGCGAACACCCGCTCCAGGTACAGCGCCAGGACCGCGGTCATGGCCGTGAACGACGTGATGGACAGGAAGTAGACCGAAAGCAGCAAGGACAGGGGACGCCGGACCATGGTCTCCAGCCAGCCGCGCAGCGTCGCCGCCTCCCCCGCCTCGGGCACCCGCTCCTCCCGGGTCCGGGACTCGGGCAACAGGATGATGGCCGCCACCCCGTTCGCCGCGCACAGGCCCGCCGCGACGAAGCCCGGGACGGCATACCCCCACGTGGCGAAGTAGCCCCCGATCATCGGGCCCAGAAGGATGCCCAGTCCCGAGGCCGCGCCCATCAGCCCGAGACCGTGGGCCCGGCGCTCCTCCTCCGTGGCGTCCGCCACGTACGCCTGCGCCACCGAGATCGTTCCGCCCGCTGCGCCCGCCGCCAGACGGGACAGCAGCAGCACCGGCAACGTCGCCGCCACGGCGAAGATCAGGTACGAGACCGCCGAGGCGAACAGGCCGGCCACGATCAACGGTCGTCGACCCTTCCGGTCCGAGATCCGGCCCCAGACCGGCGCCGCCGCCAGCTGCATCGCCGAGAAGGACGCGATGATCACCGTCACCTCGAACGGCGACGCGCCCATGGACTCGGCGTAGAACGGCAGCAGCGGGAGCACGATCCCGAAGCCGATCATGTCCACCAGTACCGCCGCGAACAGCACCGCGAGCCGCGACGTCCTCATGCCGGCCACCGCTCCATCACGCGTGACGGACCCCTTGTGCTGGCCACTTTGAACAGTAACTATCGTTTCCTGAACACTCCGCTTCCCGTTCCGCGGCCGCGCCGGTGCCAGGCGGTCGCACCTGGAGCGGTCATGAACCCTGAGCAGACGAAGCCGGGTCCGGACATCCGGGACCGCTACGCCGTGTTGCTGGACATCAGCCGCAACCTCACCGCGACGGTGCGCCCGGCGGAGCTGTACCGGACCATCTACGAGCAGGCGAGTCGCGTGCTGGAGACGACCGGGTTCTACGTTTCGCTCTACGACGAGCCGACGGATACCGCCACGATCGTGTTCTACGCGGATCGGGGCGAGCTGGAGAGGACGGCGATAACCTATCCCGGCCGTGACAGCATTGCCATACGGGAGGCCCGACCGGTGATGCAGGAGCTGGACGAGCCGAGCGAGGCCATCATGCTGCTGGGTCCGGAGACGGATCCGGAGGTGACCCGCTCCCTCATCGCGGCGCCCATGCTCCACGGCGGCCGGCTGATCGGGGTGATCAGCGCCCAGAGCTACGAGTCGCAGGCGTACGCACCGGATGACCTGGAGCTCCTCACCGCGATCGCCGACCTGGCGGCAGTGGCGCTGGAGAACGCGCTGTCGCTGGAGGAGATGGACCGGAGGCGCCGGGAGTCGGACCGCCTGGAGCAGATCGGGCGGGCGCTGACCTCCTCGCTGGAGCTGCCGGAGGTCCTGGACCGGATCCTCGAAGCGACGCTGGAGCTGGCGGAAGCGGATGGGGCCGGGGTCTGGCTGCTCCGGGATGGACAGCGCGCCGAGCTGGTCATGAGCGAGGGAGGCCCGGCCCTGGAGGCGGGCGCGAGCATCCCGATCCCGCGGGAGCTGCACGACCGGGCGCTGGCGGAACGGAGGGCCGTTGTCTTCGATTTCCGGAAGTCCCACCCGCTGCTTCCGGAGGAGCTTCGGAAGCGGATCCAGGCGGAGACCGGGATCGCGATCCCGCTCATCTCCCGGGACCAGCTGGTCGGCGCCCTGTCCGTGACGCACGAGCAGGCACGCCACTACGCCGACGAGGACGTCCGCCGCCTGGAACGATTCGGCTACCACGCCGCCGTGGCGGTGGGCAATGCCCGGCTCCACGAGCGGATCCTCCTCCTCTCCCTGACCGACCCGCTGACCCAACTGCCGAACCGACGTCACCTGGGCATGTTCCTGGACAAGGAGTTCGCCGCGGCCCAGCGCGGCCGCGCGCTCAGCGTCGTGCTCTTCGACCTGGACGACTTCAAGCGCTACAACGACGAGGCGGGGCATCAGGCCGGGGACGAGGCGCTGGCGGTGTTCGCCCAGATCCTCCGGGACCAGACGCGGGCCATGAACCTGGCGGCCCGCTACGGCGGCGACGAGTTCATCTGCGTCCTGTCGGGCACCGACCTGGAGGGCGGACGCATCCACACGTCACGGATCGTGGAGGCCGTGAACGCCCACCCGGTCCTGAAACACATCGGCGTCAGCGCCGGGCTGGCCACCTACGAGGAGGGCGTGGCCGCGCCCGAAGACCTGATCCACGCCGCGGACCTCGACCTGTACGGCGACAAGGACCGCCGCGGCCGCCGGACCTGACCGTCCCATCCAGCCATGGCCAGACGGCCGGGCCCCGCCGATCTTCGAGCAATGAACGAAGATGGGAGGGGATGATGCGAGGTTCTTCCGACGCGGGCTCGACGGGCCGGCCCCCACGTGGGGGCCGGCCGTTCGCCTATGCGATGCCCGGGGCCACCGGCGTCTGCAGGGCCCGGGAGCGCCCCCGCCGGCGCCCGGAGCGGTGGGCCCGGGAAAGAGAAACGTACCCGGGAGAGATCGTCCTGCGGGACCTGGAGCACGCGCCCGGCGATGCCGCGCTCATCGTGGCGCGGTTCGCCGCGGTCCGGGTCCTGCTGCTGGCGGGAGCGGGACGCCTCGACCCGGAGGAGGTCCGGGGCGCGGCAGGCTACATCGCCGTTCTGCCGCGGGAGCATCGTGCGGTGCTGCGTCCGCTCCTGGACGCGCTGGCGTCGCCGCCGGCGCTGTTGCCGGCGGCCCTGGGGCGGGCGGCGGATGCGGCGGCACGGGCCGGTCATCGCAGCGGCGCCTTCGGGCTGCTCCGTATCCGGTACTACCTGGCCCTCGAGCTGGGCGCGTGGACGGAGGCCCTGGACGCGGCGACGCGGCTGGCGGGCCTGACGGCGCGCCACGACGCGCCCGGGGCCGCGGCCCGGTGGCGACGCCGCATGACCGCGCTCCGCTCGCGAGGCCGCCGGGATCACGGTTACCTTGCCGACATGGCGAGCTACACGGAAGAAGAGCGGACGCGCCTGGTCCAGGCGCTACGTCAAGACGCGGAGCTGCGCTGCCCGGTGTGCGGTGCCCCCGTGTCGAGCCGGCCGGTGGCTCCGCCGCCGGAGGTCTCGTACGTGCGCAAGCGGGTGTGGCTGGTGTGCGGCTCCTGCGGCCGCGGCGCGGCGGTGGACCTGCCGTCCTAGCCGG
>CAYQCY010000023.1:0-36447 GCA_964416095.1 uncultured Gemmatimonadaceae bacterium
CGGGTCCGCCCGGGGGTGGAGGGAGCCCGGTCGTCGTCTTATCTTCGTTCAGCGGTCTGGCCGTACGCCGGGGTGGCGAAATGGGCAAACGCACGCGACTCAAAATCGCGCGGGAGCAATCCCTTGCGGGTTCGAGTCCCGCCCCCGGCACTGCAAGAGCCCCGACGGGATCCCGTCGGGGCTCTTGCTCTCTCCGGGCGACCCGGACGCCGCGCCGAGGTCCCGGGACCCCGGCAGCAGCAGCCCGCCCGTGGGTCGGTTGTGGCCTACATGCCCGGCTGCGTGGGTCCGACTCCACCGGCGCCCGGCTTCTCGGCTGCACCGCCGCGGAAGCTGGCGACGGCGTCCACGGCCAGGACCACCAGCGCCAGCGAGCCGAGGATGGCCGGGATGATGTACACCTCGTTGTAATTCACCCCCGACCACCAGTGTCCGAAGACGGGCGTGCCCAGCCACGCCCCGATCCAGGCCAGGACCAGCTTGCCGAAGAAGGAGCCCGGCCCGGGGACCGCGTAGTACCCGAGCAGGTAGTGCAAGATGATCGCCACAACCAGGGCGATGACCAACAGGATAAGGAAGCTGATGAAGTCCATGCCAATCACGGGTGCCTCCCTGTTGAGATGATGTGCTGCAGAATCTCCCGGCGCCGCACGTCCGGGCGTGAGCGCCGTGAGGGGAAAACGGAAGGGGAAGCCTGATCAGGGCCTGGCGGATGGCTCCGCAGCGCGCGGAACGGCCCTGCGCCTGTCAGCGTTAGCGCGACATCGCGGCCGAGATGGGGGATTCCCACCATGGGGACCTCCCGGTCGAGCCGATGAACTATGTAACAGTGTCCTTCCGCCGGGGAATGCGCAACCGCACACGGGCGTCGAGATCGGCGCAGCCGGGAGGTCGCACCGTGCGCCTCGCGGTCCGGATCATTCCCAGCGGTGCACCGGCCGGCCGATGGCGATCCTCTCGTGGTGGGCATCGCCCGTGCAGGAGCGCCACCGGTAGTAGGGGTCGCTCCCGGTGTTGAACCACATCTTGCCGATGCCCACGCCGGACGGCTGCCCGTTCGAGCCCGGCAGGGCGACGTACGAGAAGCGGGCCGCGTAGTCGCCCTCCCCGTCGCGGGTGTCATCCCCGTGCCCGCTGTTCGGCGCGTCGTTCACGTAGACCCAGTGCTGTGTGGTGTCCGCGCAGGTGGCGCGCTGCGGGCTCGAGTAGATGATCATGACGTGGCCCGTCGTGCTTCTGGAGCCCTCCTCGTACATCCACGCGATGATGTCGCCGGGCCGGGCCCGGGAGATGTCGTCCACCCGCTCCCACAGCGTGCGGGTTTCCATCAAACGTGGACAACCTCTGGTCGCCATGCCAGAGCGGGCTACGGGTCGACGGTTGCACCGCCGGTTGGCAGTCGTCGCCGGGGACGACGCGTACCCGGACCACCTCGCGCCGTCGTGGCTGCTGTGGCGGGAGCGGCAGGCGCTCCGCATGCTCGCCGGCCATTCCAGCACCGCCTTCCAGGAGCTGGTTGACATGCGGTACGCGAACCATATGCTGCTGGCAGACCGTCTCCTAGACGGTCTGCTGCCCGCCGGGCCCGGGCCCTGCTCGGCTACGGCAACGCGACCCAGGCGGACGTGCCTGGCCGGCGTGACCAGCTCGCCCTGCTGTCGCGGAAGGAGATGCGTTCGGCGTGGATCCTGCGCAGCGAGGTGGAGGACCATGCCGTGGAGACGGAGACCATAGGGGAAAGGATGAGCCGGTGAGCGCGAGCACGCGCCGAGGGGCGGGCGGAGACGGGCTGCCGACACGACGTCGTGGGCGAGGCGCCTGATGCGCTGGCTCGTGCCGGCGACGGCGGTGCTCATCGGCGTGGCGGTGGGGCTGGGCGGCTACACCTTCGTCTACGCCCGGGGCTACTCGTATCTGTCCAACGACCCGGCGGCGTGCGGGAACTGCCACATCATGGACGAGCACTACGCCGCCTGGCTCAAGTCCAGCCACGCCGCCGTGGCGGGCTGCAACGACTGCCACACGCCCCACGAGAGCGTGGTGGCGAAGTACGCGGTCAAGGCGAAGAACGGGTTCTGGCACTCCTTCTACTTCACCACGGGCGGCTTCCCGTACCCGATCCGGATCACGGAGCCGAACCACGAGGTGGTGGAGCAAGGCTGCCGGTACTGCCACGAGACGATCACGGAGACGGTGGACCACGGCCTGCCGCCGGGTGCGGCGGGGAGCGGGGGGGCGGCGGACTGCACGCATTGCCACCGGCATGTCGGTCACCTGGTGCGATAGGGGAGCTATGGTCAACGAGGACGGGGGCCCTGAGCGGAACGGGAGCACGAAGAGGTCGGCGGGCTGGCTCGTGGCCGTGGCGGCCATCGCGGCGCTGGCCACGCTCGGGATCGCGGCGTTGCTGACCAACATCTTCGAGCGGCAGCAGGAGGCCCGGGAGCCGTACTACCGGGTCGTGGAGCTGAACGACACCATCGTGGACCCGGCCGTCTGGGGGGAGAACTTCCCGCTCCAGTACGACCGGTACTTGCGGACGGTGGACATGGTCCGGACCCGGTACGGGGGCAGCGAGGCGATCCCCAAGCAGCCGGCGGGGCTCGAGGAGCGGGAAGGGACGATGTCGTACTCCCGGCTGGTGGAAGATCCGCGGCTGCGGGAGTTCTGGGCGGGCTACTCCTTCGCGGAGGACTTCCGCGAGGAGCGGGGGCACGCCTACATGTTCATCGACCAGCTCCTGACGCGGCGCCAGGAGGTGGCGCAGCAGCCGGGCACCTGCCTGCACTGCCACGCCTCCACGTACACGGTCTACAAGAAGGCGGGCGACGGCGACCTGATCGAAGGGTTCGACCGGGTCAACCGGATGCCGTACCAGGAGGCGGCGGCGCTGGCCGAGCACCCGGTGTCGTGCATCGACTGCCACGACCCGGAGACCATGGCGCTGCGGGTCACGCGGCCGGGCTTCATCGAGGGGGTGGCCCGGTTCCTGGGCGGGGTGCCGGAGGACTTCGACATCAACGAAGACGCCACGCGGCAGGAGATGCGCATCTTCGTGTGCGCCCAGTGCCACGTGGAGTACTACTTCGCCGGCGAGGGCAAGCGGCTGACCTACCCGTGGGGGGAGGGGCTGCGGGCGGATGACATCCTGGCGTACTACGAGGCCATCGACTTCGCGGACTGGACCCACGCCATCAGCGGTGCACGGGTGCTGAAAGCGCAGCACCCGGAGTTCGAGATGTACACTCAGGGCGTGCACGGCCGGAGCGGCGTGGCCTGCGCCGACTGCCACATGCCCTACATGCGCACCGGCGCCATGAAGGTGAGCGACCACTGGGTGCGGAGCCCCATGCTCAACGTCAGCAACGCGTGCCAGACCTGCCACCGGTGGTCGGAGGAAGAGCTGCGCAGCCGGGTCCACGCCATCCAGGACCGGACGTACCAGCTCCGGAACATCGCCATCGATGCCACGATCCAGCTCGCGAAGGCGATCGGGCGCCAGGCCGAGGCCGGGCTGGAGGAGCGTCGCCTCGAGGTCGCCCGCACCTACCAGCGGCGGGCCCATTTCCTCACCGACTTCGTGGAGGCCGAGAACTCCATGGGCTTCCACGCGGACCAGGAGGCCGCCCGCGTGCTGGGCCTGGCCATCAACTACGCCCGGCTCGGCACGGCGGCGCTCTTCGACCCGGAGCTGCCGCCCACGGCGCCACCGCTGTTGCCGAGCCCGCCCCAGACGGTGGTGCCGGGAACGCAGGCCGACGGTCCCATCTTCCTGCACCGGATCGACCCGGACCTGGCCCGACCGGAAGCGCTCGAGCCGGCCGCGGCCGAAGGCGGTCCGTGAGACGCGCGCCGCTCCTCGTCGCGGCGCTCGCCGCCGCCATGCCCCTCGCGGCCCAGCAGCTCGAGGTGGGCGGTCAGCTCCGGCCGCGCTTCGAGCTGCGCCACCCCGTAGCGGGCCTGGGGCGGCGAGGCGGGGACGCTGGACCCGGCGGCGGACGGCCTGGACCTGCACCAAGGGCTGGGTCGAGCTCGGCGACGCCGACGCGGGCGCCTGGTCCGTCAGGGCGGGCCGTCAGGAGCTGGTCTACGGCGATGAGCGGCTCATCGGCGCCGTGGGCTGGGCCCAGCAGGGCCGCGCCTTCGACGTCGTCCGCGGGCCGACTCGTGTGGCGCGTGGAGGGAGCGTACCAGCTCGGGACCCGGTTCCGGAACGATGTCGCCGCCCACCTTTTCGCCGCTCGCGCCGGCACACGCCTCGGCCGGAGCCTGGCCGTCACCCTGTGGTACGACTACCTCTCGGGCGACGATCGGCCGTTCGACGACGAGGAGCGGGTCTTCGACACGCTCTACGCCACGAACCACAAGTTCTACGGGTTCATGGACCTCTTCCTGAACATCCCCGTCCAGACGGCGGGTCGGGGGCTACAGGACGTGGCGCTGAAAGGGGCGTACGACCTCGGCGAGGACGTGGCCCTGGCCGCCGACGCCCACGCCTTCCTGCTCGCCGCGACCGACGGGCTCGACAGCGGCCACGTCGGCGAGGAGGTCGACCTGAGCCTGCGGTGGCGTTATGCTCCCGGCGTGGTCGTGTCCGGAGGGCTCTCGTACTTCGTCGCCGGCGATGCGTGGAGCGGCGCCCTCGGCAACGACGACGAGAACCAGGTATGGACGTACCTGATGCTGGACGTCGTGTTCTGAGATCCCCTCTCGCCTCCCGCCTTCCGCCTCCCGCCTCCCGCCTGTAGCTAATCCGGGTGGGCGCGGGGGACGGGCCCCAGCAGCTTGGCGACCCAGTCGCCGCCCGGTGTGTTCTCGGCGGTGATGCGCAGGATCATGGTGAGGACGGGGGCGAGGAGCAGGCCCAGGGGTCCCAGCAGCCAGCCCCAGAAGAGAAGGGACAGGATGACGACGAGGGGCGAGAGGGAGAGGCCGTGCCCCAGGACGTTGGGATCGATGAAGTTGCCGATGACCGTGTTCACCACGAGGTAGCCGGCCCCCACCATGATGGTGTCCCCCAGCCCGAGCTGGACCAGGGCCAGGAGGACGGCCGGGATGGCGGCGATGATGGAGCCCAGCGTGGGAATGTAGTTGAGGATGAACGCGACGAGGCCCCAGAAGAACGGGAAATCGAGCCCGACGAGCCAGACCCACACGGTGATGAGGATGCCGGTGGCCAGGCTCAGCGCGGTCTTGAGCGCGAGATAGCGCTGAATCTCCCGTACCACGCCGGTGCCCCTGAACTGGGCGGCGAAGCCGGTGTTGATGGCGTCCAGCTTCCTGGGGAATCCGTTGGCCTCGATCAGGATGAAGACCGTCAGGATGACGACCAGGAAGAAGTTGGACATGATGTTGGCCAGCCCGCGCAACGCGCCACCGGCCACGTCCACGACCCGGTCCGCGTCGACGACCTGGCCGAAGGCGCCGCCCGGGACCACGACGCCGTGGGCGTCGAGCCAGTCGGCGGTGGTGCCGGCCAGCTTCTGCAGGCGAGCGACGTAGCGGGGTAGCTCGGCCTGGAGCTGCCGGGCCGTCTCGGTGAGGATCGTGCCCACGCCGAAGAGTACGGCGGCGGTGAGCAGGAGGAGCACCGGGATGCCGATCCACTGGGAGACGCCGCGTTTCTCCAGCCAGACGACGGCGGGCCGCATGACCGCGGCCAGGAGGAGTGCCACGAGGAAGGGCACGATGACCGGCGAGGCCGCGCGAACAGCCGCGCCCAGGACCACCACCACGGCGGCGGCCAGCAGGGCCCGGAACGGACCCGAGAGGGTCGGTGTCGGCGACTTGGACTCGGTCATGGACGCAAGGTAGGGGATGGCCCGGCGGATTCACAGAGGCGCGTGCCGGAGGCCGCCGTTCCCGGCGCGGGGACGGGCCGCTCCGCTGGATCGATTGTTGCACCGCTCCTGGCCGACGAAGAGGAATCGCGCGAACGAGAGGAGCCATGCCGCAGGACACACACTGGGTGAGCGAGCGGAACCTGGCCCTCCTCACGGACCAGTACGAGCTGACCATGGCGCAGGCGTACTGGCGCGAGGGGATGCACGACGACGCCGTCTTCACCCTCTACTACCGCACCCTGCCCGAGGGGCGCAACATGCTCCTCGCCGCCGGCCTGGACGACGCGCTCCAGTATCTGGAGACGCTCTCGTTCGACGACGAACACCTGGAGTACCTCGCCGACCGGGACGAGTTCGGGCAGGACTTCCTGGACTGGTTGGCCGACCTGGAGTTCACCGGGTCCGTGCGTGCCATGCCCGAGGGCACCCCGGTCTTCCCCGATGAGCCGCTGCTGGAGGTGCGCGGCTCGCTGCCGGCAGCCCAGCTCGCCGAGACGGCCATCATGAATCAGGTCCACATGCAGACCGTGCTGGCGTCGAAGGCCGCGCGGGTGAAGCACGCCGCCGGGGATCGGGCGGTAGTGGACTTCGGGCTCCGGCGCATGCACGGCGCCGACGCGGGCGTCAAGGCGGCCCGTGCCTTCCACATCGCGGGCGTGGACGCCACGAGCAACGTGCTGGCGGGCCGGCTCTACGGCGTCCCGGTCACCGGCACCATGGCCCACAGCTACATCCAGGCCCACGACGGCGAGATGGCGGCGTTCCGCGCCTTCACCGACGCCTACCCGGAGACGGTGCTGCTGGTGGACACGTACGACACGCTGGAGGGTGTGCGGAAGGTGGTCCGGCTGGCCGAGGAGCTCGGCGACGACTTCGCCGTGCGCGCCGTACGCCTCGACTCGGGGGACCTGGCGGCGCTGGCCGTCGAAAGCCGGCAGATCCTGGATGAGGCCGGTCTCGAGGACGTCCAGGTCTTCGCCAGCGGCGGCCTGGACGAGTACGAGATCGCCCGCATGCTGGACGACGGAGCGCCCATCGACGGGTTCGGCGTCGGCACGCACATGGGCGTGGCACGGGACGCGCCGGCGCTGGACATGGCCTACAAGCTCTCCGAGTATGCCGGCAAGGGCCGTCTCAAGCTGTCCAGCGGCAAGAAGATCCTGCCGGGCCCCAAGCAGGTGTGGCGGCTCCAGGACGACACCGGCACCGCGACCGGCGACCGGATCGGGACGGCGGACGAGGACGGGCCCGGACGGCCACTGCTGGAGCCCGTCATGCGGGAAGGCCGCCGCCTCGCTGCCGGCGAGCGCACGCTGGACGAGGCCCGGGAGCACGCGGCCCGGGCCATGGCCGGGATGCCGGCCCGGATCCGGGCCATCGAGCCGGCGGACCCGCCGTACCCCGTCGAGGTGAGCGACGCGCTGAAGCGGCGGCAGCGGGAGGTCATCGAAGCGCTGCAGGATTGAGTCCGGGGTCCCCGAGAAGCCGATGGGGATCGGTCGGAGGGGCACAGGAACAGAGCACGGGTCGGGACACATGCCGTTCACATTTGCCGACGCCTCCGACATCGAGCCGGCGCTGGAGCGCATGGCCGGCGAGGTCGCCGCGCGCTGGCCCGGCGAGGTGGTGCTGGTGGGGATCCGACGCCGCGGCGTACCCCTCGCCGAGCGGCTGCGGGGTCCCTTGGAGGCGGCCGGCGTCGAGGTCGTCGCCGTGCAGGAGCTGGAGCTCAAGCGCTACTCCGACGAGCTGGAGGTGCTCCACGAGCAACCCAGGCTGGATGAGCCGGACGAGCCGCTGGGCCTGGACGGGCGCAGGGTGCTGCTGGTGGATGACGTGCTCTACACGGGCCGGACCCTGGCCCGGGCTCTGGACTACGTGACGGGGCGGGGCGCCCGGGAGGTCCGGTGCGCCGTGCTCTGCATCCGTCGGGGCACCGAGCTGCCCCTGGAGCCTGACGTGGTGGGGTTCCGGTGCGACGTGGGCACGGGCCGGATCGTCGATGTCCACATCCCGCCGTACGAGGACGAGCTGAAGGTGGAGCTGCGCGTGAAGGACGAGGGCTGAAGAGCTGGCGCCCCGCGGGGCCGGAACCGGGAGGCAGCGATGGCAGAGAGACTGGATTGCGAGAAGGAGCGGACCGCCTTCGTCGTGGTGGACCTGCAGCCGGACTTCATGCCCGGCGGCGCGCTGCCCGTGGAGGAGGGCGACGCGCTGGTCGAGCCGATCCGGGCGCTGGTCCGGGCCGGGCGGTTCGGGCTCCACGTGGCGACCCAGGACTGGCATCCGGAAGGACACGTGTCGTTCGCGAGTCGCCACGAAGGCCACGAGCCCATGGACGTGATCGAGGTCCACGACCACGACCAGACCCTCTGGCCGGACCACTGCGTGCAGGGCACGGCCGGCGCCGCGTTGCATCCGGACATGGACTGGACGCCCATCGAGGCCGTGATCCGGAAGGGCACGGACCCGGAGTCCGACTCGTACAGCGGGTTCCGGAACAACTGGAACCCGGACGGGGAGCGGCCGCCCACCGGCCTCGAGGGCTACCTCCGGGAACGGGGCATCGAGACGGTCCTGGTCTGCGGGCTCGCACGGGACGTGTGCGTGAAGTGGACGGCGGAGGATGCCGCCGACGCCGGCTTCCGCACCGTCTTCCTCTGGGACCTGACCCGGGCGGTGGACCCGGGCTCGGACGACGCGGTGCGCAGCGACCTGGAGGCGGCCGGCGTGGAGATCGTGACCTCGGACGCGCTGGACTGAGGGCCGACAGGGAAGGGGACCGCCATGACCGCTGAGGGGCTGCTCGAGGGTGTGCTGGACCGCCGCCGCGCACCGACCGAGACCGACGAAGCGACGGCGCTGCGGGTGATGGAGGAGGATGCCGAGCCGTTCGGGGCTATCGAGGACGCCGACCTGGACGGGCTGCTGGACCGCATCGGCGACGCCCGCATCGTGCTCCTCGGCGAGGCGACCCACGGCACCTCCGAGTTCTACCGTATGCGGGCCCGCATGACCCGGGAGCTGATCCGGCGGAAGGGGAAGGCGCGGACCGGCTTCCACGGGCTGGACCTGTACAGCCTGTACCGCTCCATCCACGAGGTGCTCGAGTACCTGGACGAGACGCACCCCGACGTGGCCGAGCTGGCCCGGGACCACGACGAGGCCTTCTTCGACGCCGTGCAGAACGCCCGCCTGGTGGCCGACGCCGAGACCTACTACCGGACCATGTACTACGGGTCGAGCGCGTCGTGGAACCTGCGCGACCAGCACATGTTCGACACGCTGGAGGCGCTCCTGGCCTTCCGCGGACCGGACGCGAAGGCGGTGGTGTGGGAGCACAACTCCCACGTGGGCGATGCGTCGGCCACGGAGATGGGCCAGCGCGGCCGGCACAACGTGGGTCAGCTCTGTCGGGCGGCCCGCGGCGATGAGACGTACATCGTGGCGTTCGGGACCGGCAGCGGGACGGTGGCGGCGGCGTCGAGCTGGGACGGCGTCCCCGAGACGTACCCGTTCGGCGTGTGAGACGGCCGGCGGCGGCCGCCGTCAGGGGGAGAGCTCCCGGAGCCGGTCCCGGAACTGTCGATGGCAGGCCACGCGTTGCCACGACCGGACCCCTGCGGGCAACCTTGCATCCGCCGCGACACCGGGCCGACATTGGTTTCGCTGGACAGTGTCGGGCGCGGAGTCGTGCAACAATTCCCTGTTGACGAGGCGGTAGGATGGAGAGCGAGTACAGAGAGCCGTGGGACGTGGGCGAGAGCGAGCGATGGCTGTCGGTGATCGCCGGAGGGCTGATGGGGCTCGCGGCGCTCCGTCGGGGCCCCCTCGGCGGGCTGATCCTGGGCGTGGGCGCGGGCCTGCTGATCCATCGAGGCGTCACCGGCGAGTGCATGGTCACGCAGACGTTGCTGTGGGAGGACGACGTGGATGCGCCGGACGCGATGGATGTCGCCGGCCCCGACGAAGAGCCGTACCCCTTCGACGAGGTGGCCGAGGCCGGTGCCGATTCGTTCCCGGCGTCCGATCCGCCTTCCTTCACGCCCGAGACCGGGGTGGAGGGCGGGGAGGAGGAGTAAGGCCGGGGCCTGTTCGAGGTCGAGGTCGACCTCGGTAGTTGGTCCGCTCGTGGGGCTCTGGCGTGACGAGCGCCTCTTACTAACATTCCCCCGTCATGCGCATCGTGATCATCGGGGCGGGTGCCGTGGGCTTCCATCTGGCGCGTCGCCTGTCCGAAGAGAACCAGGACGTGGTGGTCATCGAGGCGGACCCGGACCGGGCCGGGTACGTCCAGGAACAGCTCGATGTCCTGACCATCGAGG
Source organism: uncultured Gemmatimonadaceae bacterium (assembly GCA_964416095.1). Taxonomy (GTDB): domain Bacteria; phylum Gemmatimonadota; class Gemmatimonadetes; order Longimicrobiales; family RSA9; genus CAYQCY01. The sequence continues at coordinate 10,169 of CAYQCY010000023.1, forward strand.
GGAACGGCGCGTCGCTGCCCGTGCTGGAGAAGGCGGGGATCGACCGGGCAAGCCTGCTCCTGGCGGTGACCAGCAAGGACGAGGTGAACCTGGTGAGCTCCCTGGCCGCGTCGCGGCTGGGCGTGCAGTTCAAGGTGGCGCGGGTGAGCAATCCGGAATACTACCGGCAAGGCAGCGCCCTGTCCCGGGAGCAGTTGGGCATCGACCTCATGATCAACCCGGAGCGGGAGTGTGCCTGGGAGACGTTCCAGTTGCTGAACAGCGAGGCGGCCACGGACCTGGCCCGCTTCGCGGAAGGCCGCGTACAGCTCGTGGGGCTCCGGGTCCGGGAGGGCGCGGCGGTGACCGGTCGCACGCTGGCGGAGCTGGACCGGGAGCTGTCCGGGCGGCGCTACGTGACGGTGGCGATCGTGCGCGATGGCGTGACGGAGATCGCGCGGGGCGCGAGCCGGATCGAGGCCGGCGACCAGATCTTCCTGCTGGCGCCCACGGAGGAGATGCCGGCGATCCCGGAGCTGGCCGGCTACACGAACTACAAGCTGCGCCGCGTCATGATCGCCGGAGGCAGCGACGAAGGCTACTACCTGGCGCGCCACCTGGAGGAGCACGGCGTGCAGTGCACGATCCTGGACGTGGACCGGCGCCGCTGCGCCGAGCTGGCGGACCGGCTGCCCAAGTCGCTGGTGCTCCACGCCGACGCCACGGACATGGAGCTGCTGGAGATGGAGGGCATCGAGGGGGTCGACGGGTTCGTGGCCTACACGGGCCATGACGAGACGAACATGCTGGCCAGCCTTCTCGCCAAGACGCAGGGCGCCCGTAAGGTCATCAGCCTGATCCACCGCCTCGACTACGTGCCCCTGGTCAGCAAGGTGGGGATCGACGCCGCCGTCTCGCCGCGGTTGTCCACGGTGAACGCGATCCTGCGCTACGTGCGGCGCGGCAACGTGTCCACGGTGGCGACGCTCAAGGGGATCGATGCCGAGGCCATCGAGTTCGACGTCTCGGGGGAGACGAAGGCCGTGGACGAGGCGATCCGGGACCTGCCGATGCCGCACGGGAGCGTCATCGGCGCCATCATCCGGGACGGCGAGGTCATCACGCCCCGGGGCTCGGACCGGGTCGCGCCGGGGGACAAGGTCGTGATCTTCGCCTTGCCGGACGCCATCCCGGACATCGAGCGGCTCTTCGAGTGAACCTGAAGCTGCTGGTCCATGTCGTCGGCCTGATCCTGGTGGCCATCAGCGGGGCCCTGGGGATCGCCGCCGTCGTCGCGCTCCTGTACGGCGACGGCGATTTCGTTGCCTTCCTCATCTCTGCCGCGATCCCTCTGGTGGTGGGCATGGTGGCGTGGAAGACCACCACCATGGAGCGGGACCTGCGGGTCCGGGAGGGCTACGCCGTCGTGTCGCTGGCGTGGATCGCCATCGGGCTGGCGGGCGCCGTCCCCTTCGTGCTGGCCGGCGTGGTGGACTCGCCGGTGGACGCGCTGTTCGAATCGGTCTCCGGGTTCACCACGACGGGCGCCACCATCTTCGGCGACATCGAGAGCCTGCCCCACGGGATCCTGTTCTGGCGGAACTTCAGCCAGTGGATCGGCGGGATGGGTATCATCGTGCTGGGGATCGCGATCCTGCCGTACCTGGGTGTGGGTGGGATGCAGCTCTTCCGGGCCGAGGTGCCGGGCCCCACGCCGGAGCGACTGGCCCCGCGCATCACTCAGACCGCCAAGCTGCTCTGGCTGGTCTACGCCGGCCTCACCGCCGCCGAGGCGACGCTCTTCCTGCTGGGCGGCATGGGCCCCTTCGACGCCGTGACCCACGCGTTCACCACCATGTCCACCGGTGGCTTCTCGCCCCGGACCGCTTCCTTCGCCGCCTTCGACTCGGCGTTCATTCACTACGTCGCCATCGTGTTCATGGCCCTGGCGGGGGTCAATTTCGCCCTCCACTACCGGGCGCTGACCGGGCGGCCGGGCGTGTACGTGAAGGAGCCGGAGTTCCGCTTCTTCTTCGCCGTCATGGGCGTGGCGCTGGTCCTGGTCCTGGGCAACGTCCTGCTCACGGGGCACTATGCCGAGCTGGGCTTCGAGCGGGCCTTCCGGGACAGCCTTTTCCAGGTCGTCTCCATCGTCACCACGACGGGGTACGTCTCGTACGACTACGAGCTGTGGCCCCTCGGCGCCCAGCTCGTCCTGCTCCTGCTCATGTTCATGGGCGGGATGAGCGGATCCACCGGCGGCGGCATGAAGGCCGTGCGGCTCAACATCCTGGTGCGGCACGGGTTCGCCGAGCTGCGCAGGAGCGTGCACCCCCGGGCGATCATCGCCACCCGTATGGGACGGCGCGCTATCCAGGAAGGGGTGTTGCTCAACGTGCTGGCCTTCGTGCTCCTCTACCTCATGCTCTTCGCCCTGGGCGCCCTGGCGCTGGCCTTCCTGGGCCACGATCTGGCCACCTCCATCGGTGCGGCGGCGTCCGCCATCGGGAACATCGGACCGGCGCTCGGGGAGGTGGGGGCGGTGGACCACTACCACCACATGGACCCGGTCTCCCACCTGGTCCTCGTGTTCCTGATGCTGGTCGGCCGCCTGGAGATCTTCACCGTGCTGCTCCTCTTCCACCCGGACCTGTGGAGCCAGGCCCGGTTCGGTGGGAGCTGAGGCGGAGGAACGCCCCGATCGGGACGCGGCAGGTCCTACAACGGCGGAGGGCCGCCTGGTGGCGGCTTGCCCTCGGAGCCGGGGTCGGGCCGGCCCGATGGCGGGCCGGCGCCCGGTGGGATGGGTGGTTGGGCGCTGATCCCGGGGCCTTTGCCCTTGCCGGACACCTGGCTCGGCGGTCCCGCGGAGGCCGGCGGCATGCCCGCCCGTACGGCGGACGCCACGGCCGCGGCGGCCTGGCCCGGCATGACCCCGCGGCGGATGAGGCCTTCCACGGCTGCAGGCAGCTCGCGCAGCTCGTCGGCTCGGGCGCCGTGCTCGCGCCAGGCATTCAGCACGTCGAGGGCTGCATCCACGGGTACACCCCGGTCCAGGAGGTCGCCCAGGGTATGGACGGCCAGGCCGATGGGCTCGTCGGGCCCGCGCCCGGTGCGAAGCGAGCGGATCGCGGTCTCGGGAACGCCCCGGCTCAGGGCATCGGCCACGGCCGCCACCTCCGATGACGCCGGCGGCGCCCCGTCGGCCAGGATCGTCCGGGCCTCGCCGAGGCGGGCCGAGAGCTGCTCCATGGCCCGTACCACGAGCGGCGGGGGCGCATGCTTGGCGACGCCCTCCAGCGCCTTGTCCACCAGCGGTTGCACGGGCAGGTTCTGCTCCCGCGCCCGCTCCAGGACCGCTTCCACCGCCCTGGCCTGGTCCGGCGGCAGGCCGGCCCGGATGCGCTCCAGCGCCCCGGCCTCCTGGGCGTGGAGCCCGGCGGCCGTCGCGAAGGCCAGCGCCATGGCCAGCAGCGGTCCCGTTTTGGCTGGGGTTCTCATGCCGTTTGTTCCAGTGTCGGGAGGTTCATCCATCAGACGACTCATGGCGCCCCCGGGTCACCGCGTTCCTCGATGACGATGCTGGCGTTCCGTCGACCCCACCCGTCCTCCATGACGCCCGGTGCGTCTTCGGGCACGGTCCACTCACCGTCCACCAGGAACCCGAAGTGGTGCACGCCCGGCGGCAGCGTGTGCGTCGTCGTCCAGGCCGACCCGTGGCGCTCCATGGCCACCGGCTCCCAGCCGGTGAAGTCGCCGACCAGTTGAACCGTCTGCGCATGGCGCGCGCGGATCCGGAAGTGGACCGTCCGGCCGTCGGCGACCCACGCGCCGGGCCGTGCGACCCGTGGCGGGGGAGGGGCCTCCCGCCGCGCCAGACGCCACGACACGCTCAAGCCGCCCGAGAACGAGCCCTCGGTGCCGTACAGAGGGTCCGTAACCGTACGACCGACGAAGAGCTGGAGCAGCGTGCTCCCCACCGGGGTCCAGAGGGCGCTGGCGCCGTAGCCCCACTCGGTCTGCAACGGGTTCCGCTGGGCCGAGCCCCAGAGCTGGAGCTCCAGGCGGCCCAGCGGGAGGCTGGCCCGCAGGTCGCCGTTGAGATAACCGCCGTCCAGGGCGCCGTTCGTCACGTCCAGCGCCTCCAAGTCCAGCGTCAGCCAGGCGGGTCCGAGGGGGTGGCCCGCCTGCACGCCACCGCCGAGCACACGGAGCGCGCCGTCCACGGTGGTCGTGGGGTCCGCCATCCCGATTCCGGTGATGTCGGGCACGCTACTGGTCCAGCTCCCGACGCGGGCACTGGCCCGCACGGTGTAGCTCAGCGACCCCGCGGCGCCCGAGACGGAGGGTTCCAGCGTCGCCGCCCGCACGGAGTAGTCGAAAGGCACCGTGTAGTCCAGGAGCTGGAGACCCAGGAGGCCCCGGGCGACCCATCGTCCGATGCGGCGGCCGAAGGACGCGTCGGCGGTGCCGACGATCCAGCGGGCGTCCAGGGCGCCCACTCCCGTCCCGTACTGCCCCGAGACGGTGATGTCCCCCCAGGGGAAGCGAGCCAGGCCGCGACCACCGACGAGGCTGTACAGGGCGACACTGGTGTCGACGCTCGCCGGCGGCTGGGCGTGCGTGCCGGCCCCGTCGAGCCATACCTCGAGGTCCTGTGCCGCGGCGGGTGCCCCGGCCAGGATACAGAGGAGGACGCCGGCGACGCGGTAGCCCATCAGGATGCTTTCCCGGCAGACACGGAGAGGATCGCGTTGCGGTTGCCGAACCCGTCATCCACGTATCGTGCCGCGCGCGGGTCGGTCACCCACTCTTCGTCGTCCACCACGAACATGTACTTGTGCACGCCCGCCGGGACCGGGAACTGGCCGGTCCAGACCCCGTCGCCGTCCGGGTCGGTGAGCCGGTAACGGTCGGAGTCCCAGCCGTTGAAGTCGCCGGCCACGCCCACCGATCCGGTGGCCTCGCCGGCATACACGAACTGAACGAACACGACGTCGGAGGACGCCTGCGTCGCGGCGACGCCGGGAGCGTCCGGCGCCGACGGCCACAGGGTCACGCCCAGGGCCACCAGAGCGGCGGCGGCCAGCGCCACCGCGGGTCGGACCTGCACCGTGGCGGGGCGCAGCAGCCAGTCCAGCGCCCGTCGGAACGCAGGAACCGGCCGTTCCAGCCGCGCCATGACCGCGGTCTCCAGCCACGGCGGGGCGGTCTCCCCACTCAGCTCGGCGGCCTCGTCCAGGACCGCGTCCCAGCGCTCGGCCTCGGCGGCCAGCTCCGGCGGCAGCGCGTCCTTCGACAGCTCGCCGTCCAGGTACCGTTGCAGCTCGTTCCTCACTCGATCACCTCCTCCAGCAGCTCACGCAGCGCGTCCCGCGCCCGGTGCACCCGCATCTTCAGGGCCGGCACCGAGGCGTCCAGCAGGGTCTGCATCTCGTCGTAGGAGCGGCCCTCCACGTGCTTCAGCATGAAGGCCTCCCGCTGCTCTTTCGGGAGCCGTGCCAGCGCCGCCTCGATGCGGTCCCGGATCTGCGACCGGTGCAGCTCGTCCTCCGGGTCCGTCTCCCCGGTCTGCGGCGGCGCATCGTCCAGACTGACGTCCCGGCGCCGGCGGCTCTTCAGGTGGTCCTTCGCCCGGTTCGTCACGATCCGGTAAACCCAGCCGCCGAACTTCGCCGGCTCGCACCGCTCGATCTGCCGGTACGCCTTGATGAGCGACGCCTGGACGATGTCCGTGGCCACGTCGGGGCTCGACACCATGCGCAACGCGTGCCGGTACAGCAAGTCCTGGTACCGGTGGACCAGGAGGCGGTACGCCTCCTCGTCCCCGTTCCGCACGCGTCCCACGATGTCGGCGTCGCTCGGACCCTCGACTCCCTCCCTCGGCACATTCATATGGTAGACGAATGTGGCAGGGAAAGGTCACGCATCGCAACGTCCGGCACCGGCTTGCGTAGGCCCGGAGCGGCGCCCTATACTCGTCCTAAACGCGTTCGAACCCGACTGGACCGGGGCTGGCCGGCTCCCGCCACGCGCGACGCGGGAGTGGCCGGCCCCGTGGCACATGGGGTCGGACCGCAACCCTATCGATCAACGAGCCTAGGAGCAGAGACGCCATGGCCAGCGAGTACCAGCACGCGGTCGTACCGGAGGACGGTGAGCGAATCAGCGTGGAGGGCGACACTCTCGTGGTGCCGGACCGGCCCATCATCCCCTTCATCGAGGGAGACGGCATCGGTCCGGACATCTGGAAGGCCACGAAGCACGTTCTCGACGCCGCCATCGAGAAAGCGTACCAGGGCGACCGGTCCGTCGCCTGGATGGAGGTGCTGGCGGGCGAGAAGGCCAACGAGGCCACGGGGGAGTGGCTGCCCCAGGAGACCTTCGACGCCATGACGGAGTTCAAGGTCGCCATCAAGGGCCCGCTGACGACGCCGGTAGGCGGCGGCATCCGGTCGTTGAACGTGACGCTGCGCCAGGTCCTGGACCTGTACGCCTGCGTGCGGCCGGTCCGCTGGATCCCCGGGGTGCCTTCGCCGGTAAAGCATCCCGAGAAGCTGGACGTGGTGATCTTCCGTGAGAACACGGAGGACGTCTATGCCGGCATCGAGTGGGAGAGCGGCTCGGCCGAGGCGGAGAAAGTGCGGCAGTTCCTGGCCGACGAGCTGGGGGTGACCAAGATCCGGGAGCAGAGCGGGATCGGCATCAAGCCCATCAGCCCCTTCGGGACGAAGCGGCTCGTCCGGTCGGCCATCAAGTACGCCATCAACCGGGGCCTCGACTCGGTGACGCTGGTCCACAAGGGCAACATCATGAAGTTCACCGAAGGCTCCTTCCGGGAATGGGGCTACGAGCTGGCGCGGGACGAGTTCGCAGACGTGACCGCGCCGGAGTGGGGCCCCGGCTCGGAGGACGCCGAGGGCAAGATCATCATCAAGGACCGGATCGCGGACGCCATGTTCCAGCAGATCCTGCTCCGACCCGACGAGTACTCGGTCGTCGCCCTCCCCAACCTGAACGGGGACTACCTGTCCGACGCGGCCGCCGCACAGGTGGGTGGGCTCGGCATGGCGCCCGGCGCGAACATCGGGGACGAGGTGGCCCTCTTCGAGGCGACACACGGCACGGCCCCGAAGTACACCGGCATGGACAAGGTCAACCCCGGCTCCCTCATGCTGTCCGGCGTCATGATGCTGGAGCATCTCGGGTGGGACGAAGCGGCGGAGCTCGTGGTGGAGGGCGTGGAGGGGGCCGTGGGGGCGAAGACGGTGACCTACGACCTGGAGCGGCAGATGGAGGGCGCGACCCTGCTCAAGACGTCGGAGTTCGCCGAAGCGATCATCCAGCACATGGGCTGAGCCATGGCGGAACCCCGCCTGACGACCTCGACGACGGCGGGCGCGGCCGTGGCCGCGCCGCTGCTGGCGCTCCCCCTGTTCAAGGAGAGCGCGCCGTCGGAGCCGGTGGCGGCCGTGGACGAGGCGCTGGGCGGGCTGCTGACCCGTCTCCGGGAGAGTGGCGACTTCCGGGGCAGGAAGGGTGAGACGTTGGTGCTGTACCCGACGGAGGGCGTGGAGGCGGAGCGCGTCGTGCTGGTGGGCCTCGGCGCCGAAGACGAGTACGACGGGGAGGCCCTGCGCCGGGCCGCGGGCGCCGCGGTTCGGGTGGCGGAGAAGTTGGGCGTCACCGAGCTGTGCTTCGTGCCGGAACGGGGCGGTCTGGACCTGCGGGACGCCGTGCAGGCGGCGGCGGAAGGTGTGGTGCTGGCGGCGTGGGACTACCGGGAGCTCAAGACGGAGGAAGACGCGGAGGACCCGCGGACGGAGGTCGATGACGCCACCCTGCTCGTGCCGGAAGGGGACGCGGCCGCCGCCGAGGAGGCCGCGCGGGCGGGTCACATCGTGGCGACGGCGGAGAACCTGGCCCGGGAGCTGGCGGCCAAGCCGGCGAACGTGGCGACGCCGACCCACCTTGCGGAGGTCGCGCAGCGCATCGCGGACGCCCACGACCTGGCCCTCACCGTCCTGGATCGGGTGGCCATGAAAGACGAGGGGATGGGCGCTCTCCTGGCGGTGGCGTCGGGTACGGAGGAGGAGCCGCGCCTCATCGTCCTGGAGCATCGGGGCGGCGGCGATGAGGCGCCCCTGGCCCTGGTGGGGAAGGGCGTGACCTTCGACTCCGGCGGCATCTCCATCAAGCCCGCGGACAAGATGGAGGAGATGAAGTACGACATGTCCGGGGCGGCGGCCGTCCTGGGGGCGATGCAGGCCATTGCCGGGCTCGGGCTGCCGGTGAACGTGATCGGCGTGATGCCCACCACGGAGAACCTGCCGTCGGGCCGGGCGGTGAAGCCCGGCGACGTGGTGACGAGCCACGCCGGCAAGACGGTGGAGATCATCAACACGGACGCCGAGGGCCGCCTGATCCTGGCCGACGCCCTCTCGTACGCCCGCTCCAAGTGGGCGCCCCGGGCCATGCTGGACGTAGCCACGCTGACCGGGGCCGTGGTCATCGGGCTGGGCCACCACGCCATCGGCCTCATGGGCTCGGACGACGAGCTGGTGGGCGAGGTGCGTGCCGCCGGCGAGCGCACCGGAGAGCGGTGCTGGCCCCTGCCCCTGTGGAAGGAGTACCGCAAGCAGTTGGACAGCGAGGTGGCGGACCTGAAGAACGTGGGCGGGCGGCCCGCGGGCACCATCACCGCGGGCTGGTTCCTGCGGGAGTTCGTGGGGGACGTGCCCTGGGCCCACCTGGACATCGCCGGCACCGCGTGGAAGGACGAGGCCCTGCCGTACCTGCGCAAGGGACCGACGGGGGTACCGACCCGGCTTTTCGTCGAATGGGTGCGCGCGAGAGCCGCGGGCTGATCCGGCTCCCACGCCCCCGGCCCGCGTCGGGGGCGTTTTTTTCCTGGCTCGTCGTGAGTGCGACGCTCGGGGCCCTGCCGGCGCCGGGCGGCGGCCAGGAGCCCCCGGACACGACCGGGGTGGACACCGCGGCGGCGCCCGTCCGGGATACCATCGGTGCCCCGCAGGACACGGTGCCGGCGGACACGACCGCCCGGGACACCACCCCGCCTCCCCGCCTCCCCCGGTTCCCGCACCCCGAGGGCACCGGCTGGCACAGGTCGGTGTGGACGTGGGAACGGGCGGACCTGCTCCGGCAGGGAGCGGTCACGCTCCTGGGGCTCCTGGAGCGGGTCCCGGGGCTGGAGGCGATCCGGTCGGGCGTCTTCTCCCAGCCGGAGGTGCTGTCGGCCCCCCGGGGCATGCCGGGACGGGTGGAGATCTACCTGGATGGCTTCGCTCTGGACAACCTGCGCACGCCGGGCTACGACCTCTCGGACATCGAGCTCGTCCAACTCGAGCGGGTGCGGGTGGAGCGTTGGGGCGACCGGGTCCGGATCCACCTGGAAAGCGTCACCCCCACCCGTCCGCAGGCCGAGACGCTCATCGAGGCGGCGACCGGTGAGCAGGGCGTGAACCTGTTCCGGGGCAGCGTCCGCGTGCCCCGGATCCTGGGCGGGCCGCTGGCCGCGGCGTTCGAGCGGCTCGACACGGACGGGATCGCGCCCACCGGCACCGCCAACCGGTCGACGCTCTGGGGCAAGTGGTCCCTCGTCTCCGGGAGCTCCGGCCTCCAGATCGAGCTGCGGAACACGGAGATCCAGCGCACGGGCCCGGAGGGGGCCGGGGTCATCGAGCGGAGTGACTGGGTGACCCGGGCTCGGACGCGCCTGCCCATGGGCGTCCTGGGCGACGCGTACCTGGGCGCCTCGACGGTACGCGACTCCGTCGTACCCGGCTCCCAGGGCGACGCGGCCCTCACGCGGCGGTCCGGTCTGCAGGCGGGTGTGCGGGCCACGCTGGACACAGGTGCCGTCCACGTGGGCGGCGCGGTGCGGTTCCGCACGCTGGAGGGGTTGCCGGGCACGACTGCGGAGGCTGACGCGGACCTGAGCCTGCCGTGGCTGCGACTGGGCGGCTTCGCCCGCTGGGAAGACTGGGGCGGTGCCGCCGCCACCTCGTGGGGCGGACGGGCGGCGCTGGGGCCGGTCCTCGGATTCGAGCCCTTCATCCAGGCCACGGGAGGTGAGGTGGGGATCCCGTTCCAGCCGGAAGCGCGACTGCACGCCAGCGGCTCCCTTCGCGTGGGCGCGAGCTTCCGCCGCTGGGGGCTGGGCCTGGGCGCGTCGCTCCTCCGGGTCGACGCGGACTCGGTGCCGGGCCTCGGTCTGCCCTTCGAGGGCGCAGCAGGGCCGTTCCCGGGGCTGGACAACGACCTGCTGGAGGTCTCCGTCCGTTTGCCCACCGGCTTCGAGCCCGTATGGCTGGAGGGCACGTACACCCGGGCGCTGGACGCGGTGGCCGCCCCGTACCGCGCGGACGAGGCCTGGCGGGGGGGCGTCGTGTACCACCACCTGCCGCTGGAGAGCGGGAACCTGGAGTTCTTCGCGCGGCTGGAGCACTGGCGGCGGGGCTCGATGCTGGTCCCCGGCGAGGGCGGGCTGGTCACGGTGCCGCGCATCGGCCAGTACGACTTCTACCTGCACATCCGGGTCATCACGGTCCGGGCGTTCCTGCGCTGGGAGAACTTCACGCTGCGCCGGGAGAACTACGACCTGCCGGGCCACCTGTTCCCCGTACAGCGAATCTACTACGGGGTGAAATGGACGTTCTTCCGTTGACGGGATGGTCGGGGCGGGTGGCCGGGAAGGCGCGTCCCGACACGGCGCCGCGCGCCTCGAGGCACGTTGACCGGTGTAGGGCGTTTCGGTACCTTCCTGCCCACCGGGAGGTGCGATGATCCGGAGCATGACCGGCTACGGCGAAGCCGAGCTGGAGACGCCGGCGGGGCGTCTGCGGGCCGGGATCAAGACGGTCAACCACCGCTTTTTCAGCATCAACATCCGACTGCCCACGTGGCTCGAGCGGTTCGAGCCGAAGATCCGGGAGCGGGTCCGCCAGGACGTGTCCCGGGGGCATGCCAACGTGTCCGTGCGTCTCTCCGCGAACGGGGAGGACCAGGGCACGACCGCGCTGAAGCTGGATGTGGCCCGGGCACGGGAGTACCTGTCCATCTTCCAGGCGATGAAGGACGAGCTGGGGCTGGCCGGCGAGGTGGATGTGGCGCTGTTGAGCCGGTTCGATGACATCATCGTGCACGACGAGGCGGAAGCGCCGGAGCTGGACGAGGCGCAGGTGCGCGACGTGGTGGGCCGCGCCACCGCGGCGCTGGTCGCCATGCGGGAGGAGGAGGGGCGCAGGCTGCGGCGGGACCTGGACGCGCGCCTGGCCTCCCTGGCATCCGGACTGGACGCAGTAGCGGAACGGGCGCCGGACCGGCTCGTTGCGGAGCGGGACCGGCTGCGGGCGTCGGTGGCGGAACTGGTCGAGGACATCGAGGTAGATGACGAGCGACTGGCCCGGGAGATCGCGATCCTGGCGGACAAGTGGGACATCAGCGAGGAGATCGTGCGGCTGCGCTCCCACATGGAGCACTTCCGGGGCCTGTTGGACGCCGACGCGGCGGATCCGGTGGGGAAGCGCCTCGCCTTCCTGGTCCAGGAGATGCACCGCGAGACGAACACCATCGGGTCCAAAGCGAACGACGCCGCCATCGAGCAGGGCGTGGTGGCCATGAAGAACGAGGTGGAACGGCTCCGCGAGCAGGTCGAGAACGTGGAATGACGTTGCGTCCGAGCGCGTTCCCGGTGGTCATCGCGGCGCCGAGCGGGGCCGGCAAGACGACGCTGGCCCGGGCGCTGGTGGAGCGGAACGAGCACATGGTCTTCTCCATCTCGGCCACGACGCGGGCCCAGCGGCCGGGGGAGCGCCACGGGGTGCACTATCATTTCGTCGATGATGCGACCTTCGACCGCATGATCGACCACGACGAGCTGGCCGAGTGGGCCGCCGTGCACGGGCGCCGGTACGGTACGCTGCGGAGCGAGATCACGGCGGCGCTGGAGCGGGGCCGGATCGTCGTGCTGGACATCGATGTGCAAGGGGCGCGGCAGGTGCGGCGTGTGTTCTCCGACGCCCTCATGCTCTTCGTGGTGCCACCGTCGGCGGCCGAGCTGGCCCGACGCCTGGCCGGCCGGGCCAGCGAGGACCCGCAGGAGCGACGCAACAGGTTGGAGACCGCGCGCCGGGAGCTGGAGGCGTTGCCCGAGTTCGACCACCTCGTCGTGAACGACGACGTGGACGAAGCGCTGGAGCTCGTGGAGGGCATCATCCGGGGCGAGCAGTCCAGGGTGTCCCGGATGGAGGGCGTGGAAGGGTTCGTGGACGAATTCGATCGAGGACTGCTGGACTTGTTGAAAGGAGCCGACGTATGAAGGTGTTCGTGCCGAAGGAGGTCGCCGAGGGCACCGGGAGCAAGTATCTCGGGGTCCTCGTCGCGGCCAAGTACGCCCGGGAGCTGAACGCGCTGCCCCGGGAAGCCGCCCTGGACGGCAGGACGGTGAAGCTCACCACGCAGGCGCTGGGCGCTCAGGTCGGCGGCGACATCGAGTTCCGCCTCATCGCCCGCCGCAAGAAGACCCTGTAGCCGATGAGCGGGCGGCACGACACGGAGCCGGCCGCGGAACGCACGCCCCGCCGCCCCTGGCACGGGCGCCGGGTGCTCCTGGGCGTGACCGGCGGAATCGCCGCCTACAAGACCGTCCAACTGGCCCGCGACCTCACCCTCCTGGGAGTCGAGGTGGACGTGGTCATGACCCGCTCCGCCGGGGCCTTCGTGGGCGCGGTGAGCTTCGAGGGCGTGACCGGGCGCCGGGTCCGTTCGGAGCTGGTGGCCGCGGGACACGCCCTCGACCACATCCGCCTGGCGCGGGAGGCGGACGTGGTCTGCGTCGCCCCCGCCACCGCCGACTTCCTGGCCCGCACCGCCGCCGGTCGGGCCAGCGACCTTCTGGGCGCCGTGCTCCTCGCCACCCGGGCACCCGTACTGGTCTGTCCCGCCATGAACGACCGCATGTGGTCTCACCCCCAGACCCGGGCCAACGCCGACCACCTGCGGGACGCCCTCGGCTACCGCCTCGTGGGTCCCGCCGTCGGTCCTCTCGCCTACGATGAAGGAGAGGGCGCGGGGCGCCTGGTGCCGATCGAAGAAATCCTGGCGGCCATCGGCAGGGCGCTGGAAGGTGGCGAAGGGCCGCTGGCCGGGCGGCGCATCGTCGTGACGGCCGGGCCCACCCGGGAACCGGTGGATGCCGTGCGGGTCGTTTCGAACCGCTCCTCGGGACGCATGGGCTACGCCCTGGCCGAGGCTGCATGGCGCCGTGGCGGCGACGTGCTGCTCATCGCGGGGCCTGGTTCTGCGCGGCTGCCGGCCGGTCCCGAGATCGTTGGGGTGGAGACGGCGGCGGAGATGCACGAAGCGGTACGCGAGGTCCTGGCCGAGGCCGAGGTCCTGGTCATGGCGGCGGCGGTGGCGGACTTCCGGCCGGCGGACCCGGCGCAGGGGAAGATGAAGAAGGACCAGGCGCCCGAAGCCATCGCCCTGGAGCCGGTCCCGGACATCCTGGCCTCCGTGCGGGCCGAAGCCGGCGATGACCTCGTGGTGGTGGGGTTCGCCCTGGAGACCGAGAACGGCGTCGCCAACGCGAGGCGAAAGCTGGAGGCGAAAGGCCTCGACCTGGTCGTCCTCAACGATGCCACGCGGCCCGGCGCCGGCTTCGAGGTGGAAACGAACGAGGTTGTGATCCTGGACCGGGATGGCGGCGAGGACGTCGTCCCGGTGCTTCCGAAGCACGAGGTCGCGGAGCGGATACTGGACCGCCTCGAAGCGCTGCTGGGCGGGACGTGAGCATCGACCGCCACCTCCTGGGCCTCTACCTGCGCCAGTGGCGGCAACTCGGCGATCGGGAGCTCTTCCTCGAGACGCTGACGGCGGCCGAGGCCCTGGCCATCGTGGGTGGCGCCGAGCCGTTCGCCGAGTCAGGCCCCGGCACCGGGACGGCGGAGGACGACATCGCCGCAGGCCCCTCGTCGCCGCCTCCGAAGCGGATCCCGTCCAAGCCGATCCCGCGCACGCGGAGCGAGCCGGTTCCGGCACCGAACGACGTGCCGGAAGCGCCGCCGGAGCTGGTCGTGCTGGCCCGGGAAGCGGCCGGCTGCGTGCGCTGCCGGCTCCACGAGTCCCGGCGATCCGTGGTGTTCGGGGAAGGGAATCCCCGGGCGGAGGTGGTGGTGGTCGGCGAGGCGCCGGGCGCGCGGGAGGATGCCACGGGGCGGCCGTTCGTGGGCCAGGCCGGCCAGATGCTGGACCTCATGCTCATGAGCATCGGCCTCACCCGGAACGACGTCTACATCTGCAACGTCCTCAAGTGCCGGCCGCCCGACAACCGGAACCCCGTGGCGGACGAGGTGGCGACCTGCTCGGAGTACCTCCATGGCCAGCTCGACCTGATCGCGCCCCGGGTCATCCTGGCCATCGGCAAGTTCGCCGCCCAGACACTGGCGGAGAGCGACGAGAGCATAGGGCGTCTTCGCGGGAAGATCCACGCCTATCGGGGCGTGCCCCTTGTGGCGAGCTACCATCCAGCCTACCTGTTGCGTAGTCCCCAGATGACGCCGGCGGCGTGGGACGACCTCCAGCTCCTCCGACGGATCCTCGATGAGCAGCGCTGAGCCACAGCACCTGACCCCCTCCGCGGCGGACCGGCAGCCTCCGTACGCCCCGGAGGCCGAGGTCAGCGTGCTCGGCGGCATGCTCATCGATGGCGACGCGGTCTCGAAGGCCGTCGAGATCGTCGACGAAAGCATGTTCTACCGGGAGGCCCACCGGCGGATCTACCGGTCCATGGCCCGCCTCTTCCAGCGCGGCGACGTGGTGGACCCCGTCACCGTGAGCGAGGAGCTGACCAAGACGGACGAGCTGGAGGTGGCCGGCGGCCTCCAATACCTGGCCGAGCTGCTCGACGCCGTGCCCACCGCGGCGAACATCGCGTACCACGCCCGCATCGTGCGGGAGCGGGCGCTGCTCAGGCGGCTCATCGAGGCGTCGTCGCAGATCATCCGCGACGCCTACGAGCCCGGCGAGCGGGAGGTGGACGAAGTCCTGGATGAAGCGGAGAGCCGCATCTTCCAGGTCGCCCAGGCCCACGAGCGGGAGGGGTTCGTCTGGATCAAGAAGGTCCTCTACCCGACCTTCGAGCGCATCGAGCAGCTCCAGGCGGTGAAGGGCGGCATCACGGGCGTGCCCACCGGCTTCCTCGACCTGGATGACAAGACAGGCGGCTTCCAGAAGGGGGACCTGGCCATCATCGCCGCCCGGCCCAGCATGGGGAAGACCTCGCTGGCCATCGGCATGGCGCTCCACGCCGCCATCACCGAGAAGACGCCCGTCGCCCTCTTCTCCCTGGAGATGTCCAAGGAGCAGCTCGTCCAGCGCATGCTCTGCTCCGAGGCCATGGTGGACCTGGGTCGTCTGCGCCAGGGCAAGCTCCAGGACGACGACTTCGTCCGCCTCGCCCAGGCCGCGGGCCACCTCAACACCGCGCCCATCTGGATCGACGACGTGGGCGGGCTCAACGTCCTGGAGATGCGGGCCAAGGCCCGGCGCATGAAGGCGGAGCAGCCGGATCTGGGCCTCCTCATCCTGGACTATCTCCAGCTCATGAGCGCCACCGGCAACCGGGACAACCGGCAGCAGGAGGTCAGCGACATCAGCCGCGGGCTCAAGGCGCTGGCCAAGGAGCTGGACGTGCCGCTCATCGCCCTGTCCCAGCTCTCCCGGGCGCCGGAGCAGCGCACCGACCACCGTCCCCTCCTGTCCGACCTGCGGGAGTCCGGATCCATCGAGCAGGATGCGGATCTGGTCATGTTCCTGTACCGCCCCGAGTATTACGCTGCGGACGTGGTGGAGGCGCAGGAGAAGGGGATCGTCGGCAAGGCCGAGCTCATCATCGGCAAGCAGCGCAACGGCCCCACGGGCACCGTGAACCTCTTCTTCCGCAAGGAGTCCACCCGGTTCGAGAGCTTCACGCCCCAGGAGCCGTTCTAGGCCTGGCAGAGGTCTTTGCGAGGCGGACCTCCCACTCGTCGGACGGGCATCGACAGACCGACAGACGAGGTCGAGTCCGAGGTCGAAAAGGCCCTTGCGATCCGGTTCGGGACACGACCTGATGCCCAAGAACAAGAAGTCGGCCTTCTTCTGCACCGAATGCGGCAACGAGACGCTGCGCTGGCAGGGTCAGTGCCCGGCGTGCGGGGCGTGGAACACCCTGGTCGAGGAGCCGAGATCCGGGTCGTCGAAGACGCGGCCCCGGCCGCGCCGCGGCAAGGAAGCGGCGAAGCCGGTGCGCCTGGGCGACGTGGAAGGCGCGGGCGCCGGGCGCTGGACGACGGGGCTGGACGAGCTCGACTTCGTCCTCGGGGGCGGCGTCGTGCCGGGCTCGCTGGTTCTGCTGGGCGGTGAGCCGGGCATCGGCAAGAGCACCCTGCTGCTCCAGGTCGCGGCACGGCTCCAGGCCCGGGGCCATGGCACACTCTACGTGTCCGGCGAGGAGTCGGCGGCCCAGGTGCGGATGCGGGCGGACCGCCTGGGTGACGGTGCTGCCGACGTCGTGTTCCTGGCGGAGACGGAGCTGGGGGCCGTGCTGGGCGAGGCGGAGTCCGGGGAGCCGGCGGCGCTGATCATCGATTCCATCCAGACGGCCTACACCGACGAGCTGGACGGCGCGCCGGGCAACGTGACCCAGGTCCGGGAGTGCGCAGCCCGGCTCCAGCGCCACGCCAAGGCCACCGGTGCCGCGGTCTTCCTGGTGGGTCACGTGACGAAAGGCGGGACGGTGGCGGGCCCCAGGACCCTCGAGCACATCGTGGACACGGTGCTGTACTTCGAGGGTGCCCGCAGCCTGGACCACCGCGTCCTCCGGGCCACCAAGAACCGGTTCGGCGGCGTAGACGAGATCGGCGTCTTCCGCATGACGCCTCGTGGCCTGGAGCCGGTGGCGAACCCCTCGGAGCTCTTTCTCCACGACAGGGCCCGGGACGTCAGCGGCTCGGCCGTCGTGCCCACCATCGAGGGCTCCCGTCCGTTGCTGGTGGAGATCCAGGCGCTGTGCAGCCGCGCCAGCTACGGGGCACCGCAGCGGGTGGCAAGTGGGCTCGACCGGAAGCGACTGGCCTTGCTCCTGGCCGTCCTCGAGAAGCGGGCCGGGCTGGACTTCGGCCAGCTCGACGTGTTCCTCGGCGCGGCGGGCGGCGTCCGGGTCACCGAGACGGCGGCGGACCTGGCCGTCGTCGCGGCGGTGGCGTCCAGCGTGTCCGACCGGCCCGTTCCCGCAGACGCCGTGCTCCTGGGCGAGGTGGGGTTGGGTGGCGAGCTCCGGGCCGTGGGTCAGGTGGAGCGCCGCCTGGCGGAGGCTGCCCGCATGGGTTTCCGCAGGGCGTACCTGCCCGGAGGCCGGACAGGGGGCGCGCCCGGCGCCATCGAGGTCCGGACCGTGGAACGGGTGCGGGACCTGATCCAGGAGCTGTTCGGATGAAGGTGCGCGCGGCCGTGGTCATCGCGGCGGGCGGTCGCGGCCACCGCATGGGCGGTGCGCGGAAGCAATACATGGAGCTGGCGGGGGAACCCGTGCTGTCCCGCGCCATTCGCCCCTTCCTGGAGGTGGAGGGCGTCGAGTGGGTGGTCGTGGCTCTCCCCCGGGACGACGCTGCCGACCCACCGTCGTGGCTCACCGCGCTGGATCCGCGCGTCCGCACCGTGGCCGGCGGGGCCGAGCGGTCCGACTCGGTGCGGGCCGCGCTCGAGGCGGTGCCCGGCGAGGCGGAGGTCGTGCTGGTTCACGACGCCGTGCGCCCGTTGATCGAGCCGGCCGTGATCCGGGCCGCCATCGAAGCGGCGGCCACCGGCGTGGGCGCCGTCGTCGCGGTGCCCGTCTCCGACACCATCAAGGTGGTGGACGGGGAGAGGACGATCGTGGACACACCGGACCGGGCCAGGCTGTGGAAGGCGCAGACGCCCCAGGCCTTTCCCCGCAGCCTCCTGGCGGACGCCCACGCCCGGGCCGCCGACGAGGGGATCGGCGCCACCGATGACGCCGCCCTCGTGGAGCGCTGCGGCGGGACGGTCGTGGTGGTGCCCGGCGACCCGTCGAACCTGAAGATCACGACCCCCGCCGATCTGGTCCTCGCCGAGGCGCTGCTCCGGGAGCGGCGGCAGCGGTGAGACGCCTCCCCTTCGCACGGGCCGCGGATCGGGAGGCAAGCGCGCGGATCGCGACGGACCACCTCGCCGCGGGCGGGATCGTCGCCTATCCCACCGAGACCGTGTACGGCCTCGGCTGCACCCTGGACCCGGCGCCCCTGGAGCGCCTGGCCCGGCTGAAGGACCGGCGCGGCGACCAGCCGTTCCTCCTGGTCGTCCGGAGCGCCGACGATGTGGCCGACCTGCGCTGGACGGCGGAAGCGCGACGCCTGGCCGAGACGTTCTGGCCGGGACCCCTGACCCTCGCTCTGGCCGACCCCGACGGCCGCTACCCCCCGGAGGTGCGGTCGCAGGAGGGCACCGTGGCCGTCCGGGTGTCACCACACCCGGCCGTGGCGGCTCTTCTCGAGGCGATGGGCCGGCCGCTGACCTCTACGAGCGCCAACGCGCCGGGCGCGGCGCCGGCCCGGGATCCGGAGGCCGCCGTGGCGGCCGTCACGGCGCTGGGCGGCAACGAAGAGGTCGTGCTGCTGGATGGCGGGGCGTTGCCTCCATCGAAGCCTTCCACCATCGTGGATTGCAGTGTCGAGCCGCCCCGCGTCATCCGGATCGGGGCCATCTCCCCCGGCGATCTCGAAGCACATGACCTCCAGCTCTGATGCCGCCGTCCCCGAACGGGACCCGGGACCGTTCAACATCCTCTTCGTCTGTACCGGCAACACCTGTCGGAGCCCCATGGCCATGGCCCTGGCCCGGGCCGAGCTCGAGCGCAGGGGCTGGCGCCAGGTAGCCGTGCGGTCGGCAGGCGTCGCCGCGGCGGCCGGCGAGCCCGCCGCGGCCTTCGCCCTCGAAGTCATCGCGGAGAAGGGGCTGGACCTGGGATCCCACCGCACGACCCCCCTGACCCCCGAGCTGGTGGAGTGGGCCGACCTCATCGCCGTCATGGGCCCCGGCCACATCCGCGCCCTGGAAGGCATGGACGCGGACGGCAAGGTCAGCCTCGTCACCGATTTCCTCGACACGGCCGACGCAGGCACTCCGGTGCCGGACCCCATCGGCGGCAGCGAAGCGCTCTACCGGGAGACCCGGGACCGCCTCGCCGAGGCCGTCGTGGCGATGCTCGACCGCCTCGAGCCCATCCTCGCACCCTGATTCCCCCATGGCTCCGGACGGCGCTCGACTCTTCGCCCTGCTCGGCGACCCGGTGGACCACTCCCTGTCCCCGGCCATGCAGAACGCGGCCTTCGCCGCCGCAGGCGTGGACGCCACCTACGTCGCCGTGGCGTGCGACGCCGACGCCTTCCCGGTGCTCTTCGACCGCCTGGCCCGGGCCGGCGGCGGCGGCGGCAACGTCACCGTTCCGCACAAGCGCCTGGCGGCGACCCTGGTGGACGTGCCCACCCCCGCCGTGCAGAGGACCGACGCCTGCAACACCTTCTGGGGCGAAGAGGGGCGCGTCCGGGGCGACAACACGGATGTAGAAGGCTTCGCCGCCGCCGCCCGGTCCCTCGTGGGCGACACCCGCGACGCACGGGTCCTGGTCCTGGGCGCCGGCGGAGCCGCCCGCGCCGCCGTCCTGAGCCTGCTCCAGACCGGCGCAGACGTCACCGTCCTCAACCGCACGGCGGAACGGGCACGATCGCTCCAGGAACGGCTGGATCCCGCGGAAGAGCGGGTACGGGTCGCCGAGTGGGTCGATGATCTGACCCGAGACCGCTTCGACCTGGTGGTCAACGCCACCTCCCTGGGGCTCCGCCCCGATGATCCGCTGCCCTTCCGCTTCAACCGCGTCGCCCGGGTGGGCGCCGTCCTGGACCTGGTGTACGGCCGGGACGAGACCCGCCTGGTGCGCGGCGCCCGGGAACGCGGCGTCCCCGCGGCCGACGGGACGGAGATGCTCCTGCACCAGGGCGCCGCCGCGTTCCAGCGCTGGCTCGGGCTGCCCGCCCCGGTAGAGGCCATGCGCGCCGCGCTGGAAGCGGCGCGGAACCGGTGAGAGTCGCCAGCGGTCCAGCGATCGGCTGTCAGCCGTCGGCACGGACCTGCCGGCACCTTCCCGACCCCCGTCCAGCGCCACCCCGTGAGGCCCGAGGGGCGCGTGTCCGGAGCGGCCGGGCGAAGAACGCCGGATGGGCGGCGCTTACGGCGGGGACGTGACGAGCCGGAATCCCGGCGCTGACCGCTGACGACCCGTTCGCCCATGGCATCGCCCGGGGAGGGAATGCACCCATGCCGCCATGCTTTCCGGGCTCCTGGACCTGGTCTTCGCCCCGGTCTGCCTGGGGTGCGACGAACGCATCGCGCCCGGCGACGAGGTGCGGCTCGTGTGCCGCCGGTGCAGGGCCCGGCTCCGGCCACTGCCGTCCCCGGCCTGTCCCCGCTGTGGCGCGCCGCGACTCCGGACCGGTCGCGCGGCCGGTCCCACCTGTCGGGAATGCGACGGCTGGCCGGCGGCCATCCGGATTGCGCGATCCGCAGCGCTCCTCCATCCCCCGGCGGACCGGATCGTGCATCAGCTCAAGTACCGAGGCTGGCACGCTCTCGCCGCCTTTATGGCCGAGCGCATGAGCACCGTGCCGCTGACCGCGGATGTCCGGGACGAGGTGCGTTGGATCGTGCCCGTCCCCACGACCCGGGCACGGGTGCGACAGCGAGGCTACAACCAGGCCGCTCGCATCGCCCGGGAGCTGGCTCGTCTGCTGGACCGGCGCGCCGCTGAGTGGCTCGTCCGAGCCGGCGCTTCCGGCAGCCAGACCACCTTGCAGCCGGCTGCCCGGCGGGCTAACGTGGCCGGTGCGTTCCGGCCGGCGCCCGGCGCGGAAGCGGCGCTCCGGGGTGAGCACGTCCTGCTGGTGGACGATGTGCTCACCACCGGGGCTACGGCAGGGGAGTGCGCCAGCGCCCTGGTGGCCACCGGCGCGCGCTGCGTCAGCGTCCTGACGTTCGCCCGGGCGCTGGACGCGCGCCGCCTCACCATGACTTGAACGCAGACACGCACAACCTTCGGGAGCTACCATGGCGATTCGCGTTGCGATCAACGGGTTCGGCCGCATCGGGCGGCACATCCTCCGCTCCGCCAAGAAGTCCAAGGCGGACCTCGACTTCGTCGCGGTGAACGATATCACCGACTCACACACCCTGGCACACCTCCTGCGCTACGACTCCGTCCACGGCGCATACCCCGGCACCGTCGAGGTCACCGACCAGGGCATCACGGTCGACGGCGACGAGATCAGGGTCCTCAGCGAACGCGACCCCGCCAGCTTGCCCTGGGCCGACCTCGACGTCGACATCGTCTTCGAGGGAACCGGCATCTTTCGCAAGCGCGAAGACGCCGAAAAGCACATCCACGCCGGCGCCGAAAAGGTCATCATCACCGCGCCCGGAAAAGGCGAGGACATCAGCATCGTGCTCGGCGTCAACGGCGACCAGTACGACCACGAGAACCACCACGTCATCAGCAACGCGAGCTGCACCACCAACTGCCTCGCTCCCGTCGCCAAGGTCATCCTCGACGCCTTCGGCTTCCGCCGCGGCCTCATGACCACCGTGCACAGCTACACCAACGACCAGAAGATGCTCGACCTGCCCCACAAGGACCTGCGTCGAGCCCGCGCCGCCGCCATGTCCATCATCCCCACCACCACCGGCGCGGCCAAGTCCACCGGCGTCGTCCTGCCCGCCCTGGCGGGCAAGCTCGACGGGATGGCCATGCGCGTCCCCACCCCCGATGGCTCCATCATCGACCTCATCGCCGAGGTCGAGCAGGACGTCGACGCCGAACAGGTCAACGACGCCTTCCGCAAAGCCGCCGCCGGCGACCTCGACGGCATCGTCGCCGTCTCCGACGAGCCCCTCGTCAGCGTCGACTACGTCGGCCACCCCGCCAGCGCCATCGTCGACCTCCCGTCCACCATGGTCATGGACGAACGCCTGGTGAAGGTCCTCGCCTGGTACGACAACGAGTGGGGCTACTCGATGCGCTGCGTGGACCTGGCGGTTTATGTCGGATCATTCATGTAGTGTTGTGGCATCGGGTTATAGTCGTCTATTTCATGTATCACATGAGATGCGGACGGGCATTGACGGGTCCGGGCGGTGGGGGTAGCGTGGAAGCGGCCCGGGCGGAGGTGGGGTTCGGTGGAGGCCCGGGCTGGAACCCGGAGCACGGAGGACGGACATGCCGGAAATGGACGAGTCGCGGCGCGGATCGTACCGGTGTCCGGTGTGTGGTCATCGGGACCTTGCGGAGTTGGCCGAGGGGGAGGCGGTGGGTGTGATCCGGTGCAGCCACTGTGACACGCGGTTGCGGGCGGAGCTGCGGACGGACGATACGGGGCGCTTCACGGTGCAGGTGGCGGAGAAGCCGGAGACGTGACCGCCGGATCTCGGGCAGAGGTGAGCGGCCGCGGCCCGGGGACGGGTCGTGGCCGTTCTGCTGAAGCGGCGTACCGGGAGGCGCGGGTCCGGCTTCTGGAGCTGGGCGGAGCCCGGGCCGAGGAGCGGGTCGAGGTCGTGGGTGACGGAGTGGTGGCGTACCTGGAGGCGGGCGCGGGTCGTCCTCTGGTCCTGGTCCAGGGTGGGACGGGGGGTGGCGCGAACTGGTTCCGGGTCCTGGGCGCGCTGGCCGGGAGGCGGCGGGTGCTGGCCGTGGACCTGCCGGGGTTCGGCCGGTCGTCGCCGGTGGTGCCCCGGGCGCCGGTGGGCGGGCAGGCCGCGGAGGTGGTGCTTGGCTGGCTGGACCAGGTGGGGGTGGACCGGTTCGACCTGATGGGGACGTCGCTGGGGGGGCTGGTGGGGCTCCGGCTGGCGCAGCGGTGCCCGGACCGGGTGCGTCGGCTGGTGCTCCTCTCCAGTGCGGGTCTGGGCCGGGCCATGCCGTGGCCGGTACACCTGGCGACGTTGCCCGGGGTGGGCCCGCTGCTCATGCGGCCGAGCCGATCGGGCACGGACTGGGTGTTCCGCCGCTACCTGACCACGAACCGGGCGGGCATGCCCGGCGAGGTGCAGGAAGCGCTGGTGGCGTACCTGCACGCCTCGGAGCGCATGGGGGATGCCCGGTTCCTGTGGCGTGCGTTGCGCGCCTTCGGAGGTCTCGGCGGGCAGCGCGAGGTGGTGGGCCCGGACGAGCTTGCGGCGCTGGAGCTGCCCGTCCTGGTCTGTTGGGGCGACGCGGACCGCTTCTTCCCGTTGCGCCATGCCCGCCGGGCCGCCCGGGCGTTGGCGGCCGGGCGCCTCGAGGTCATCCGGGGCGCCGGCCACTCGCCGAACTGGGAGACGCCGGACGCGTTCCTGGAACGGGTCCTGCCGTTCCTGGAGGGCTGATCGGGGACGGCTGTACAACGCCGGCGTCGCGTTCTACGTTTTGCCGCGACGCGCGGCCAAGAACCGGGGGACCGACGATGGACACGGGACGGTTGACGATCGAGGACCTGGGCGAGGCACGGCTTCGGGGGAAGAGGGTGCTCGTCCGGGTGGACTTCAACGTGCCGGTGGACAGCGGGCAGGTGGCCGACGACACGCGCATCCGGGCCACGCTGCCCACGCTGGAGTCGCTGGTGCAGAAGGGCGCCGGGCTGATCCTGATGTCGCATCTGGGCCGGCCCGGCGGCGAGCGGAAGCCGGATTTGTCGTTGCGGCCCGTGGCGGAGCGCCTCGGCGAGCTGCTGGATGCGCCGATCCGGTTCGTCCCCGAGCTGGTGGGCCCGGAGGTGGACGACGCCGTGGAGGAGTTGGGCGGTGGGGAAGTCCTCCTCCTGGAGAACACCCGGTTCCACCCCGGGGAGAAGGCCAATGACCGCGAGCTGTCGGAACGGCTGGCGGAGCTGGCCGACGTCTACGTGAACGACGCCTTCGGCTCGGCCCACCGGGCCCACGCATCCACGGCCGGCGTGGCCGAGGCGATGAAGAAGCGGGGCCGCCCGGCGGTGGCGGGTCTCCTCATGGAGAAGGAGCTGCGCTTCCTCGGCGGCGCGCTGGAGGCGCCGGCCCCCCCTTTCGTGGCCATCCTCGGCGGCGCCAAGATCTCGGGCAAGATCGACGTAATCGAGAACCTCCTGCCCAAGGTGGACGACCTCCTGGTGGGCGGGGCCATGGCGAACACCTTCTTCCGCGCACTGGGCTTCGACACCGGCGCATCGCTGGTGGAGGAGGACCGGGTGGACATGGCCCGGGAGCTGCTGGACCGGGCCGAGGGCAAGCTGGCCCTGCCCACGGACTGCGTGGTGGCGGACATGGCCCGGGAGGACGCCGTGACGGAGACGGTGGATCGGGATGCCGTGGCGGAAGGGAAGAAGATCCTGGACATCGGGCCCGAGAGCGTGCAGGATTTCGCGGCCCGGATCGCCTCGGCCCAGACCATCGTCTGGAACGGGCCCATGGGCATGTTCGAGGTGGCCCCGTTCCGGGAGGGCACCCTGGAGCTGGCCCGGGCCGTGGCCGAGGCCACCGACCGTGGCGCGACGACCATCATCGGTGGCGGCGACACGGCGGCCGCCGTGGAGCAGGCGGGGCTGACCGACCGCATGACCCACGTCTCCACCGGCGGCGGCGCATCACTCGAATTCCTCGAAGGCCGCACCCTGCCGGGCGTCGCGGCCCTCAACGAAGCGGGGAGCCACCATGGCTGACCGTATGGCCGTGCCGGTCATCGCCGGCAACTGGAAGATGCACAAGACACCGTCCGAGACCCGAACCTTCTTCGAGCGGTTCCGGGAGCTCCACGCGCCCCGGGACGACCGGTCCATGATCTTCTTCCCGCCGGCCCTGTCCTTCGCGGCGGCCCGGGAGGCCCGGGGAGACCGGACCGACCTCCGCCTGGGCGTCCAGAACATCCACTGGAAGGCGGAAGGCGCGTTCACCGGCGCCGTGAGCGCGCCCATGGCCGTGGACGCTGGCGCCGACTTCACCCTCGTGGGCCATTCGGAGCGGCGTCACGTCTTCGGCGAGACCGACGACGAGACGGGGAAGAAGGTTCGCGCCGCCTTCGACGCCGGCCTCGTGCCGGTGCTCTGCGTCGGCGAAACGCTGGACGAGCGCAAGGCCGGCCGCGTCGACGAGGTCGTCCTGCGCCAGCTCGACGAGGGCACCCGCGACCTCGACGCGGGTATGCTGGCTCGCATGCTCATCGCCTACGAGCCGGTCTGGGCCATCGGCACCGGCGAGACGGCGACGCCCGAAGACGCGGCCGACGCCCACGGCACCATCCGGGAGCGACTCGGCGAACGGCTCGACGACCCGGAGGGTGTGCCCATCCTCTACGGTGGGTCCGTCAAGCCGCACAACGCCGCCGAGCTCCTGGCAGCCGACGACGTGGACGGTGTCCTCGTCGGCGGCGCCAGCCTCGACCCCGAGGCCTTCGCCCGCATCGCCGCAGCCTGACGACGAACCGACACCGAATCCAACGGGAACGACACGAATGCTACCGAGGCACGACGACGAGAACGACGTCCAGAGCGGACTGCCCAAGTCCATCCGCGAACGGCTCTACAAGGCCAGGACCATCCTCATCAGCAGCGCCATCGACCAGAAGGTCGCCGCCCGGGTCACCGCCGAGCTCCTGGCCATGGCCGCCGAGTCCGACGAGCACATCACCATCTACCTCAACTCCCAGGGCGGACACGTGGAGTCCGGCGACACCATCCACGACATGATCCGGTTCATCGCTCCCGAAGTGCGCATGGTCGGGACCGGCTGGGTCGCCTCCGCAGGCGCCTTCATCTTCGTCTCCGTGCCCCTCGAGCGACGGTTCTGCCTGCCCAACACCCGCTTCCTCCTCCACCAGCCCGCGGGTGGCGCACGGGGCACCGCCTCCGACGTCGAGATCGAGGCCAACGAGATCCTCAAGATGCGTGAACGCCTCAACCGCATCTTCGCCGAGCGCACCGGCCAGTCCCTGGAGAAGATCAAGGAGGACACCCACCGCAACTTCTGGCTCGACGCCGAAGCCGCCAAAGAGTACGGGCTGGTCGGCTCCATCGTGAAGGACATCGGCGAAGTCCGCTGAAGTGGACCTTCCCCATTCTTGCGCGTCCCCGCTGATGCAGCCGGGCGAAATCGGGCCGCCGTCGGGCTCCTGCTGGCAGCGCGGCGAGGATCCGGTCGATCGCCAGGCCCCGTGGCAGGGCTACCTTCGCGGG
>CAYQCY010000024.1:0-35956 GCA_964416095.1 uncultured Gemmatimonadaceae bacterium
TAGGAGCCAAAACTTGACGCAAACGCTACAACTTTCCCTCCTGAAGCAGAGCTAGGGATGGGCGGCGGCTGACCCGGTGGCCACGCACGGCGCCCGGCTCCTCCGCTACTGGCGAAGACTCCGACCCGTCCCGGGCGGACGGCGCCTGTTCTCGTGGATCGTGGGTCGCGCCGCGCCGTACACCGGCTCGATCCGTCCCGGGATCGTGGAGCTGGAGCCGGGACGCTGCGTCGTCGTGATGCGTGACCGGCGCCGTCTGCGGAACCACCTCCGCTCGATCCACGC
Organism: uncultured Gemmatimonadaceae bacterium; assembly: GCA_964416095.1. Classification (GTDB taxonomy): domain Bacteria; phylum Gemmatimonadota; class Gemmatimonadetes; order Longimicrobiales; family RSA9; genus CAYQCY01. Next base: position 286 of record CAYQCY010000024.1, read on the forward strand.
CATCGCCCTGGCCAACCTGGGCGAGGTGGCCAGCGGTCTGGCACTGGTCACGGCCCTGCCGGACGGGGTGCGGGGCATACCCACGGCGCTGCGCGTGGACTACCGCAAGAAGGCCCGGGGCCGGCTGGAGGCGACGGGCACGGCGGACCCGCCGACCCCGCCGACCGGCGAAGACGTGGAACACGACGTCGGGGCGTCCATCCGCGACGCGGAAGGCGATGTCGTGGCGGAAATCCGCGTCACGTGGCGCATCGGAAGGGCACAATGACGGAAAACGCCCGGGACGCCGGCCCCGGCAGCAGCTCGTCGGAGCAGCCCGCCGGCTCGCCGCTGGACACCCGTCTCACGCGGGACGCCGGCATCTCAGTCCCGTTGATCTGCGGCGCCATGTACCCGTGCAGCAACCCGGAGCTGGTGGCGGCGGTGTCGGCGGCGGGCGGGATCGGCATCGTGCAGCCGATCTCGCTGACGTACGTCCACGGCCGCGACCTCCGGGACGGACTCCGGGAGATCCGCCGGATGACGGACCGGCCCATCGGCATGAACGCGCTCATCGAGGCGTCGTCCAGGACGTACCGGGACCGGATGGAGCGCTGGGTCGACATCGCGCTGGAGGAGGGCGTCCGCTTCTTCGTCACGTCGCTGGGCAAGCCCGACCGGGTCGCCGAGCGGGTCCACGCCATGGGCGGCGTCGTGTACCACGACGTGACCGAGCGGAAGTGGGCGCTCAAAGGACTGGACGCGGGTGCCGACGGGCTCATCGCCGTGAACGACCGGGCGGGCGGCCACGCGGGGCCGAGGAGCGCGCTGGAGCTGCTGGACGAGGTGGGCGACCTGGACGCGCCCGTGATCTGCGCCGGTGGCATCGGCACGGCCACCGACTTCGTCCAGGCCCTCGCCATGGGCTACGACGGCGTCCAGATGGGCACCCGGTTCATCGCCACGACGGAGTGCCGGGCCAGCCAGCCGTACAAGCAGGCCATCCTGGAGGCCGACGCCGACGACATCGTGCTCACCGAGCGGGTCACCGGCGTGCCGCTGGCCGTCATCAACACGCCCTACGTCCAGCGCATGGGCCTGAAGGCGGGGCCGTTCGCCCGATGGATGCTCCGGGGCAGACAGCGGAAGAAGCTGATGCGGACCCTCTACGCGTTGAAGTCCGGGTGGCAGCTCAAGCGCGCGTCACTCGACGAGTCCGGGATGCGGGACTACTGGCAGGCGGGCCGCAGCGTCCAGGGGATCGACCAGGTGGAGAGCGCCGGCGACATCGTCCGACGCTTCGCCGAGGCGGCATATGCGATGTAGCGCCGAACGGGCCGCAGACCGGTCCGGGTATACGGATGGGCTCGACCAGCGCCGACGGCAGCCTACCGTCGATCACCGGACACGCCGGCCGCGAGCGCCGTAACCCCGAATGGAACAGATCCTGCTTGAAGTTCTCGGCGCACGCGGTCCGGACGGACCGGGACGTCGCAAGAGCGGGAGGCCCGATGTACAAACGTACAACGATGACGGGATCCGGCCTGGTGCTGGCCATGACGCTCATGGCCTTCGCGCCGGTGGGGGCCGGCGAACTCGAAGCACAGGAGCCACAGACCGAAGCCACGGACGTCGAGGACGACGAGCTGGAGAGCTTCGCCATAGCGTACATCGAGATCAACCAGATCAGCCGTGAAATGACGCAACGGCTGCAGATGACGGAAGATGCCGAGGAACAGGCGGAGATCCAGGAAGAAGCCCGGGCCGAGATGGCGGAAGCCGTGGAGGAGCAGGATCTCACGCCGCGGCGATACCGGGAGATCGCCGCTGCCCTGAACGAAGACGAAGAGCTGCGTGACAAGTTCGTCGAGATCGTGGAAGAGATCCAGGCCGGCCCGTGACGTAACGGGCACGACGTAGACGAAAGGGCGGCGGACGCCCCGACCGGTCCTGGACCGGGTCAGGCGTCCCGTTGGATCCCGCTCGGCGCGTCCCCTTCCAACTCAGCCAGGCGGCGATACAGCGTGCGGCGGCTGATGCCCAGCATCTCCGCCGCACGCCGCTTGTTCCCCCCGGTTTCGTCCAGCACATGGCGAATATAGGCGCCTTCGAGACGGGCGAGCGTTGGCAGCCGGCCGTCGAAGGGGGCCTCCCCGAAGGCCGGACCGACCATGCCGGGCCAGTCCTCCGACCGGGACCCGGCCGCGCGAACTCTGGCCGGCAGGTCCGCCACATCGATGAGGTGGCCGCTGCAGAACGCGGCCGCCCGCTCGATGGCGTTTTCCAGCTCACGCACGTTGCCGGGGAACGCATACGCCTGGACCCGCTCCAGCGCGGCCGGCGTCAGGCCACGAATGTCCCTGTCCAGTCGCGCCGCGTGTTTCTTCACGAAATAGCCGGTGAGCCGTTCCAGGTCCGTGCCCCGTTCTCGCAGCGGAGGCACGCGCAGACGGAACGTCTCCAACCTGTAGAACAGGTCCTCGCGGAATCCGCCGGCCGCCATCTCGGCTTCCAGGTCCTGATTGGTGGCCGCAATGATCCGAACGTCCACGGAGCGTGACCGGTTGCTACCCACCGGGCGGACCGTCCCTTCCTGGAGCACCCGTAGCAGCTTGGCCTGGAGCGCCGGACTCATCTCCGCGATCTCGTCAAGGAACAGCGTGCCGCCGCCGGCCTCCTCGAAGAGCCCGCGCCGGGCCTTCGACGCACCCGTGAACGCCCCCTCGGCATGACCGAAGAACTCGCTCTCCAGCAGATCCTTGGGAACGCCCGCACAATTCACCGCCAGGAACGGATGGTCCGAACGCGGACTCTCCATGTGCACCGCCTTCGCCACGAGCTCCTTCCCCACACCGCTCTCGCCCTCGATCAGCACCGGGCCGTCGGAGCGGGCCAACGCCTGGACCTGCTCGAAGACACGCCGCATGACCTCGCTCTGGCCGATCATGCCGTGAAAATCGGGGCCATCCATGACTTCCTCGTACCGCGCGACCATCCGCCGCAAGCGCCGATGCTCCAGCGCACGCTCGGCAGCCATGGCAAGGTGCTCCAGGTCCAACGGCTTCGTCAGGAAGTCGTCCGCGCCCGTCTTCAGACAGTCCACCGCCTGCGCGACCGTGCCGAACGCCGTGATGACGATGAAGGCCGGCGGATCCTCCAGGCCCCGCACCTGCGCCAGCAAGGCTTCACCCCCGGCCCCCGGCAGACGAAGATCCGATATCACCAGCACGACGCCGCCCTCGCCGATCCGGTCCCACCCCTCCTCGGCCGAGGCCACCGACTCCACGTCGAAACCCCGATCCGTGAGCTCGTCCACCAGGAGAGACGCCAGACCTTCATCGTCCTCCACGATCAAAACCACGCCCTCACGCACCGTCACCACCGTCCCCTCCAGCGCTCCCTCCACCGCCTGACGCCACCCGCGGCACCCACAACGTGAACCGGGCACCGCCCAGCGGACCCTCCCCCACCCGCACACCGCCACCATGCTCCTCCGCCACCTGCGCCACGAAGGCCAACCCCATGCCCGTGCCCTTCGACGCGGCCTTCGTCGTGAAGAAAGGACGGAACACCGCCTCCCGACTCTCCTCCGAAACGCCCGGCCCATCATCGTCCACGTGGAACTCCACCAAAGCCCCACCCGCTTCCGCCGACACCCTCACGTTGCCGCCCGCACACGACTGGGCCGCATTTCGCACCAGGTTCGCCAACGCCTGCTCCATTCGCGATACGCTCACCTCGACCTCGAGTGAACCCGGCACACGCACGCCCAGATCCACGCCCGCTTCCCGCAACACCGGCTTCGCCCCCGCCAACGCCCCACGCACAAGTCGCCGCCCCGTCACCCGCTCCGCCTCACGAGGCTCGTGCCGCACGATGCCGAGCAGCTCCCGAACCGTCGCTTCCATCCGCTTCACTTCCTGTCGGACCGCCTGCCATGCCCCCACCGTTCCACCCTTCCGCAACGCCCGTTGCGCCTGTCCGTCCACAACACTCAACGGCGTCCCCAGCTCGTGGGCCACGCCCCCCGCCAAACGTCCGATCGCCGCCAACCGCTCCGATCGCTGCAATCGCTCCTGCAACTCGAGCTCGCCGCGACGCCGTCGGTCCACCTCCCGCTCACGGTCCGCCAGACTGTCCAACATCCGGTTCAGGCCCCGTGCCAGCATCACCACCTCGCGCGGTCCCGGGCCCTCCGTCACCCGATGCCCACGCTCCCCTTTCTCCACACGCCCCATCCCCTCCGCCAATCGCATCAACGGACCCCCTACCGCACGCCGGTGACCCACCAGCACCAGCACCACCACCAACCCCGCCGCCCCCACGACCATCCCCGCAACCTGCACCCGCACTCCCCCAAGGTACGCCTCCATCTCACGACGACGACGCGTCACCTGCAACATCCCCACAACCTCCCCACCCTGACCCGTCAACGGCAGGAAGTACGAGTAAACCCGCCGCGCACCCACCTCCCCGTACTCGCCCTGCCGCTCACCCCGCGACGCCAGATCCGCCATCGCCGCAGGCGCACCACCCTGCCCTACCACACCTACGTCCGCGATCCGCCGGCCTTCCGCATCGTACACGTACGCCCCGTACACTCGCCGGATCCGGAACGCCGACTCCAACGCCCGCACCAGACGATCCTCCCGGCCTCCTTCCAACGCATCCTCCAACGGCAGCCGGATGGCCCGGGCAATCAACTCCACATCCTCCTGCAGACGCCGCTCCAACTCGTGCTCCAACGCACGCACACTCAACCACGCCACCACACCCACTACCACCACCAGCGGGCCCACCACGAACAGAAACACCGCCTGCTTCAAGCTGTACCCGTACCGCATCGCGCCTCCCGTGCCGTGCGTGTCACCCTAACACATGTGTCACTCTGGCACAACAAAAACCGGGCGCCGCGCCGGGAACGGGACGGCGGGAAGGGAGGCGTGGAGGGGCGTCTTGGGCATGGTTCTCGGTGGTTCCGGGCGATCGGACCGACGCTGGGTGGGGGTGGCATGGCGTGTGCCGGTGGTAAGGGGCGTGGGTTGGGAATCTGACAGAACCACGGAGGTCGAGATGTCGAGGATCGGGATGCGGGGCTGGACGGTGGTGCTGCTGGTGCTGGCGGGAAACGGGTTGATGGTGGAGCGGGGCCATGCGCAGCAGCCGCCGGCGACGGAAGTGGAGGAAGCGGAGCTGGAAGTCTTCGTGGAGGCGTACGTGGCGGTGCGGGCGATCAGTGAAGCGATGGAAGCGGAGCTGGCGACGGTCCAGGATCCGGAGGAGGCGCAGGCAATCCAGAACGCGGCGCGGGAGGAGATGGTGGCGGCGGTGGAGGAGAAGGGATTGGAGCTGGTGCGTTATCAGCAGATCGCGGCGGCGGTGAACGTGGACCCGGAGCTGCGGGAAGAATTCGTGTCGCTGCTCGAGGAACATGAAGGTCCGCCGGAGATGGACGGCTGAGCCGGGGTGATCCGTTGGCGGACGGGGTCATGCGTGCGACGTGGCTGGCCGTGTTGGTGGTGGCGGGGGTGGTGCGGTGCGGGCACGGGTCGACAGAAGATGACGCCGGCGGTGATCGGGAGTACGACTCGTTGAAGTTGCGGGTCCAGGTTGACCGTGCGTCGATATGCGTGCGTGGCACGACGGACGTTCCTTCTGGGAGCCGCGTTACGGTGGAGTTGCACAGCCTCGAGACGATGCGGACGGCGTTCGTCGACACGGTGAGGGTGAGAGACGGAGTGTTCGTGGTGAAGGTCGGAGCGGGCGAAGGCGATGAGGGGTTTGAAGGCCCCCATCGCGTAACCGCGATGGTCTCGCCGGGGAGGCAGCCGCCCGCAATCCGGAGGCGCATCGGCGGTCACGGAGAGCGTCTGGTCGGCGATGCGGTCCGCGACGACGGAGGCGTGCGGTTTCTCGTCGCGGACGAAGTGCTCGACATTCCGGGGACAGGGACAGGCAGTCCGGCGTTGCCGCCCCTGTCCACGGTCGACCCTGGCGAACCGGAGGGGATCGCGCTGGAGCTGATCTACGCCTGGAAGGCACGCCGCTGGCGAATGATCGAGGAACTGGCGGGGCCTGGATGGACGGAGGAGGGGGGCACGGGGGGAGTCGAGGGTTTGAAAACGTACCGGCCGTTGAGCGCCCACCACGTCGAAATCCAGCGGCCGGTGGCGGAAGCGGCCCGCCTGACCGTCCATTCCCTGGTGCGAGATGACCGATCGGGATCGGAACGCTACGCGCTCATCCAGCTGGAGTTGCTGTGGGCCGGTGGTCGGTGGCGGCTGGACCGCTCGCGGGGCCTGACCGTGCAGTTGTAGTCGTAGGCCCCCCGGGTAGCTGCGGTCCCGCAACCGCCCACGATGTGCCCGCCTCCGGGACGCGGGGGGCGGGACGCGCGCGGTTGGTCCTTCCGGCTAAACGTATCGCGCGCAATCTTTTCAGCGCATGCATCGAAGGCGGCACGGACTTTGTCGCATGGTCCCGTCCGAGGTACCATCCACCGTGGACGGGAGCAGGGCCATGTCGGGACTCCGTTTTCGAAAGACGCTGCGGCGGCTGCGCCGCAGCCCGGGCTTCACGACGGCGGCGCTGGCGACGCTGGCGCTGGCCATCGCGGCGAACGTGGCGGTGTTCGCCGTCGTGCACAGCGTGCTGCTGGAGCCGCTGCCGTACCCGGAATCGGATCGTCTGACGCGGCTCCGGTTCGGCGCGCCGGGGATCGACATCACGGACCTGTCGGTGTCGGTGCCGATGTACCTGCACTACCGGGCCGAGGCGGATGCGTTCGAGGACGTTGCGGCGTACGACGCGGTCAACGTCAACCTGACGGGCGATGGCGGGGCGGAGCGACTGCCGGCGGCCCAGGTGACGGACGGGTTCTTCGGCGTGCTCGGCCTGACACCGACGCCGGGCCGAGCCTTCGCACCGGAAGACGTCGGACCCGGCGCGCTCCCCACGGCTGTGATCTCGGACGGGCTGTGGCGACGCCGGTTCGGTGCGGACCCCGGCGTCGTGGGCGGCACGATCCGGCTGAACGGCGTGGCCACGACGGTGATCGGCGTGGCGGCCGCCGACGTCGCGCTGCCGTCGGCGGAGACCGATGTCTGGCTGCCGCTGACCATCGATCCCGCCGGCCTGGAGTTCGGCGAGTACTACCTGGACGCCATCGCGCGCCTGGCCCCGGGCGTGACGCTGGCGACGGCGGCCCGGGACGTGGAGGCGCTGCGCCACGAGCTGCCCGAGGCGTATCCCGGCAACTTCCAGTGGACGACCCGGGAGGACGTGGGCTTCACGACGGGCATCGAGCCGCTGAAGGAAACCATCGTGGGTGATGTCCGGGCCATGCTCTGGGTCGTGCTGGCCGGGATCGCCACGCTGCTCCTCATGGCCGGCGCCAACGTGGCCAACCTGTTCCTCGTCCGGGGGGAAACCAGGACCCGGGACATCGCGGTCCGGTCGGCGCTGGGCGCGACGCCCGCCCGGCTGATGGCGTCGTTCCTCGGTGAAGGCATGCTGATCGGCGCCGCGGGCGCCATCATCGGGCTGTACCTGGCCTGGATGGGGCTGGACGCGTTCCTGGCCTGGAACCCGACGGAGCTGCCCCGGGCCGGCGAGATCGGCATCGACGGCGTCGTGGCCGCGTTCGGTGGGCTGCTCGGCTTGGCCGCCGGCGCGTTCGTCGGACTGCTGCCGGCGCGCCACGCGTCCCGGACCGACGTGGCCGGCGCCCTCAAGGACGCGGAGCACGGCACGACCGGCAGGCCGGGCTGGACCCGGAACGCCCTCGTCGCCGCGCAGGTCGCCCTGGCCATCGTCCTGCTCATCGGTGCCGGGCTCCTGGCCCGGAGCTACGCCGCGCTGCGAGACGTCGATCCGGGGTTCGAGCCGGCGTCCGCTCTCGCGTTCCGGGTCTCGCTCCCCGCAAACGCGTACCCTACGGACATACAAGCCAGCGTGTTCTACGCCGAGCTCCTGGACCGGATCGAAGCGTTGCCGGGCGTGGAGCGGGCCGGCGCCATCACCTGGCTGCCGCTGGCGCCCGGCGGCACCGAGTCGGGCTTCCACATGGCGGACCGGCCCCTGGAGGAAGGCGCCGTGTCGCCCATCGTGCCCGAACGATACGTCAGCGCGGGCTACTTCGAGGCCATGGGCATCCCGCTGCTGGAAGGCCGCACGCTCGACCGTTCCGATATCGAGAACGGCCGGCCCGTCGCCGTCGTGAGCCGCGACCTGGCCGAACGGTTCTGGCCCGACGAGAGCGCCATCGGCAAGCGCATCGCCAGCAGCGCCGACGGGCCCTGGCACACCATCGTCGGCGTGGTCGGCTCCGTACGCCACATCGCGCTGGAATGGCCGCCCACCAACCTGCGCTACCTGCCCATGCGACCGCCCGAGGGCCAGGCCGACCGGTCCTCGGCAACCAACATGAGCATCGTCGTGCGCACCGCCGTCCCGCCCACCTCGCTGCTTCCCTCGATCCGCGACCAGGTCGCCGCCCTCGATCCGGACGTGCCCGTCGCCGGCGTCGAGACGCTCCGGGACATCGTGACGCGGGCCTCGGAACAGCTCTCCTTCGCCGCCCTGCTCATCGCCTTCGCGGCTCTCATCTCGCTGCTCCTCGGCGCCATCGGCGTCTACGGCGTCGTCTCCTATGTCGTCGGCCAGAGGACCAGGGAGATCGGCGTGCGCATGGCCTTGGGAGCCAACCGGGGCAGCGTCAGCCGACTCGTCCTCGCCCGCGGACTCCAAACCGCCGCCATCGGCGCCGCCGTCGGCCTACCGACCGCGCTCGGCCTCGCACGCCTCCTCGGCTCACTCCTCTTCAACGTGGCACCCTACGACCCGGCGACCTTCATCGCCGGCCCCATCGCCGTCCTCGCCGTGGCAGCCGCCGCGAGCTGGATCCCGGCCCGTCGGGCAGCCCGGGTCAGCCCGGGGGCGGTGATGCGAGGAGGATGAGGCGAGATAGATGAGACGAGGTGAGAACGGCGAGGAGGATACGGCGAGGGAATGAACCGAGGAGGGTACGGCGAGGAGGATACTACGAGGGGTGCGGATTTCGACCGGCCCCCGGGTGAGCCGGTTCCCGACCCGACCCCCGCAGAGCCGGTCGCGCCGCCCTCGCTGTATCGTCCTCACTTCACCCCATCGCCTCACCCTCCTCGCCGTTCACACCTCGCCGTATCTATCTCGTAGCACCCTCCTCGCCCGACCGCCTCATCGTCTGAAACACTTTCGCCGCAGCGCGCTCAAGACTACAATGTAGACTTCACAGTCTACGTTGTGTACTGCGAGGCGATCATGACGCCGAAGAGCTTTCCGGGTGAGTTCGAGCAGATGGTGATGCTGGGGATCCTGCAACAGGGGGACGAGGCGTTCGCGCTGGAGGTGCGGCGGGAGATCGAGGAGCGAGCGGGGCGGGAGGTGTCGCGGGGCGCGTTCTACACGACGCTGGACCGGTTGGAGTCGAAGGGCTGGGTGCGTTGGACGACGGACACGCCGGCGGATGCGCGGAGCGGGGGTCGACTGCGGCGGTTCGAGGTGACGGATGAGGGACTGGCGGCGCTGCGGACGTCACACGCGGCGATGGAGAAGCTGGCGCGGGGTCTCGAGGAGCTTCTGGAGGAGGCATGATCCGACGTCTGGTGCGGGTTCTGGTGCGGCCGTTCCTGCCGCGGGGATACGTCGGCGACTCCATGCTGATGGACCTTGACCGGGAGTACGAACGTCGGTTCGGGGAATCGGGCGGTGTGCGGGGCACGCTGTGGTACGCGGGCGAGGCGTGGAGCCTGGCGGTGCATCGTTCGTGGGCACGGCTGACGCGCCCGTTCAGAGATCGAGGCACGAGAGGTAGGGGGTACACGGTGGAGCAGTTGGGGAGAGACATCCAGTTCGCGCTGCGTCGTCTGGGGCGGCGTCCGGCGTTCGCGCTCGTGGCGGTGTTGACGATCGCGCTGGGGATCGGCGCGAACGTGGCGATCTTCAGCGTGGTGAAGACGGTGGTGCTGGACCCGCTGCCGTACGAGGCCCGGGAGGAGCTGGTGGCGTTGTGGGAGTGGAACGTGCCGCGGGACCGGGCGAACAACGTGGCGAACCCGGGCAACGTGCGTGCGTGGCGCGAGCGGAGCGAGACGATCGAGGAGCTGTCGTACGCGGTGTTCGTCGCTCAGCCGCTGACGCTGACGGGTTTGGGCGAGCCGCGGGAGACGGCGGTGAAGCTCGTGGGTCCGGGTTGGTTCGACCTGCTGGGGATGGACGCGGCGCTGGGCCGCACGTTCACGCCGGAGGCGGGCGCGACGGAGCAGCAGGAGGTCGTGCTGAGCCATCGGTTCTGGCGCTCGTTTTTCGGTGGCGACGCCGGCGTCCTGGGCCGGTCGCTGACCATCGATGGCCAGACGGCGGTGGTGGTGGGCGTCATGGGTCCGGAGTACGTGGTGTTCAGCGAGGATGCGGAGGTGTGGGCGTCGTTCCCGCTGCGGGGCGACCAGACGAGCACGGGCCGGTACCTGCAGACGGTGGCGCGCCTTGCCGACGGCGCAACGGTGGAGCAGGCGCGGGAAGAGCTCCGGGCCATCGCGGCGGGGCTGCGGGAGGAGTACCCCGATTTCAACGCGGGCTGGTCGGTGAACGTGGTGCCGTTGGGGCAGGAAGTGGTGGGTGAGGCCGGCCCGGCGCTGTGGATCCTGTTCGGGGCGGTGAGCCTGCTGCTGCTCATCGCGTGCGGCAACGTGGCGAACCTGTTCCTGGCCAGCGCGACGGAGCGGCAGCGCGAGATGGCGGTGCGCACGTCGCTGGGCGCGAGCGCCGGCCGTCTCACGGGGCAGCTCTTCGCGGAGAGCCTGGTCGTGGCGGTCGCCGGCGCCGTGGGCGGCATCTGGCTGGCGCACGTGGGCACGGGCCTGCTGGCGGGGGCCGTGCCGGACGCCTTCTCCCTGCCCCGCATCGAAGCGGCGGGCGTGGACGGGACCGTGCTGCTGTTCGCGGTTGCGCTCACATTTCTGACCGGGCTTCTGTTCGGGCTGGCGCCCGCGCTCCAGGCGCGACGTGTCGCGCCGGCGGTCACGTTGAACGCGGAGGGGCGTGGGCCGAGCCGGACGGCGGGGCGCCTGCGGAACGGGCTCGTCGTGCTGGAAGTCGCCCTGTCGCTGCTCCTGCTCGTGGGCGCCGGGCTGCTGGCGCGGAGCTTCGTGTCGCTGACCTCGGTGGAGACCGGGCTCGATGCCGAGCGGGTCGTGACGGCGCACGTGTCGTTGAGCGGACCCGCGTACGAGGGTGAAGAGCCGGACATCCGGTTCTTCCGGGAGTACCAGGCCCGGGTCGCGCGCCTGCCGGGCGTCGAGGCGGCCGGCGGCATCACGTGGCTGCCCATGGACGGCATGGGCTCGGCCACGTCGTTCCGGCCGCTGGACCGGCCGGCGCCGCCTCCGGAGGACTGGCCGGTGGCGGACATCCGGAACGTCATCGGCGATTACTTCCGGGTGATGGGCATCGGGCTCCGGCGCGGGCGGCTGTTCACGGAGCGCGACCGCGAGGACGCGCCGGCGGTGGCGGTCGTGAACGAGGCGCTGGCCGAGAGCCAGTGGCCCGGCGCGGACCCCATCGGCAAGCGGATCGGCATCAGTTGGGACGGGCTGGAGGAGGTGGAGATCGTCGGCGTCGTGGAGAACGTCCGCCTGGTCGGCTACGACACCGAGCCGCGGTCCGCGGTGTACCTGCACTACCCGCAGAAGCCGTACTTCGGCTCGCTCCACATGGTGGTGCGGGCCAGCACCACGCGGGGGGCGCTGGTCCGCGCCATGGCGAATCAGCTCCAGGAGATGGACCCGTCGCTGGCCCTTTCGGAAGCCCGGACGGTCGACGCCATCATGTCGGAGTCGGTGGCGCGTCCGCGGCTGACCGCCGTCCTCATGGCCGTCTTCGCCGTCCTCGCGGCCGTCCTTGCCGCCGTGGGGCTCTACGGCGTGCTGGCCTACACGGTCTCGCAGCGGGTCCGGGAGATCGGCGTCCGGATCGCCATCGGCGCACGACCGGGTCACGTGGTCCGGATGGTGGTCCGCCAGGGCCTCGCCATGGCCGGGGCCGGGCTCGTCCTGGGCCTCGCCGGCGCCGTGGCCGGCGGCCGTGTCGTCGAGAGCCTGCTGTTCGGCGTGCAGCCGCTGGACCCCGTGAGCCTCGCCGCGGCGACGCTGTTCCTGCTGCTGGTGGCCGCGGTGGCAGCGGGCGTGCCGGCATGGCGGGCCGCGCGGGTGACGCCCATGGAGGCGCTTCGGGCCGAGTGACCTCTCGTCACCGTCGACGCACCACAAACCTCAGCGGCGGCAACACGAGCCGGTCGTCGTCCAGCATGGCGCCACGCAGGAACTCCAGCATCAGCTCGCCAATCCGCGGCGAGGACAGGAACAGGTCGTCGTCGTGGGAGCCGCCGTCGATGACCAGGTGCCGGCCGTCGGGGAAGCCGCGCCGCACCTCCTCCGCGTTGCTGGGCGGCGTCTTCGAGTCCAGCGTCCCGCTGATGAAGAGCACGGCCGCTTCAGATTCGATGGGGCCGCGGTAGTCGTCGCCCAGGTCGTGCACCGGCCAGTTGGCGCACTCGGCGCGCAGGCTCAGGTTGAACACCTCGCCCAGGGTCGCCCGGGGGGCCTGGTCTTCGATGCGGCGAAGGCGTGCTTCCGTGGCGCCGGACGCGCAGTCCACCGAGATGGCCATGGCCGACTCCCGGTCGTTGAGGCGACTGCCGGCAATGAGGCGGGCGAGGCCGCCGTAGTCCCCGGCCAGCACCGGCGCCAGACGTGCCGGCAGCTCGACGATGTCCTCCCGCTCGCCGAGCTCCCAGTACACCGCCAGGCGCAGGTCCGTAGGGCCCAGCACGACGGTGTGGGCCGCACCCTCCGGGTCGCGTACTTCGACCCGGGCCGGCTCCCGCTCCAGGCGCTCGATGGCCCGCTCCAGTGATTCGAGCCAGTCGGGGTATGCGGCCCGGGCGTCGGGATCCGCCGCGATGGCGCTGTCCACGCGCACGAGCACCCGGTTCACGTTCGCCGGCAGCTTGTACGTGTGGTCCGGGCCTTCCACGCCGGCCAGGATCGCCCGGTGCACCCGGTCCGGATACCGGCGGATGTACGCCAGGCCCAGGTGCGTGCCGTAGCTGATGCCCCAGAGCGTAACCGACTCGGCGCCGAGCGCCGCCCGGACGGCGTCGATGTCCGCCGCGCTCTCCCACGCCGTGAACGCCGCCGGGTCGATGCGTTCCGACCAGTGCTCGGCGCAGTCGCGGAGGAACGGGGCCTGGACCTCTTCCAGGATCCCGAGCTCCGCGGGACGGTCCAGCGGGTAGCTCCACGTCCCGGGGCAGACCGGGTAGGGGTCGGTGCCGTACACGCCGCGCTGGTCCAGGGCAATGACGTCCGCAGCTTCGCGCAGCTTCATGAACAGTGGAAAACGGTCCCCCGCCGCCGACAGGATGCCCGAGCCGCCGGGACCTCCGGCCAGGTACACGATGGGCGGGCCCGGGTCCGGTGACGTGCTCGGGAACCGAACCCAGCGGATGCCCAGCGTCGCCGTGTCGCCCGTCTCCCACCGCTGCGGCACCCGCAGTCGCCAGAGCTCGGCGTCCGTGGTCCGCATCACGTCGAACTCGCGTGTGCCGAACACGATGGGCGTCACCTCCACCGCACCGCGCATCTCCGTCGGACCACACTCCGCCACGATGGGGCCCTGCTGGGCAGTCAGCGTAGCCGCGCAAAGCACGGCGGCCAGTACGGCGATGAGCATCGGGTACCGGAGCAGCGCTTCACCTCCACCCGCCATGGTCGCTCCCGTCTTGGTGGTGCCGGGCCACTCCACCGTCCGGTCGTGGAGCGGTCCGGGCTTCGGCTTTCCGTACCGTTCGTGATATTCGCGCGGTGAGTTTCGGTTGAGGATGGCCGGGGTCCCCCTCGAGGGGAGACGTGGTAGCCGGGGAGGGACCTACACCGCGAACGCGGGCGCCGTGACGTGCGACCTCTCAGGCTTCCCGGAGCAGCCCTTCCAGATCCAGCGGCCGGGTCACCATGGCGAGGGCGCCATCGTCGGTGCGGGGCCAGTCCTCCTCCGGCCGTAGCGCTGCGTGATCTCGAAGCCGAGCACGCCGTGGTAGAAACCGAGGGCTCCCTCCCGACTCCTGGCGGTCCACTTCGCTGTCAGCGTTCAGCCGTCAGCAGCCCCGGCCAATCGTCCGCCGCGAGCTCGGCGCCCACGAAGAACGGGCCGAACTCGCCGTAGCGGCTGCTGGCCTCGTCGTACCGCATCTCCGTGACGATGTTCTTGAACTCGAGCGGGTCCCGGGCGAAGAGGGTCACCCCCCACTCCCAGTCGTCGAAGCCCACGGAGCCCGTGATGATCTGGAAGATCCTGCCCGCGTAGCGACGCCCCGAAAGGCCGTGCTCCCGCATGAGGCGGTTCCGCTCCGCCACCGGTAGCTCGTACCAGTTGTCCGGGTGGACGCGTCGCTTGTTCATGGGGTAGAAACTCACGTAGCGCATGCCGTCCGGAACCTCGGGGTACAGGCGGGTCCGGATGTGCGGGCTCGCGGCCTCCGCCGCCTTCATCTCGTCCAGCAGCGCCCGGTACGCCTCGGAGCCCGGCTCCGCCTCCGATGCCGCCTTCGCCGTGGCGCCGTACAGCCCCGCCTCCGTCACCGAGGTGTAGTCGTACGTCGGGATGAGCAGGGCGCCCAGCAGGGACCGCTTGATCCGCAGCTCGACCTCCGCCAGCGCGTCCAGCGTCTCCCGGAAATGCACCAGCATCACGTCCGCACCACCGCCGACCAGGCGGTACGACGCGCTCCAGCCCACCTCCGGCTTCGCCAGGCCGGCCACCATGTCTCGCGCTTCCTCCCCCGCGGCAGCCCGCTCCGACCCCTCCATGGCCCGGAGCAACGGCCAGTCCACGGCGAACTTCTGGTGCAGCGCGTACCACCCCTCCAGGGTGGCCGGGGCCAGTTCCGACATGATCACTCGTCTCTTCGATTCAGGGATCCAGCGGGCCGCCTAACATCGCGGAGACCACCCCACGCCGCAACCCGGCGGCGAGGCGTGGACCTTCCCCGTTTGTTCGGTTCCTCGCTGATGTAAGTGGGGCGGGCTGCCGTTGGTGCTGCTGGCAGCGCGGCGAGGATCCCCTCGATGCGCATGCCTCGCGGCAGGGCCAGGTTCCGGTGGGGACAACGCGGAGAGGGGTAGGAGGCGGATGCGCGGAAGCCGCCGTCGCGAACGGTTGCCCTTCACGGGGCCGTCCGACAGGAGGCTTTGAAGGTCGGGCCGCGGCGCGTACGTAGGGGGCCGCGAGCGTTCCGCATCTCCGCGCAAGCATTCAGCGCTTCCGCGTTGAACGGCGTTCGCGCCTTGCCCGCAGCCCGTCGAGGATCCGCTTCCCGATCGACACTACTTCCTGGACCACGATGAGTTACGGAGATACCCCAGCCGTTTCCGGAGAAACCCGGCGGCGGGCCCCCTTGACATTTATCTCAGTGTTAAGATATTTCACGGAAGGGGCCGCGGCGGGCGCCGCGCGCTGGGAAGAACAATCGGGAGGGGAGGCGACGATGGCGCACACGACGGTGGAGTTCACGGTGAAGCACATGATGTTCACGACGGTGCGGGGCCGGTTCTTGGAGGTGGCGGGGAGCATCACGCTGGACGAGGCTGACCCGTCGGCGTCGTCGGTGGAGGTGGATCTGGGCGCGGGGAGCATCGACACGGGCGTGGCGGACCGGGACGCCCATCTCCGCTCGGGCGACTTCCTGGACGTGGAGCGTCATCCGGCGCTCACGTTCCGGAGCACGCGTGTGGAGGGGTTGAAGCTGGCCGAGGGCTCTTCGTTCCGGGTGGTGGGCGATCTGACGATCCGGGGCGTGACGCGTGAGGTGACGCTGGACGCGGTCTATCAGGGTCGTGGCCAGGATCCGTGGGGCGGGACGCGGGCCGGCTTCGACGCGAGGGCCGTGATCGACCGCCGGGACTGGGGCCTGGAGTGGAACCAGGCACTCGAGACGGGCGGCATCCTGGTCGGCAACGAGGTGAAGCTCGAGCTGTCCGTGCAGGCGTGAAGAAAGAAGAGGCGAAGGAGGAAGCGGAAGCCGGCGCGGTGGCGTAAGAACCTTCCGCCTTCCGCCTGCAGTCGAATATCGGGAGGAGAGAATGGAACTGAAGGGCATCCATCATCTGACGGCGGTCTCGTCGAGCATCCGGGAGAATTTCCGGTTCTACACGGGCGTGTTGGCCATGCGCCTGGTGAAGCGGAGCGTGAACCAGGACGACGTGAGCGCGTACCACCTCTTCTACGCGGATGCGGTGGGCTCGCCGGGCACGGATCTGACGTTCTTCGACTGGAACCTGCCGCGGGAGCGGCGGGGCACGCGGAGCATCGTGCGGACGATGCTGCGAGTGGACGGCGAGGAGACGCTGGCGTGGTGGTCGGACCGGTTTCGGGAACACGGAGTACGGGCCGGCGAGGTTCACGAGCGGGACGGGCGCTGGACGCTGGACTTCGAGGACGGGGAAGGCCAGCGGCTTGCCCTGGTGGACGACGGCGGTGCCGGCGATCCGCCGGTGCCGTGGTCCGGCAGCCCGGCGCCGGCCGAGCGCCAGGTGCGGGGCCTGGGGCCCGTCGTCCTGAGCGTGCCGTCGCTGCACCCCACGGACGTGGTGCTGGAGGAGGTGCTGAACATGCGCCGGGTCCGGGAGTACGCCGCTCCCGATCGGGCCGAGCCGGTCCACGTCTTCGAGATGGCCGAAGGCGGGCCCCACGCGGAGCTCCACGTGGCGGTGGAGCCGGATCTGCCGGCGGCCCGGCAGGGCGCCGGCGCCGTGCATCACGTGGCGTTCCGGACGCCCACGAACGCGGAGTACACGGCGTGGGGCGACCGGTTGAACGAGCTGGGCGTGCCGAACAGCGGCGAGGTGGACCGGTACTACTTCCGGAGCCTGTACTTCCGGGAGCCCAACGGTATCCTCTTCGAGATCGCCACGGACGGGCCCGGCTTCGCCGTGGACGAAGATCCGGACCGGCTCGGTGAGCGCGTCGTGCTGCCGCCGTTCCTGGAGTCGCGCCGGGAGGCCATCGTGGGGAACCTCGAACCCATCGATTGAGCGGGCGGACTTATGCGCCGCCGGCCGTGACGGCGGGCCCGCGGCCGCGCCGTCGGGCCAGGACCAGAACGGCTGCCGACAGGATGAGGGGAAGGATGCTGCCGAACTCGGGGCCCAGGAGGCGCGCCAGGACGGCCGTGCCGTCGGCCCCGAGGATGGCGCGGAGCGCCGCGCCGTCGCCGAGCTCGCCGAGGATGGCGGTGCCGCCGCCCACGAGCACGGCGGCGAGGGCGCCACCGGGTGTCACGCCGAGGGGTCGTCGCCAGAAGCTGGCGAGGGTGGGGAGCGCGACGCCGCCGACGAAGACGGTGTATGCGAGGAGCAGGGACGCGATGATCTCCTGTTGGAGGGCGGCGACGGCCCAGGCCACGGCGCCGATGAGGATGACGAACAGGCGCGTGACGCGGAGGTACGCCGTGTCGTCGAGCGTGCGCAGGGGCCGGACGACGTTGAGCGAAAGGATGGTGGACGCGGAGACCAGCGTGGTATCCGCGGAGGACATGATGGCGCCGAGGACGCCGACGCCGACGAGTCCCCGGAGGCCGGCGGGCGCGAGGGCCGAGACGGCGGTGGCGAACGCCGCGTCGGGCACCAGGCCGGGGAACTGCGCCCGTATGAGCAGTCCCAGCGCCGCGATCAGGAAGGAGAGCGGGATGACCGCGGCGGCGGCCAGGAGCGCGGCGTTGCGGGCGGCGTCGTCGTCCCTGGCGCACAGGACCCGGGAGTACATGTCCGGCCCGACGAGGTACGGCATGCCGACGATCAGCGGATAGAAGACCAGCAGCTCGTACCAGCCGAAGCCCGGCGCGACGGGGAAGCGCAGCGCCGTCGGCGGCGCGGCGGCGAGGGCGCCGCCCGGACCCGCAGCGGCCAGGATCAGGGCGAGGGCCGCGAGCAACCCGAAGACGAGGAGGCCGAACTGCCAGGCGTCGGTGCGGATGACCGAGAGCTGGCCACCCCAGAGGGTGTAGAGGGTGAAGACGACGGCCACGACGGCCACGGCGAGCTGGAACGGCAGCCCCAGCAGGCCGACCAGCAGGAAGGCACCCGCCACGAGCTGGGCCGCCACGACGCCGCACCAGGCCAGCGCGATGACCAGGGCGCCCGCCACCGACACCGCCGGCCCGTACGCGGCGTCCAGGATGTCGGGAAGCGTGTAGACGCCGAGCCGCCGGACACGCGGCGCCAGCACCAGCGCGAAGGGGATCAGCGCGAGCCCGCCGATGAGCGACCACCAGGCGCCGGTGAGCCCCCGGGTGTAGGCCAGCCCGATGATGCCCAGCGTCGACGATGCGCCGAACACCGTCGCCACCAGTGACGCCGCCACCGGTAGCGCCCCGTATCGACGCTCCGCCACCCAGTAGGCGTCCGGCGACCCCTTTCGGGCGCGCCAGCCCACCGCCAGCATGACAGCGAAATAGGCGAGAAAAACGAAATGGTCGATCATCCGGCCCCGGCGAAAGTCGGCAGGCGAGCTTCATATACGCCGAACACCCCCGATCCATCAAGCACACCGCCCTCGTAGTATCTGATCGCCGTACCTGATCGCCGTACCTGATCGCAGTATCTGATCGCAGTATCTGATCGCCGTACCTGATCGCAGTATCTGATCGCCGTATCTGATCGCAGTATCCCCCGGTTGCTCGGTACCATGGGACCGGTTAGTCTACCGCTTCAATGCGGCAATCCGCGCGGTGGGGGGACTTTGGCGGTGCACACCGACAGCCCGGGCTTCGCGGCCACCGGCCGACCGGAGGGATTCGCCGGAAGGCGCTCTCGGGTGGAAGCGCGCGCCTGTGCGGGAGCCGGCGGCGGGGCTTCTACGGACCCGGGTTCCATGCAGCGATCCTCCTCACCGCGGCGCGACCCAGCGCTTCGCGTTACGCTACCAGATCCAACGAGTCGAGCATGAACGGTCCCGAACTCCTGCTCATCTGCACATCGGCCTTTGTCGCCGTCTTCCTGCTGCTCACCTTCCTCGCCGTGGTCATGCGGTTCCTGATCGGCATGTTCCCGGAGGAGAGGGGCGGGATCGACGCGGCGACGATCGCCGCCGTGACGGCGGCGGCGACGCACGCGTACCCTGGCATGAACATCACGAAAGTCGAGGAGATACGATGATCTTCGCCGAGAAGCCCAAGAAGATCCGGGTCATGTTCACCCCGTTCCGCGACGGGTTGCAGAGCACGTTCGGCGGGAAGGTCCGTCTCGAGGATTTCCTCCCGGCCATGGAGCTGTCGGCGGAGGCGGGGATCCGCCACTTCGAGTTCGGCGGTGGTGCCCGGTTCCAGGCGCCGTTGTTCTACCTCGGGGAGAACCCGTTCGAGGACATGCGGCGCATGCGGCAGGCGGTGGGCCCGGACGTGGACCTGCAGATCCTGACCCGCTCGGTGTCCGGGGTGACGCTCACGACCCAGTCGCCGGAGGGCCTGGCGCTCCAGGCGAAGCTCATGGCGGCGGCGGGGACGACCTGGGACCGGAACTTCGACTACATGAACGACGTCCGGAACCTGGTGAACACGGGCAAGCCCATCGTGGATGCCGGGATGCACCACCAGGTCTCCATCGCGCTCATGGGGCTGCCGTTCGAGTCGGACAGGGTGCACACGCCGGAGTTCTACGTGAACATCGGCAAGCAGCTCCTGGACAGCGACATCCAGATCGACTCCATCTGCCTGAAGGACGCGAGCGGCACCACGGACCCCATGACGATCTACAAGACGGCCGTGGAGCTGAAGAAGATCATGCCGCCGGAGATGCCGCTCTGGATGCACACCCACGACACGGCGTCGACGGCCGTCTCGTGCTACATGGCGGCGATCCACGGCGGGTGCGACGGGGTGGACGTCTCGGTCCGGCCGCTGGCCAGCGGCACCGTGCAGCCGGACGCCCGGTCCCTGGCCCACGCCCTGAAGGGGAGCGGCTACGAGCTGGACATGGACGTGGACCGGATGAAGGACATCGAGGCCACGCTGGCCGAGGGATTGAAGGACTACGCGTTCAACCCCACCACGACGTCCGCGGACGCCCGGGTGCTGGGCTTCCCCATGCCGGGCGGCGCCATCGGGCCCAACGTGCACATGATGGTGAAGGCGGGGATCCTGGACCGGTATTCCGAGGTCCTGGCGGAGTTCCCCGAGGTGGTGAAGGCGGGCGGCGCGTGGACGAGCGTGACGCCCGGGAGCCAGCAGTACTGGCTGCAGGCGTTCAACAACGTCATGTACGGCCGCTGGGAGAAGATCGTGGACGGCTACGGCAAGGCCGTGCTCGGCTACTTCGGCAAGACGCCGCTGCCGTCGGATCCCGAGGTGGTGGAGAAGGCGTCGGAGCAGCTCGGGCTCGAGCCCTTCGACGGCGACCCCCTGGAGGCCGCGCCGAAGAACATCGGCGCCGCCAGGGAAGCGCTGGAGGAGCGCGACCTCCCGGTGACCGACGAGAACACGTTCCTGGTGCTGGCGGCCATGGTGCCGGGCAAGAAGATGGAGACGAACGAGGGGATCCGGCTTTTGACCGGCAAGCCCAAGATCGACATTCCGCTGAAGGAGGAGGAAGAAGAGGAGAAGAAGCCGCCGGCGAAGGCGCCCGCGGCGGCGCCGGCGGCGCCGGCCGTCGCTGCCGGTCCCGTGAACACCCGGGTCAAGGTGGAGGAGGGCGGCAAGACGCGGACCTTCTCGGTGACGCTGGAGCCTGTCGGGGGCGGCGAGACGGCGGGCATGGCCGAGAGCGCCGAGCCCAAGGGCGGCACGGCGACGGCCGTGGAGTCGCCGCCCGCCGCGACGGGCGGTCGGGACGTCTTCTCGACGTTCGCCGGCTCCGTGGAGATCGCGGATCTCCTCGTCGGCGTGGGCGACCGGGTCGCCGAGGGCGATGTGGTCGCCGAGGTGGAGGCCATGAAGGCCAAGCACGAGATCCGGGCCCCGGCAGGCGGCACGGTGGCGGCCATCCACGTGGCGATAGGTGATGAGATCGACAGCTCCATGCCGATCATGACCATCGCCTGAGGCTGGCCATGGACATCATCACCCAGCTCATCGAGCAGTCCGGGGTGGCCAACCTCACCCTGGGCAACTTCGCCATGTACGTGGTGGCCGGCATCCTCATCTACCTGGCCATCGCGAAGGAGTACGAGCCCCTGCTCCTGATCCCCATCGGGTTCGGCGCCCTGCTGGCCAACCTGCCGTTGGCCCACATGGCGTCGGAGACGGAGGGGATCCTGCAGGTCATCTACGACGCGGGGATCCGCACGGAGCTGCTGCCGCCCCTCATCTTTCTGGGCGTCGGGGTCCTCACGGACTTCCGGCCGCTCCTGGGCAGGCCGCTGACGTTCCTGCTGGGCGCGGCGGCCCAGTTCGGGATCTTCGTGGCGGCGCTCGGCGCCTTCTACCTCCTGGGCTTTACCGCCAAGGAGTCGGGCGCCATCGGCATCATCGGCGGCGCGGACGGACCCACGTCCATCTTCCTCACGATCCAGCTGGCGCCCCACCTGCTCGGGCCCGTGGCGGTGGCGGCGTACAGCTACATGTCGCTGGTGCCCATCATCCAGCCGCCGATCCTGCGAGTGATGACCACGAAAGCCGAGCGGGCCATCGACATGCCCCAGGCCATCCCGGTCTCCCAGCGGGCCGTCATCCTGTTCCCCGTGGTCACCGGCATCCTGGCCTCCCTGGCCGTGCCCTCCAGCGCGCCCCTCATCGGCATGCTGATGTTCGGCAACCTGCTCAGGGAGAGCGGCGTCACCGAGCGGCTCAAGAAGACGGCCGGCGGGCCCATGGTCGACATCGTCACCATCCTGCTGGGCCTGGTGGTGGGCGCAACCATGACGGCGGAGGCGTTCCTGACGCCGCAGACCCTGATGATCCTGGTACTGGGCGCCTTCGCTTTCGCATTCAGCACCGCTGGCGGGATCCTGTTCGCCAAGGTCATCAACCTCTTCCTGCACCAGGACCGGAAGATCAACCCGTGCATCGGGGCGGCCGGCGTGTCGGCCGTGCCCATGTCCGCCCGGGTGGTCCAGCAGTTCGTGAGCAGGGAGACGAACGGCCGGGTGAACCCCCTCATGCCGGCCATGGGACCGAACGTGGCGGGCGTCATCGGGTCCGCGGTCGCGGCCGGCGTCTTCCTGACCATGCTCGGGTAGGTACTGCGGGCGGGAGGCGGAAGGAACAACCCTCGGGGCGCGGCGCGCGCTCCGGGGGTTTTTCGCGCGGAGCCACGGAGGTGCAGAGAATCGGCGGCTGCGGGGGTGCTGGCGTACACGCCACAGGCGGGTGATCGCAGGTTTTGCACCCGGATGAAGTGACCCGGCTCATCTCCGGCGAACCGGCGATGGCCGCGTCGTATCCGATCCCCGGCTCTCCGCGGCTCGGCGGCTCTGCGCGAAACCGGGGCCCTACCTGCCGAGCTCCACGCCCACGAACACCGCCCGGCCCGGCGCCAGGGCACCGGTGACATCCGGGTAGTGGGCGTCCAGCAGGTTGGTCGCGTCCAGGTAGAGCCAGGCCCCGGCCACGGCTACGGCGGCACGTAGGTCCAGGAGGTGGTGCGGCTCGACCTCGTCGGCGCGACGCGCGCGCAGGGCACGAATGCCGAGGCGCGCCCGCTTGCCGAAGGCGCGGCGCACGTCCACCGTCACGCGCTCCTCCAGCGGCCGGAGGGCGTACTTGGAGACGAACCCTGCGGCCTCTCGCGCGTCCACGGAAAGGACCATCGCGCCCAGGCTCCAGCGCGTTTGCAGGGGCCCCGCCCCCTCGACATCCGCCTCGGCACCGTGGAATACGGCAGTCTCCACGTTCCTCGTCTGCCAGGGCACGGTGTCCGGTGCCGCCACGTCCCGGGCCCAGTCGATGAGCCCCTCGGCACGGCGGACGAACGCGGTGGCGGCGAACCGGACCGTGCCACCCAACCGGACGTCCGCACCCGCCTCGGCGGACCAGGCCCGCTCCGGCGCCAGGTCCGCCCTGCCGACATTGGCCGGGTCCCGGTAGTAGCGCTCCGTCCAGGTGGGAGCACGGTACGAGCGGCCCAGGGCGCCCCGCAGCCGCGTGGGCCCGAGCCGGTACGATGCCGAGAGGGATGGCGAGAGGACGGAGCCGAACCGCTCGTGCCAGTCCTGGCGGAGCCCCAGCGAGAGAACGCCCGGTCCACCCCGGCCGACCACCGCCTCGCCGAAGACGGCGCCGCGCAGCTCCGACCGATCCCCGAGGCTCTCGCTCGCCAACGCATCCCCGAACAGCTCGGCGCCCGCCGCCACGGCCAGGTCCCCCACGACCGCTGCCCGGAATAGGACGTCGGCACCGGCCTGGCTGGAGGTATGCCGGTTCCGGTAGATGGACGGGTCGTCCCGGACCAGTGTGAAGTCGTCGTCGTGACGCCGATACGAGGCACCCAGCTCGAGCCGCGCTGGCGCCGGGCCGGAGGTCCAGCGCACGCCCGACGTGTACGTCCGGGTCCGCTCGTACGATGGGAACGGCGCGTAGAAGTCTTTCGCGCCGAAGTCCCGCCGGGCGACGCCCAGCGCCGCGGACAGGACGCCGCCGGCCAACGGATGACGCAGGCCGAGCTGGCCCAGGGCCATGTCGTGGTCGGTGCCGGGACGGTGGCCGTCCGAGCGACTCAACTCGCCGCCGGCATGCAGGCCCAGCCCGTCGTCGTGCTGGAACCCGCCGCTCAGGGAGACCCGGGCGGTGCCCCAGGCGCCACCCTCGACGCGGGCCCGCCAGCCACCGTCATCCCGGGTCACGACGTTCACGACGCCGCCCATGGCATCGGCCCCGTACAAGGCCGAGGCCGGGCCCCGCAGCACCTCGATCCGATGCACCCGGTCCAACGGCACCGCCAGGTCCAGGTCGAAGTGCCCGGTCTGGGGGTCGCTCACGCGGACGCCGTCCACCAGCACGACCACCTGCTCGAAGGAGCCGCCCCGGACGCTCAGATCGCTCTGGGCGGGAGAGCGGGCCGCCACGTCCACGCCGGTCGCCCACCCCAGCGCGTCTGCCACGGTCCGGGCCGGCAACGCCTCGATGGCGACCCGGTCCAGCGCCTGCACCGACCGCGTCAGCACGGGCAGCCGGGAGCTCACACGGGACGCGACCCGGACCCGGATCGTGTCGAGGGGGATGGTGTCCCGGCCCGGGTCCGTCTGCAGCGGCGTCCGGGCCACGGAGTCGACCGGCAGGGCCCGCTCCTGAGCCATGGCCGGAGCGGCCAGCCACATCGTCGCAGCCACCACGCCGCTCAGCACGACGACGGCGGACCGCCGCGATCCCAGCTCCGGCCAACCCTCGGCACGCATTCCCACCGTCCCGTCAGCGAGCCCCTTGCCACGTACGGCGTACGCGATGAACGGGGTGCACGGTACGAGGCGGACGCCCGGTGCGCCACCACCACACCGGCACCACCGTTTACGGCGCGATCCATGTCATCGTCAAGAGTCGACCCCGGTATGCGTTGTGATGGCACAGAGGGCGAGCGACGTGGCGTTCCCCGGCCCGAACCGGCGGCGCCGGCCGTGGCTCCAACTGCAACCCCCGAGAGGACCGGGTCCATGCTCGAACCGAGATTCCGTGGCTGTCTGATCCTCCTGGCCCTGGGCGCCGTGGGCTGCAACGCCACCGGCCCCGACAACGGCTTGGAATGGGACTTCGACTTCCTTGCAGGGGACCAGGGCTGGGTTGCCGACTTCGCCGACTACCCGGTGGGCGCCGAGGAATCGATGGAGCTCGTGGCAGACCGGCGTTCCTTGCCGGACGACCTGGATGAGCAGGGCGACGCCTTCTACATCGCCGGCATGAACAGCTCCGACGACCTCTTCATGTTCCTGAAGCGCCGCCTGGACGGGCTCGAGCCGGGCCACGCCTACCGCCTGACCATCCGGATCGAGATGGCGACGAACGCGCCCAGCGGCTGCGCGGGCATCGGCGGCCCGCCGGGCGAGAGCGTACACGTGAAGGCAGGTGGCGCGCCGGTGGAGCCGGTGCCCCAGGTCGTGGCTGAAGCCGGGACCGACATGTGGCGCATGAACGTGGACAAGGGCCAGCAGGCGGCGGGCGGGGAGCACGCCCGGGTCATCGGGGACGTGGGGAACGGGCTCACGGAGTGCCTCGACACGCCGTATCGTCTCAAGACGCTGACGGGCGACGACATCCCGGTGACCAGCGCCGCGGACGGCTCGCTCTGGCTCCTGGTGGGCACCGACTCGGGCTTCGAGGGCCTCACGACGCTGTACTACCTCCGCATCCACGTGTCGCTGGAAGGGTGAAGCATCGGACGCTATAGTCTCCGCTTGTGGCCTGCAGTGTGTCGAGCAGGAAGCCTCGATGGACGGGTCGCCGCCCGACCCGTCGGAGGGACGTCACCATGAGCTCGCCCGCCCACGACGTGCGCTACGCAATCAGGCGCATGCGCCGCAGCCCCGGCTTCACCGCCATCGCCCTGCTCTCCCTGGGCCTGGGTATCGGTGCCAACGCGTCCATCTTCGGGGTCGTGGAAGGGTTCCTGTTCCGGCAGAGTCCGTTCGAGGACCCCGAAGATCTGGTGGACATCTACGTCCACGTCGACGTCTTCCCGTACGCGCCCCTCTCCGTTCCCGACTACCGCGACGTGCGCGAGGGCACGGACGAGGTCTTCCAGGAAGTGGCCGCCTCCGGCTTCGCCTTCCTCCAGGTCGACCACGGTGACCGGGTGGAGAGCGTCCTGGGCGAGCTCGTCACCGGCACCTACTTCCCGCTCCTCGGCCTGGACGCCGCCGTGGGCCGGACCCTTCTGCCCGAGGACGACGTGAGCCCCGGCGGCCACTACGTGGTCATGCTGGGCCACGGGTACTGGCAGCGGGAGTTCGGAGGCGATCCCGCGGTCGTCGGCCGGACCCTCCGCATCAGCGGCCACGGCTACGAGGTGGTGGGCGTGGCCTCGCCGGAGTACGAAGGGATGCTGCACGGGGTGAGTCCTGCCGTGCTGGCACCCCTGTCCATGGTGAACCGGATCCAGCAGGGCGCCGGCGACCCCCTCACCAGCCGGAGCAGCCAGTCGTACTTCACCAAGGGCCGGCTCCGCCCCGGGGTGTCTCTGGAACAGGCCGGGGTGGCGCTGGCGGGGGTCGCGGCTCGCCTGCGGGAGTCCTACCCCGAGACGTGGAACGAGGACCGGCGCTTCATCCTGGTCCCGACGGAGGACGTGATCCTGAACCCCGTCGTGGACCGGTACCTGGTCCCGGCGGCCACGCTGGCACTGGTCCTGGTGGGCGTCGTGCTCCTGATCGCGTGCGCGAACCTGGCCTCGTTCCTCCTGGCCAGGGGCATGGACCGGAAAAAGGAGATCGCCGTGCGGCTGGCCCTCGGCGCACGGCGCGGGGTGCTGGTCCGTCAGCTCCTGACCGAGACCACGCTGCTTGCCTTCGCGGGCGGCGTGCTGGGGCTCGCCCTCGCGGCCTGGGTCCTGAAGGCCCTGTCGACGATGGAGCTGCCGCTGCCGGGCGGGGTCCAGCCCGAGCTGGAGCTGAACGGCGCCGTCGTCCTGTTCGGGCTGGCCCTGTCCGTGGTGGCCGGGCTCCTGTTCGGCTCGGCCCCGGCACTCCGGTCCACCAGGCCGGATCTCGCGCCTACCCTGAAAGACGAGAGCACCGGGGGCGCCACGTCCCGGGGCATCAGCCTGAGGAACGTCCTCGTCGCGGGCCAGGTGGCCGCGTCCCTCGTGCTCCTCATGGGCTCCGGCCTCTTCCTCCGGAGCCTCCTGGCCGGCCGGGACGTGGACCCGGGCTTCGGCTCCCAGCCCACGGCCCTCGTCTCCTTCGTGGTGTCGTCGGAGCGCTACGACCCGGAGGAAGGCAAGCTGTTCGTCCGGCGCTACCTGGACCGGCTACGGCAGCATCCGGGCGTGGAGGCGGTCGGCGTCACGGGGAACCTGCACCTGACCACCACCACCATCACCACGATGGATGTGGATGTGCCCGGTGTCGAACCTCCCCCGGGTCGCCTCCACCATGAGATCGACCAGGCCCCGGTCGGGCCCGGGTTCTTCGACGCCGCCGGCATCCCGGTCCTGCGGGGCCGGAGCTTCCGGGACACGGACGTCGCCGACGGGCCGCCCGTGGTCATCATCAACGAGGCCATGGCACGGCGCTTCTGGCCCGGACAGGACCCCGTCGGCAAGCGCATCCGCCGGGAGGATGGGACGGAGCTGGAGGTCGTGGGGGTCGCCCGCACGACGAACGTCCGGAACATCGGCGAAGCGCCTCGACCGTTCGTCTACCGCCCTTACGGCCAGAGCTACACGTCGTACCTGACGGTCCTCGTCCGCACGTCGCGGGCGGAGCAGGAAGCCCTGCAGGCGGCGGTGGGCATCCTCCGGGAGATGGACCCGGAAACCGTCGTCTTCGAGACCACCACCATGGAGCGGCACCTGGGCGTCCAGCTCGTGCCGTGGCGCATCGGCGCCACGGTCTCCACCATCCTGGCCCTGCTGGCGCTGTTCCTGGCGACCATCGGGCTGTACGGCGTCGTGAGCTACACCGTCGCGCGCCGCGGCCGCGAGGTGGGGATCCGCATGGCCCTGGGAGCCGAGCCGGGACGGGTCGTGCGGCAGATGCTCCGCGAGGGGCTGGGACTGGTCGCCGTGGGAGGCATCGCGGGCCTGGTCCTGGCGTTGGCCGGCGCCCGGCTCCTGCGCAGCCTCCTCTTCGGCATCGGGCCCCTGGACCCGCTGACCTTCCTGGCCGTGCCCTCGCTGTTCCTCGCCGTCACGCTCCTCGCCGTGTACGTGCCGGCCCGCCGGGCCAGCCGGGTCGACCCGGTCCAGGCCCTCAGAACGGAATGACGACCCGGGCGCGACCGGTCCGTCTCCCGCACCTTCCTCCCACTGGGACGTTCTCATGAAACGCGGTGCTGTCGTTCTTCTGCCCATCTTCGCTCTCGGCCACCTCCCTGGTCTCTCCGGCCAGGAGCCGCGGATCGACACGCAGGGGCTCTCCCTGCGGGAAGCCTTCGACGTGTACGTGCAGGCCGTCCAGGCCGGCGAGCTCGAACGCCTGTTCACGACCGTCACCGAAGGCGACGAGATGTTCTTCGTCACCGCGTCCGGTGAGCTCATCGACGGGCGCGACGGCTACCGCGGGTTCCACGAGGCCTGGTTCGACGAGACCGGCTGGCGCATGCCCGTGGAGCTGCTGCGCGTGGAGGAGGGACGCGACCTCGGCTACACCTTCGCCGTGTTCCGCTACCAGGAGGACATGACGGACGGACGGACCGGGCACCTCGACTCCTACTTCACCCTCCTCTGGCGCCGGGAGAACGGGGCGTGGCGCGTCGTGGGCGACGTCTGCTCGCCCATCGAGCGCTACGTCACGACGGCCTCCGGCGAGAGGCTGTACTCGGAAGACCAGCGCCGGGTCGTGCAGACGCTCCTGGAACGCCGTACCGTGCGCCGCTTCACCTCGGACCCCGTCCCCGAGGAGCACGTCCGCACCGTCCTGGACGCCGCGCGCCACGCCCCCACCGCCGGCAACCAGCAGCCGTGGACGTTCCTGGTGGTGCGGGACCGGGAGAGGCTCGACGCCCTGAAGGAGCGGGCCGAGGACGCCTACATGCGCCGCTACCGGGAGGCAGGACATCCCGGAGACCCCGCCGAGGTCCGGGCCCGGGTGGCCCGAGCACTGGACGCGGCCCTCTCCGCTCCCGTCTACATCGCCGTGCTGGCGGATCGCGAGGCGCCGTACCCCGAGTACGTCGTCCAGGACGCCACCCTCGCCGCCGGCAACCTCATGAACGCCGCCCGCGCCCTCGGCTACGGGACCGGCTTCTTCACCACCTTCTTCCCCGACGAGGTCATGCGCCCGTTCTTCGACATCCCGGAACGGTACACCGTCGTATGCTTCACACCCCTGGGCGTGCCGGAGGCCTGGCCCGACACGCCGCCGAAGAAGCCGCTGGAGGAGCTGGTGGTGGAGGGGCGGTTCACTCCACGTTGATGGCCCGCACGGGGTCCACCCGCACCGCCCGGTAGGCCGGCAGCAGGATCGCCACCGCCGCCGTGGTCAGGAGGACGACTACGGCGCTCCCGTACGCCAGGGCATTCAGGGGTGCCACTCCGTAGAGAAGGCTCGAGATGGCCCGGGTGACCGCCGCCGCCAACACGAGCCCGATCCCCACGCCCAGGAGGGCGAACGTCATGCCCCGTCGCAGGACGAGCCCGAGGATCCTCAGCGGCGTCGCGCCCAGCGCCTTGCGGATGCCGAGGGCGCGGGTCTGCTGCCGCACGGCGAAGGCGAGGATCCCGTACAGGCCCATGGTGGCCAGAAGCAGGGCGAGCGCCGCGAAGGAGCCGACCGAGCCGGCCGTCATGCGGGCCGGCAGCAAGGCGTACCCGAGATGCGACTGCATGGTCTCGAGGTCGTGGACCGGGAGCGTCGGGTCCAGGGCGCGCACCTCGCTGCGAATGTTCTGCATGAGCGATCGCGGGTCCGCGCCGGCGCTCCGCACGTGGAGATTGACCTCACCGGTGTAGAACGCGCCGAACGGGAGGTAGATACCGGGAAGGGGAGGCTCGCCCAGGGTGTGGTACTTGGTGTTCGCCACCACGCCCACGACCTCGAAGCCGTGGTCGCCGATCCCGATCCAGGCCCGGTCTCCCACGGGGTCCTCCTCGCCCCAGAACAGATGGGCGGTCGCTTCGTTCACCAGGACCACCTTCCGGGCCTCCTCGTCCTCTTCCGGCAGGAAGCCGCGCCCCCGCAGGAGCCGGATCCCCATGGCCTCCAGGTAACCCGAATCCACGATGTTGTACTGCACCGCCGGAAAGCGGGCCTCCCCCGGCGTCTCGACGCCTTCACGCCGGAACCCGGTGCGGTCCGTGGCCATGGTCAGAGGAAGGTTCTTGCTGATGCCCACCGCATCCACGCCGGGCTCATCTGCGACCCGCCGCTTCAACGTCCTGACGAACGTCCGGCCCTCCGCACGCCGGTATCCCTGGAGGTTCAGGTTCATGGAAGCGACGAGCTGCCCTTCCGGCTCGAAGCCCAGATCGATCCGGCCGGCGTTCCGCAGGCTCTGAACGGCGAGGCCGGCGGCGGCCAGCAAGACGGTCGAGAGGGCCAGTTGCCCGACGGTGAAGGCGCCCAGCAGGCGACCGACCTTCCGCCCGTCTTCGCCTCCTTTCGTGACGGACAAAGCCTCGGCCTGTCGGACGGTGCGCAGGCACGGGGCGAGTCCGCAAAGAATGCCGGCCAGCACCGAGATCAGGGCCGTGAACGCAAGCACGCGGTGGTCCAGGGAGGCCCGGAAGTGGACGGGCAGGTTCGTCGGCACCTGGAGGGATCCGAGGAGACCCGTCAGGACGTGGGCGACGCCGACGCCCAGCAGGCCGCCGAGCAGCGCCAGGAGCACGCTCTCGGTCAGGAGCTGCCGCGTGATCCGGGACCGCTTGGCCCCGAGGGCCAGCCGGATCCCGATCTCCCGGCCCCGCGTCGCGGACCGCGCCAGGAGGAGCCCCGCCACGTTCGCGCAGACCAGGAGCAGGACGATGGCCACCACGGCGCCCAGGGCGCCCAACCCGGCGACGGTGGCGCCCCGCCCTTCCGGATGCAGACGCGCCTCCGCGTCCGGATACAGGCGATAGCTCTGGCTCTCGTAGAGCTGCGGATACTCGTCCCGGAGCTGGGCCAGGACGGCGTTGCAGTCGGCCTGCGCCTGCGCCAGCGTCACGCCGGGCTTCAGCCTCCCGATCGTGAACATCAGCCAGCGGCCGCCCCGGGCGTCCACGAACGACATCCCGGGCACGAGGGCGTGGCGCATCATCAGGGGCGCCCAGAGATCGGGCTCCAGGGCCACGTTCGTGCCCCGGAACCCCTGCCGCGCCACGCCGACCACGGTGAAGGGCGTGTTGTTCAGTAGGACGGTGCTCCCGATCACGCCCGGGTCCGCGCCGAACGCCGCCGACCACAGGCCGTGGCTCAACACGACGACGGGGTGCGTGTCCTCGGTCTCGCTCTCCTCCGGCAGGAACCCGCGCCCGAGCGCCATGGGGACGCCCAACGCCGAGAAGTAGTTGCCGGAGACCACGGAGCCCCAGACGCGCCGGTTGCGGCCGTCCTGGCTGAGATGGAGCGGGACCACGCTCTCGGTGACGAGGGCCGAGAACGTCGACGTGCGCCGGCGGAGGTCCAGGTATTCGGGAACGGACAGGTTCCCGTACTGGATGCCTCCCTCGAACCGGGGGAAGACCCGGACCAGCCGGTCGGGCTCCGCCACCGGCGGAGAGCTCAGGAGGAACGAGCTCACGAAGCTGAACACGGCCGTGTTGGCGCCGATGCCCAGGGCCAGCGTCAGGATCACGACCGCGGCGAAGGATGGGTTCCGCCGCAGATACCGGAGAGACCAGCGGAGGTCGGTGGCGAGTCGGGGCATGGGTTCTCTCCCCTTTGTGCCGGGTTTTTCGGGCACTACGGGGGACGCACGGAACGGGTTTCACACGATCCCGTTCAGCGTTCCACGAACTCGCTCAGGACGGGATGACCATGCGGAACGCCCGGACCTGCAATGCGCTGACCGGCCGTTGTGTCGGGTTGCCGCACGAGACGCGTTGAACGAGTGTGGTACCAGCCATGCGGCGTCCGGACCCAAGGAGATTGAGCGCCATGTCCGAGCCCTTCCGCGGCCGACTCCCCGGCTACCTCGCCTCCGGCCTCATGCTCGTCGCCACGGGCCTCTGGGCCTTCTGGGGCTTCATGGAGATGTACTACGAAGGATGGGGACAGCCGGGCCTCCAACCCCTGGCGTACCTCGTCCCGGCAGCCGTCTTCCTGGGCTTCTGGCTGCTCGCGGAGGCCTGGCCGAGGGTCGGTGGCTGGGTGATCATCGTCTTCGGCCTGCTGTTCACCGCCTGGGTCCTGTCCATGCAGCTCCGGCGCGGCTCGCCGACGCTGGCCGGCCTGCTGTCGTGGTTCCCGGTCACGGCCATGGCGGTGCTGGTGGGCGCCCTGTTCGTGGTCTCGGGCCGGCGGCGGGCACGTCGTGGCGAGGCCCCGACCGAGCAGGGCTGGCCGCGCGGGAGCCTGCGGTTCCTCCTCCCGCCCGGGACCGTGCTGCTCGTCGGCGTGGCGTGCACGGCCTTGAACTGGCACGTCTTCGTCCGCACCGACGACGGCGGCCGGGGCACGCGGCTCATCGAGGGCAACGGGACAAGCCTGGTCTGGGCGCCGGCGGGACCGGGTTGGGCGCGAAGCGAGGGCGGCATCGCCCGCAACCTCTCCTGGGACCAGATCGCCCGCTACGGCATGGAGCCGGTGGGCTTCGGCGCGAAGCCGGGCTGCGAGGGGCATGCGACCCGGGAGGACATGGAGCGCTACGGGCTGGCCCGCTACCTGGCGGCCGACGGCGTCGCGCTCACGGACGAGCCCCGGGACGTCTGGCGCATGCCCACGGTGGACGAGATCGTGCGCTCCCTGGTCCGGGACGGCGAGAACGCCGGCTGCACCTTCGAGGGGGAGCGCGGGCGTGCCGATTGCGAGGTGTCGCCGGACAAGGAGACGCCGCTGTGGGCGCCGGACCACCCGTTCATCTACCTGTGGGCGGCGGATGAGCACGACGACGACCGGGCCTACTACGTCGGCTACAACGGCTCCGTGGGCTACCAGCCGAAGAGCTGGGGCAACCCCCGGCACGGGCACCGGTTCGTGCGGGAGCCGTCGACCGCAGGCATGTCCGGGACCTGAACGGCGAACCCGGGCCGGCCTCGGCAGCCCACCGACGCATCAGCCCTGCCCCGGCAGCCGTGCCGTGAACAGGCCGTACCGCAAGGCACCGGTCCGGTACGCCATCCACATGCGGGGTACGGCCGCGGCGAAGACGCGGTTCGCCTGGCGGCGGTCAAGGAGGAAGCGCCAGTACTCCGGCTTCGCGGCAAGGGCGCGGGCGATGGAACCGATGACGCCGGTCCAGGTGCGCCGGACCCGGGACGTCAGATCCTCCACGGCGATCTCCCGGAAGCCCGCGTCCCGGAGCCACACCCGGCATTCCGCCTCGTCGGCGAGGCCCGGCAACCGGCCGTACTCGCAGATCGGCTCCAGGAGGTGCCGCACCTGCCAGGGTCCGGGCGCATCCGCCGCCAGCCACGCGCAGACCACGAGGCGCCCGCCGGGCCGCAGCGCGTCCGCCGCCTTCCGGAAGAACGCATCCTTGTCCTCCATGTGGGAGAGGCTCTCGATGGACAGGACGACGTCATGGGCGCCCCCGTCCACCTCCATCTCCAGCCAGTCGCCCCGTCGGATCTCCACCCCCGGCACGGCGCGCTCGGGGGCCGTGGCGTACCGCCACTGGGTGCGGGACAGGGTGACTCCCGTGACCCGCG
The DNA here is from genome assembly GCA_964416095.1 of uncultured Gemmatimonadaceae bacterium. Lineage (GTDB taxonomy): Bacteria > Gemmatimonadota > Gemmatimonadetes > Longimicrobiales > RSA9 > CAYQCY01. Next base: position 33,726 of record CAYQCY010000024.1, read on the forward strand.
CGCCGAGACGGTTCGCCAGGTACCGCGCCGTGGCGCCGTAGCCGCAGCCCACATCGAGGACGCCGGTGCCCGCCTCGATCCCCGCCCGCTCCGCCACCAGATCCACCAGACGCAGCACCGCCCGCGCCCTCGTGTCGAACCCGCCGCGGTACAGGCCGTGGTGCAGGTGCTCGCCCCACAGCTCCCGGTAGAAGCGGTCCAGGTCGTCGTAGTGGGCCGATACGGACGCAGGAGCCTGGGTGCCGCGCGGCCGGATCATGCGGCCTCCGTCGGGATCGTGCGCTCTCCGGGACCGCTGGCACGCCGTGCGTCCCCTCGTGCCCCGCTCACGACCGCCGCACTCCGGCCAGCCGCGCCATGGCCCACACACCGAACACCGGCCCCGCCGCCAGCATGCTGAAAGCCGGTCCCCACCCCACCGCCTCCACCAGCTCGATGGACAGCCAGATGGACAGCGCCGTCAGCGCGAAGCCCAGCGACGTCTGGAGCGTGAGCGCCGTACCCACGGCGTGCCGCGGCGCGACGTCGGTGACCAGCGCGCTGAACTGGGCCGAGTCGGCCACCACGGCGAAGCCCCAGACGAGGGCGAGCACGATGAGCACCCATGTCGGCGCGGCCAGGAGCCAGCCCATGACCAGGGCCACGGACCCGCTCACCACCATGGCCCACGCCGCCACCCGCTCCCTGCCCCACCGGTCGGCCCAGGTCCCGGCCAGGACCGACCCGATCCCGCCCACGGCGATGGCGGCGAAGCCGATGAAGCCGGCGAGCGCGAGGGCGCGTGCGGGAGCGACGTCGCGGAGCAAATGGGCGTGGAAGAAGGCGGTGATGAGCGTCCACATGGCGTACAGCTCCCACATGTGGCCCAGGTAGCCCCAGATGGCGAGGCGCGTCGGCCGGTGGCCGAGCACGGTCGGCACCAGACCCCAGTCGAAGGGCCTGCGGGCGAAGGGGAACGGCCCGTCCCGGTAGAAGGCCAGGATGACCAGCGCGGCGAAGAGGGCGCCCAGGGACCCGGCCAGGACGACGAAGGTCAGGTCCGCGGTCCGCAGCGCCGATGCCAGGTAGGGCAGCGCCTTCCCCACCGCGAGCGCCCCGACGATGGTGCCGATGGCCAGCCCCCGGGCGTCCCGGAACCAGGTGGCGATCATCTTCATGGCGGGCGGATAGACGCCGGCCAGGAAGAAGCCCACCAGAAACCGGCCGGCCAGGGCGACGACGTAGCCCGGCGCCACCAGCAGCGACGCGTTGGCCACGGCACCGGCTGCAGCGGACAGCGCGAAGTAGCGGCGGGCCGGGATGATGTCGGCGAGGTTGAGGATGGCGGCGGTGGCCGTGCCGGCGACGAACCCGAGCTGCACCGTGGTGGTGAGCCAGCCGGCCTGGGACGCGGACAGGCCCCAGAGCGCCTGGAGCTGGGGCGCCGTGGCGCTGGCGGTGAACCAGAGCGACATGCCGAGGAGCTCGGCCAGGGAGAGGAGGCCGAGGATGGTCCAGCGGCTGCGCGCGATAGCTGGAGCGGTCGTGGTGAGCTTCAACGGGCGATCCGGGTCCGGGGCGGCGGAACAGGACGCCCGGAAGCTAGGCTCAGCGTCCGAGATCAGGCAACGACGTCGCTCGTCGGGTCAGGCCCGTAACCGTACGGTTCCGGTCCGTACTGAAACCGGCCCATGGCGTCTCCCCTGAAAACCCGGGCTCGCACCACGCGCACAAGATCGCATCGGCGCAGGCATAAGACGGCCCCGCACGGTTTCCTCGAGCTCTCGGCCGAGGCGGAAGATCTCGTCTGCATACTCCAGGACCACCTTCCCTTCGGCGGTCAGTGTCATCGTGCGGCCGCTCCGGTCGAAAAGCCGGTGCCCGATGGACTCCTCCAACTGCTTGATCTGCGTGCTGACGGAGGGCTGACTGACACCCAGCAGCTCCGCCGCGGCCGTGGGAAGGGCCGATTGCATGCATCGGAATGAGGGCGTGCTGCCGCCGTCCGGGGCTGGCGTTGTCAGCGCCGTGGAGCCGGTCGCGGGCCTCGTGGCGGGCTCTTGGGCAGGTTACTCCGCGGGGAGCGTCTCCATGGGATCGGTGGCGGAGACGCGCTGGGCCGGTAGCCAGGTGGACGCCGCGGGGCCGAGCAGAAGGAGCGCCGCGGCGCCGAGGGCGTCTCACACACTGTCAGATGACTGCATGTACTATGACCCACAAAGCGGCCAGAAGACTGCCTCGGGATGAGGCGA
>CAYQCY010000025.1:0-25391 GCA_964416095.1 uncultured Gemmatimonadaceae bacterium
CAATCGCCACATCCAATCGCCACATCCAATCGCCGTATCTAATCGCCGTATCTAAAGCAGGTGCCCGCCATCCACCGGAATCACCGCCCCCGTCATGTGACGGGCGCCTTCGGAGCACAGGAACGCCACCACGCTGGCCACGTCCTGGGGGTCGCCGAGGTGTCCCAGCACCGTCTTCTCCCGGGCCCGGTCCAGCAGCTCCGCCGGCACCTTCTCCGTCAGGCGCGTGGTCCGGATGTAGCCCGGCGCCACGGCGTTCACGTTGACGTTGGACGGGCCGAGATCCACGGCCGCCGCCCGGGTCAGGCCGATGAGCCCCGCCTTCGAGGCGGAGTAGTTCGTGAGCCCGAACTCGGGCCGGACCCCGTGGATGGACGCGATGTTGACGATCTTCCCGTCCTGCTGCTTGCGGACCACGGGCGCGAAGGCGCGGATCATGTTGAACGCGCCGGTGAGGTTGGTGTCGAGGACGTCGCGCCAGGCCTCCTCGCTGAGGCGCCAGAGCGCGCCGTCACGACCGATGCCCGCGTTGTTCACCAGAATGTCGAGGGCGCCGAACGCCTCCAGCGCCTCCGCCACGAACGCTTCGCAGGCGGACCGATCCCGCACGTCCATGCGGCGGCTCACGACCTTGACCTCGAGCTGCTTCAGCTCGAGGGCGGTGCGGCGCGCTTCGTTTTCCTGGTCGCCGTCGCCGTTCAGGTAATTGAAGGCGATGTTCGCGCCGTGGCGCGCCAGCTCCAGGGCGATGGCCCTGCCGATGCCCGTGGATGCGCCGGTGACGATGGCGCCCCGGCCCCTCAGGTCGTCGTGGAGGACGGCCGGCTGCGGCTTCGACTCTTCCACGACCTGGGCGAGGAGCTCTTCCAGGACCTCGACTTCGTCGATGACCGGCGGCTGCGGCTTCGGGCCTTCCGCGTCCCCCGGACCGCCGGTCGGCCCCGGTCGTACCGTGGCCTCCGGGCCGCTCAATGGTCGGTCCCTGCGTGGCGCATCCGGCCCCCTCACCCGATGTGGAGGAAATTGATCCAGGATGCGCCTGCGGCCCCGACCGTGTCAAGGAATCGGGGCCGCATCCTGCCCGTGGCGCCGGGCCGTTCAAGCTTCCGTGTCCGCGCCCCGCCGGTCCGGCCGGTGCCACGTTTCGGCGTGGTGCTTCACCGTCCGGCCCTCCACCATGAAGATGACGTCCTCGGCGACGTTCGTCGCCAGGTCCGCGATCCGCTCCAGGTTGCGGGAGATGAGCAGCATGTCCAGCGCCGGGTTGATGGTGCGCGGGTTGTCCATCATGTGGGTGAGCAGGATGCGGAACACGTTCTCGTGCAGGTCGTCCACCCGGTCGTCCCGCGTGAGGACATCCCGGGCCGTCTCCGCGTCGTTCCGGACGAAACAGTCCAGCGCGTCGTTCAGCATCTTGCCCGCCAGCCGCGTCATCTCCTCGATCTCCGGCAGCGGCGCCAGCGGTGGCTGCCTGGCGATGTACTGGACGTTCTCCGCGATGTTCACCGCGTGGTCGCCCACCCGTTCCAGGTCGTTGCCGATCTTCATGGCCATGGCGATGAATCGCAGGTCCTTGGCCATGGGCTGCTGGCGGGCGAGGAGCGCCATGGACTTCTCGTCGATCTCGATCTCCAGCTCGTCGAGGTCCCGGTCCCCCTCCACCACCGCCTCGGCCTTCTCCACGTCCCGGGTCAGGAGCGCCTCCACCGCCATGCCGACCCGCTCCTCCGCCAGCCCCGCCATGCCGACCAGCCGCTCCTTGAGCTCGTTCAGCTCCTCCTGGAAGTGACGATGGCCCCCAGTCATCCGAACCTCCCCGTGATGTAGGCCTCGGTCCGCTCCTCGACCGGGTTCGTGAACAGCGTGTCCGTTTCACCGTACTCGATCAGCTCGCCTATGTACAGGAACGCCGTATAGTCGGAGATCCGGGCCGCCTGCTGCATGTTGTGCGTGACGATGATGACGCTGTAGTCCTTCTTCAGGTCGTACATCAGCTCCTCGATCTTCTGCGTCGCCATCGGGTCCAGCGCCGACGTCGGCTCATCCATGAGGATGATCTCCGGCTCGATGGACAGGGCACGCGCCACACACAGCCGCTGCTGCTGTCCGCCGGACAGTCCGAGCGCGCTCTGGTCGAGCCGGTCCTTCACCTCGTCCCAGAGCACGGCCTGGACCAGGGACCGCTCCACCAGCTCGTCCATGTTGCCCCTGAATCCGTTCACGCGCGGACCGAACGCCACGTTGTCGTAGATGGACTTCGGGAACGGGTTCGGCTTCTGGAACACCATGCCGATCCGGCGGCGCACGTCAACCGGGTCCACGTCCTCGGCGTACAGGTTCGCCCCGCGGTACAGGACCTCGCCGGTCACCCGGGCGGCGGGCACCAGGTCGTTCATCCGGTTGAAGCAACGCAGCAGCGTGCTCTTGCCGCAGCCGGACGGGCCGATGAAGGCCACGACCTTGTTGCGCGGGATCGAGATCGTGATGTCCCGGACCGCGGGCGCGCCGTTGTACGACACGCTGAGGGCCCGCGTCTCCAGCGCGGTCTCGCCCGGTGGCGTCAGGATCGCTTCGGCCATGTCACCACTTCCTGCTGTATCGGTTGCGCAGAAGGATCGCCGCCGCGTTCAGCGACAGCAAGACGATCAGCAGCACCAGGATGCCGCCGGCCGCCAGGTCGTGGAACTCGGGCTGCGGGCGCGCGATCCAGTTGTAGATCTGGATGGGCATGACGGTGAACGCGTCCGTCACGCTCGTGGGTACGAACCCCACGAACGCGGCCGCGCCCACCACGATGAGGGGCGCCGTCTCGCCCACGGCCCGGGACAGGGCCAGGATCGTGCCGGTCAGGATGCCGGGCAGCGCCTGGGGCAGGACCTGGCGACTCACCACCTGCCAGCGGGTCGCGCCCAGGGCGTAGGCGCCCATGCGCGTCGACATGGGCACGGCCCGGACCGCCTCCTGGGCCGCGATGATGATCACGGGCAGGATCAGCAGGGCGAGGGTCATGGCGCCCGCCAGGATGCTGCGGCCCATGGCCAGCGCCCGGACGAAGACGGCGAGCCCGAGCAGACCGTACACGATGGAGGGAACGGCGGCCAGGTTCGCGATGTTCGTCTGGATCACCCGCCGGAGCCGGTTGTCCGGCGCGTACTCCTCCAGCCAGACGGCGGTGCCGACGCCCAGCGGGAACGACACCAACGCGGTGAGGACGAGCACCCAGAGCGACCCGACCAGCGCCGGCAGGATCCCGGCCCGTTCCGCGAACCGTGACGGGTAGCTCGTCAGGAAGTCCCAGGAGACGACGCTCGACCCGTCGTGCACGATGTCCCAGAGCAGCACCACCAGAGCCACCACCGCCACCAGCGTGGCGAGGATGCAGAGACCGGCGAACGCGATGCCGAAACGACGCCGGCGGCCAAGCTGCGGCGCATATTCCCGGGCGTCCGTAAGCGACGGATCCGGCTCCGGCGGGCGGCGCGGCGCGATGACGCGGTCGTCGGGATCGGTCATTCGTACACCTCCCGGAACCGCTTCAGGATGGTGTTGCTAGCCACGTTCATGGCGAGGGTGATGAGGAACAGCAGCAGCCCGACGGCGAAGATCGTCCGGTACTCCAGCGTGCCGTACGGCGTCTCTCCCTGGCTGACCTGGACGATGTAGGCCGTCATGGTCTGGATGCTCTCGAGCGGGTTGAGCGTCATGTTCGGCGTCGCGCCGGCCGCGATGGTGACGGCCATGGTCTCGCCGATGGCCCTGGACATGGCCAGGATGAACGACGCCACCACGCCCGACAGCGCGGCGGGCACCACCGTCCGGGTCGCCACCTCGTAGCGTGTGGCGCCCAGGGCGTACGCTCCCTCCCGGAGCGCGTCCGGCACCGCCCGCATGGCGTCCTCGGACAGCGAGGACACCATGGGGATGATCATGATCCCCACGACGACGCTGGCGCTCGCCGCGTTGAAGATGTTCGCGTCCGGGAAGAAGGTCCGGATGATGGGCGTGACGAAGGTGAGGGCGAAGTAGCCGTACACCACGGTGGGGATTCCCGCCAGGATCTCCAGCGCCGGCTTGATGACGCGTCGCAGCCGCTCCGGCGCGTACTCGCTCAGGTACACCGCCGCGGCCAGCCCCACGGGCAACGCCACCAGCGCGGCGCCCACGGCCACCAGCACCGAGCCGGCCACCAGCGGCAGCACCCCGAAGCTCTGGTCCCGGAACAGGGGCGCCCAGCGCGTGCCCGTGAGGAACTCCCACGGCGAGACCTCCATGAAAAACCCGCCGGCCTCCACCAGCAGCACCAACACGATCCCCACCGTGGTCAGGATCGAGACCGCGCTCGCGGCGAAGAGGACCCCGCCGATGACCTTCTCGCCCACCTGGCGCCGTGCCCGGTCCCGGCTCTCCAGCGGCGCCGGCGGCGGCATGGCCGGCGGCGGCCCCCCCGCCACCGCCGGCTCCACGTCCATGCCCGGACCCGTCGTCGTGCGATCCGTCACCGTTGCTCCCGTCAGCCGCCCGTGACCGCGTCGATCCGCGCCAGGTTCGCCTGGTAGTCCTCAGCCTCCAGCGCCACGTACCCGACCTGCGGGACCAGCTCCGGCGCGTTCTCCATGTAGTAGCGGACGAACGTCCTCACATGGTCCTCCCGCAGGGCCGCCGTGTTCACGTAGATGAACATGGGCCGCGACAGCGGGGCGTACTCGTTCGTCCGGATCGTCTCCCGGCTCGGGGCCACGCAGCCGTCCCCGTTGTCCACCGCCAGCACGTCGATACGTTCCCGGTTCTCCTCGTAGTAGGCGAAGCCGAAGTACCCCAGCGCACCCTCGTCCCCCGCCACGCCCTGGACCAGCACGTTGTCGTCCTCCGAGGCGGTGTAGTCCGAACGGCTTGCATCCTCCTCACCCATGATGGCCTCGGTGAAGTAGTCGAACGTGCCCGAATCGGTACCCGGACCGTACAGGCGAAGCTCCCGGTCCGGGAAGGCGTCCCGCACCTCCGCCCAGCTCGTCACCGCGCTGCCCGGCTCCCAGATCCGCCGCAGCTCCTCCACCGTCACGCAGTCCACCCACGTGTTGTCCGGGTTCACCACCACCGAGATGCCGTCGTAGGCCACCGTCAGCTCGATGAACTCCACCCCGTTCTCCGCGCACATCGCCCGCTCCGTGTCCTTGATCGCACGCGACGCGTCGCTGATCGCCGTCTCGCCGGCGCAGAAGCGCTTGAACCCGCCGCCCGTGCCCGAAAAGCCCACGTTCACACGGACAGCCCGGCTCACGTTCATCATGAACTCTTCGGCCACCGCCTCCGTTATGGGGAAGACGGTGCTCGAGCCATCGATCTCCACCGATCCGCTCACCCCGTCCCCACCGCCGCACGCCGCGACGCCCGCCGCCACGACCAGTCCGACCATCGCTTTTCGTGCGCTCATCATGGCCCTTCCTTTCCAGGGAATCCCGCTTCGCAAGGAGTGCTGTATCTGCACGACGGCTCCACGCACGTCCGGCCGCGGTCTCCGTCGGAGTGTAGCGTTACCCGCTTCTCGACATGTAACAGACCCGCAAGAGATGTAACACCGACACCCCACCGCCCCGTCACGGGACCGTAACATGCGCGTAACACGGTCACGGCCCGGGAGGGCCTCCGGACCGGGGCAGGAGGAACCGGACGGCGGTGCCCTTGCCGAGCTCGCTTTCGGCCCAGACGGTGCCGCCCATGGATTCGACGAGGTGGCGGACGATGGAGAGGCCGAGGCCCGTGCCGCCCTCGGCCCGGGAGCGAGCGGGATCGACGCGGTAGAACCGTTCGAAGATCCTGGACAGGGCGTCCTGGGGGATGCCGGTACCGTCGTCCCGCACCTCCACGAGGACCCAGTGCTCCTCTTCGTCGAGGCGCGCGCCCTCGCCGGGGCGCCGGGGCACGGACGGCAGGCTGCCGCCGGCACCGGTGATGGCGGCCACCGGATCGTCGCAGACGGAGACGGAGACGGCGATGTGTCCGCCGTCCGGTGCGTAGCGGAGCGCGTTGCTGAGCAGGTTGGCGAAGATCTGGTCCAGCGCCTGGGCATCGGCCCGGGCCGCGAGGCCGTCGGGTTGCGCCACATCGAAATGGATGTCGCGCTCCCGGCCCGCGTCCTCGAACTGGCTGCGCCAGCAGGCGGCGGCCGCGTCGGCGAGGTCCACGGCCTCGGCACCGGGCCGCCACTTCCCGGACTCGAGCCGGGACAGGTCCAGCAGGTCGTCCACGATGCGCTGAAGCCGCTCCGCGTTCCGGGAGATCGTGGTCAGGAACATGCGGCGGTCGGATTCCGGCAGGTCCGCGTGCAGGATCGTCTCCGTGTAGCCGCGGATGGAGGTGAGCGGCGTCTTGAGCTCGTGGCTGGCGTTGGCCACGAAATCGCGGCGCACTTCCTCCAGGCGTCGGACGGTCGTGAGATCCATCAACGTGACGACGATCCCGCCTCCGTCCAGCGGGTCCGCGGTCACCAGGAGCCGCCGGTCGTCCAGGGCGACCTCCCGGGCCTCCATGGTCCCGCTCCGGACCGCCCGGCCGAGCGTCTCCCGGAGCCGGGCGTTCCGCACCACGGTCCCCACCGGCTGGCCCTCGGCATCGTCCGGCAGGGCCAGGAGCTCGACGGCCGCCGGGTTCGCCTTCACCAGGGTCCCATCCGGCGAGACCTGGATCAGGCCTTCGGAGACTGCTTCCACCAGCGCTTCCAGCTCGCTCTGCTCGGCGGCGGCCCGGCCCAGGCGGCTCGCGTACTCTTGATGGAGCTGGTGGAGCCCCCACGCCACGGCATGGAGCTCGTGGAACACGGTATGGGAGAGGCGAGGCGGCGCCGGCTCTCCGGGCCGGAGGGCCTGTCGCCGGATCCGGTCCAGCGGCTTCACGATGAGACGGGCAAGGAGCCAGGCCACGAGCCCGCTCGCCGTCGCGGTCACGACCGCCCACAGCGCCAGCGTCCGCGAGGCCGCGTCCAGCGCGGCCCTGGAAGAGGCGTCCGTCGGCTCGGGCATGGACGCCGCCACCACCGCGAACCCGGCGGCCACCACCCCGACCGCCACCACCGGCAACGCGACGGTCAGGCGGAATCGGGCGCTCACGAGGTGTCGCCGTCGCCCCGGAACCGGTACCCGAACCCGCGCACGGTCTCGATGTACGACCCGGCATCGGCCAACTTCGAGCGCAACCGCTGCACGTGCATGTCCACCGTCCGGGTCTCGATGTCCACGTGGATGTCCCACGCCGCCTGCAACAACTGCCTGCGGCTCTGCACCCGGCCCCGTCGCTCCATCAGCGCGACCAGCAGCCGGTATTCCGTCGGCGTCAACTCCACGTCCATCCCGTCAACCTTGACCTGCATGGCGGAAATGTCCACCACGACGGGGCCGCCTCGCAGCATCCGGCCCGAGCCCGACACCGACGGCGCCTGCACCCGGCGCAACACCGCGCCGATCCGCAGCACCAGCTCCTGGGGGCTGAACGGCTTCGTCACGTAGTCGTCCGCCCCCAGCTCCAGACCCTTGATCCGGTCCGCCTCCTCCCGACGCGCCGTGAGCACCACCACCGGCACATCCGCCATGTCCGGCTTCCGCCTCAGCTCCTGCAGGACATCGTAGCCGGACCACTCGGGCAGCATCAGATCCAGCACGACCAGGTCCGGCCGCTCGTGCGCCACCGCCTCCAGCGCCGCCGAGCCCGTGCCCACCGTGCGCACACTGTATCCTTCCCGGGTCAGGTGGTACGCCACGAGCGCCGCGATGTCCCGCTCGTCCTCCACCACGAGCACCTGCGTCGTCGATGAGCCGTTCGACGACGGCTTCGCCCCGGACCCGCCACCCGCGTTCCATGTCATGTCCACTCCTCGAGCGCTGCGGTTTTCTCGATGGTAACGCGGACCCGTCTCCCGGCTGTCACATGAATGTAACGAAACGATCACGACGCCCGCCGTGCGGCGGGGCACTCTGCTCTGTCGCCAGCGGCGTCTGCTCAAGTATGGTACGGGCCACGGAGGTTTGCACGGCTTTCAGTCGTCGTAGTACCGGAAGATCTTGTAACCATGGTTCATGACGTGAACGTAACGGAACGCCTGGAGGTCGAGCCGGCCGCGACGGGGGTGGTGGAGCACCAGGCAACAGTCCTGGAGCACGTGGAACGTCTCGAACTCCTCGGTCTCGCCTCGGCACTCGGTAGCCCGGAGTTCGGCGTCCGAGTCGCGGAACGCCGCCAGGAGCCTGCTCCTGGCCCTGTGGTTCCTGCGCTCGATGTTCTCCCAGGCCAGGTCGACCGGGAAGTCGACCTCCGGCCTGGCGGCTGGAAGCACGGGCCACACCAGCTCGTTGTGCTCGTATTCGGTCAGGCGCACGGCGGCGAGGGCCGCGGTGTCGCCGCTTACGAGGGCGTCCCAGACGGTCCGGCCCAGCGCTTCGAGGGAGGGCGCGCTGCCCGGCAGGGGCTGCGCGTCGTGATCGCAGGCGACCAGGGTCAGGACACCGGCTGCGACCGTTGCGAGCATCGCGACGCCGGGTACGCGTTTGCGAGCGTTGTTCCGTGCCACATCGTTGCGTGATTCGAGTTTCACCTGGTCACGGGGCCGGGGGATCAAACAGCGGTCACCCGCGCGGGCGCGCGGGTGACCGCTGTTCCGATCACGGTGACGGGGCCCGCGCGTCAGTTGCGAGCGGTCGTGATCCAGCCCGAGTACCACGATGAGCTGGCACCGGGCTCCACCGCGCCGACGTAGGCGGCCGTGACGTCGAAGAAGCCGTTGTCCGGTGGGGTCGCGCCGTTGTCGGCGGGGCCACCGGTGGCCGGTACCCAGTCGGGCGACGCGAAGTTGTAGGGATCGCCGAGAAGTGGATCGCCTTCCGTGACGTTGGCCCAGGCGTCCAGGCTCGTGCAGGCGGTCTCGTCGTCCGAGTCGTCGTTGAGGTAGTTGCCGTTGTCGTGGTAGATCACGTAGTCGATGACCAGGCCACCGTTGGCGCATTGGGCGTAGGTCTCATTGTTGTCGATGTCGAGACCGTCGCTGAAGCCCATGACGATGACGTTGCGGACCTCACCGGCCGTGCCGCGCCGCATGAGCAGGCCCGTGTCACCCTCGTCTGGGTCGTTGGCGCCCACCATGGTGACGTTGTAGATGGTCGGGCTGGTGAGGGGCGTGGCCGAGTAGTCGTCCTCGTTGTTGTCCACCTCGAAGCCGTTGTCCGCGCCGTTGGCCGGGTCCTGCTGGACGATCCAGAACTGGCCGTACCCCTGCCAGCCGGTGGAGTAATCGAACGAGTCGTCGTTCGCCCCCGTGACCACCAGGTACCTGGCGTTCACCGTGCCGCCGAACCACTCGATGCCGTCGTCCAGGCCGTAGTGGGATTGGACGTACTCGATCGTGGTGCCGGAGCCGACGCCGTTCAGCGTCAGGCCGTTCAGCTCGTTGCCGAAGCTGATCTCGAAGCCTGCGTACTCGATGCGGACGTAGCGGAGCGTGCCGCTGTCGTCGTCGAGGATGTCGCCGCCGTACTGGCCGGAGCTACCCTCGCCCACACACTGGTCGGCCGGGAAGTTGCAGATGGAGAAGCCGTTGATGACCACGCCGCCCCAGTCACCCGAAGCCCGCTGGCCCTCGGGCGCCGAGCTCGTGAAGACGATAGGCTCGCTGGCCGTGCCGTCCGCCACGATCCTGCCGCCCCGTCGCACGATCAGCGCGGTAGGCTGGACATTGACGTCGCCGAGGATGAGCGTGCCGGGCTCGACGGTCAGCACCGCGCCGCTGTCCACCGTCACGATCCCCTGGAGGATGTACGTGGTATCGGCGGAGAAGGCACGTGCGCCGGTGATGGCGCCACTGACCTCGGCGACCCTCAGCCCGATCTCCCCGATCACGGGGTCGCTGTTGGCCGTCTCCGTTCCACGCACGGAGACCACGCGGTAGAGGTAGGTCGTGGCGGGCACGGCGGTGTCGTCCGTGTGGGACGTCTCCGTCAGGCCCGTGGCCAGGTCGGTGAACGTGGCATCGCCCAAAGTCTGGCGCTGCACCGTGTAGGACTCGGCTTCCGAGACCGCGTTCCACGTCACCACGAGGGCGTCGCCGCCGCTTGATTCGGCGACGGACACGCCGGTGGGCGCGAGCAACGGATCCGGCTCGGCCGGGTCGTCTTCGCAGGCGGCCAGGCCCACGGCCACGAAAAGGCCGAGAGCGAGACGCAAGACATTCCGGTTCAGGGACATTCGTCCTCCTTCGCGTGTTGTACCAGATCGTGACAGGTTGTCCCGGGCGGTGGGCCCCCACCGCCGGAAAGCGGTCATCCGCCAGCGCCCCAGCTGAGGGAGACCGAGAAGGTGCGGCCGGTGTCGTACCCGCGTACGACGTCGCCGGACTGGGTGAACGCCACCTCGTTGCCGACGAGGCGTTTCGCGGAGAGCTTGACCGAGACGCCGCCGGCGAGCGGCTGCTGCAGCACGACGTCGAGCGTGCTCCGCGCTTCCTCGTAGATGTCGGGGAGCGTCCGGCCGCCGACGCTGTCGATGCGGCGGCCGAACCGGTTGAACAGCAGGGTCGCCGTGGTGCCGAGCCGTGCACTGGCGTAGCTCAGGCCGAGGTTGACCACGTAGGGCGACTGGCCCTGGAGCGGCCGGTTCCGGTCCTCGAGCCCGGTCAGGTCGATGGTCCCGGTGCCCGGCAGGTAGATCGTGGCCGTCTCCGCGATGTGGACGTCCGACTCCACCAGCGTGAGGTTCGCATTGAGGGCGAACGGGCGGAACGCGGGGCCCAGCGCGCCGAGCGGGGCCCTGACCTCGATCTCGGCGCCGTAGTTGGTGGCGCCATCGGCGTTCGTCCAGCTCTTGATCAGCTCGGTGCTGGGGAAGACGACGACCTCGATGGGATCATCGAAGTCCTTGTGGAACGCGCTCACCGCGATGAGCGAGCCCAGGCCCGGGAACCACTCCCAGCGGGCGTCGAAGTTGCGGATCAGCGTCCGGCCCAGCACGGGATTGCCCACGGTCAGGAAGCCGCCGGCGTAGTCGGCGAAGGTGAACGGCGCCAGCTCCCGGAACTGGGGGCGCGCCAGCGTCTGCGACGCGCCCAGCCGGATGTTCATCTGGCTGTTGGGCGAGTACGTCAGGTTGACGGCCGGGAGCAGGTCCGTGTCGTCCAGGATCGCCTCGTCCAGCGGCTCCTGGTTCGTCGGGAACAGGTCGAAGGGCGTCACGGTCTGCGTGGCCCGTTCGACGCGCGCGCCGGTCAGCACCCGGACCCGGGGCAGCAGCTCCAGGTCGACCATGGCGTAGCCGGCGTAGATGGACTGGCTCGCATCGTAGTTGTCGGCGCGGAACGTGGACTCCACGATCTGGAGTCCGCCCGGCCCGATGGTTGCCGGCGTGAAGAGGTCGTTCGGGTCCCGGGTCCGCACCTCCGTGGGAAGCTGCCCGTCCGGCCGGAACCGGAACCGGCGCGCGAAGTTGTTCCGCTCACGCAGGTCCAGCGCGCCGCCGAACGAGAGCTCCGCGGGCAGCCCGCGGAAGCTCATCGGCACCGCGATGTCGAGGCCGGCGCCGTACGTGTCCTCGTCCAGGTCCGAATGGAACACGCTGCCGCTCTGGACGAAGTCCTCCCAGAGGAAGACCCCGCCGTTCTCACGGTACAGGACCTCACGGGTGTTCGGCTCGTAGCGGCGCGCCTTCGAGTAGCTGCCGCGCCAGCCCAGGGCCACGTCGCCGAGGAAGCCGAGCCGGTGTTCGCCCCTGAGCTGCGTCGTCGTGACCGTCTGCTCCAGGAACTGGATACGCGTGTTCCGCTGGTCGCCGTTCGAGTCCAGGTTGAACCCTTCGAGGATCCGGGACTCGTCGTCGACCGTCCGGTTGTACATGACGGACAGGCTCACCCGGCTCGACGGGCTCAGGTCCGCCGCCAGGTTCAGCAGGCCGCCGAGCGCCGCCTGCTGCGACGTGCTGAGGCCGGCGTAGTCGACCTCGGGCTCCGAACCCGCGGCCGACGAGAACACCCGTTCCACGAGGTCCGAGCGGTTCGTGTACCCGTTGGACTGGGACACCGAGAGCAGGTAGCCCAGCGAGCGCTCTTCACCCAGCAACACCTGGTTGCCCAGCGCCAGGCTGAAGCCTTGGCCGGGGGGCAGCGTGGTCGTGGTCGGCCCCCACGGGCCGACGAACGCCTCGCCGATACGCTCCAGGTCGCCACTCGCGATGTTGCCGCTCGTGATCCGGACGTTGTCCGGGAGGATGCCGGGCAGGTCGCGCGTACCGTCCTCGATCGTCAGGAAGTCCAGGTCGCCGCCCACGTAGCCGTAGCCGTCCTCGAACGTGGCCACAGTGTTGAACGAGGACGACAGCCCCAGCTTGAAGATCCCGAACGCCGGGAAATCGCGCGTGTTGATCTGGACCAGGGCGCCCGCGTAGTCGCCCGGCTGGTCCGGCGCGTAGGTCTTCGCCGTCACCACGCTTTCGAGGAAGTCCGACGGGATCAGGTCCAGCGGAACGACCTTCTTGTCCGGTTCCGGCGAAGGCAACGGTGAGCCGTTGATCGTGGCCTGCCCGTAGCGCTCGCCGAGGCCGCGCACGTACACGTACTTGCCACCCACCACCGACACGCCGGGCGCGCGGGAGAGCACGGCCGCCGCATCGCCGTCGGGCGACCTGTCGATCTGCTCCGAGCCGATGGCGTCCGTCACCGTCGCCGCTCTGCGACGTTCGCTCAACAGCGCCATGGTGCTGCCGCGCTCCCGCTCCGCCGAAACCCGGATCTCACCCAGCTCGATGGCTTTCGGCGTGACCGCGATGTTCAGGACGGTGTTCTCATCGCCGCTCACCATCACGCCCGTCACCGTCTTCGGCGCGTAACCGATCATCTGGACCGCGACCTCGTGCGTGCCCGCCGGCACGCCCAGCACCATATAGCGTCCATCGACCCCGGTCAGCGTGCCCCGGCCCGTCCCCGGCACGTAGACCTGCGCACCCGGGACGCCCTCGCCGTTCTGCTCGTTCACCACCCGACCCGTGACGCGACCGGGCTGGCCGTTCTGCGCCGCCGCGCCGCCGGCCATGACGAAAAATGCGGCCGCCGTCACGACGTACCGCAACGTCCCGGATGACCGGACAGCGCTCCACAGGACGGTGCGTCCGGGTTGTCGCCGAGTTTGCCTGTCCATGCTCCGCTCGCTTCTGACCATCTATGTTGGGAACCGCGCTTCTCGTATGTATTCTTACACGCGACGCACCATGTTCGACGGACGTCGCGCTTCGTTCCGTAACGGCGTATGGGGAACGTAGACGGCGCGTGTCACGCCGCGTGCGCGGATCGTGTAACCGAGCTGTCACAAACGTCCCGGCCGGCCGCGGGCCGGTGACCGGCCGTCCACATCGCGCGTGCGCGAGCGCGTCGTTACCGAATCCGGGAGACGGCCGCCGCATGGTGACATCAACGTTTTGGGCGCCTCGCGCGTCTTTCTGACAGACCATGACCGCCGACTCGACTCTCGTTCGCCGGAGCCTGGAAGGAGACGCGGAGGCGTTCGAGGAGCTGGTCCGACGCTACATCCGTCCTGCGCACGCGGTGGCGCTGGGCGTTGTACGGGAGCCGGCGGACGCGGAGGATGTGTGCCAGGACGCGTTCATCACGGCGCTCGAGAAGCTGGACGGCTGCCGGGACCCGGAGAAGTTCGGTGCGTGGTTCCTGAGCATCGTCCGGAACCGTGCGCACAGCCTGCGCCGTTACCGATCGGTGCGAAAGGCCGCGCCGCTGGACAGGGTCCAGCCGGCGTCGACTGCGGACCCGGCGCGGGAGGCGGAACGGGCACAGCTTCGGGAACGGTTGATCGTGGCCATGGAAACGCTGACGGACGTGCAGCGCGAGGTGCTGATCCTGCACGACCTGGAGGGCTGGAAGCATCGTGAGATCGCCGAGCGGATGGGGCTGCCGGAGGGGACGGTGCGAGCGCACCTGTCGTACGGCAGGAAGGCGCTGCGGGCGACGGACCTCACGCTGAGCCAGGAGGACTGAATGGACACGGAACGCATGGACCTGTCGCCCCTGGCGCCGGACGACGAACGGCTCGAGCCTCTCGTGGCGGCGATCATGGAGCGGGCGTCGGGCGAGCTCGCCCGACGCGCGCCGGACGCGCTTGCGGTCGTGGCGACCTGGGCGCGGCCGCTGCTCCGCATTGCGGCCGTGTTGATCCTGGTCTTTGCCGCGGCCCTTGCCCTGCTGGAGCCCGACGCCGGGGCCGAGCACTGGAGCGTCGCCGAGGCCTTCGAGATCCCGTCACCGGTCTCCGACTGGCTCGCCGCGGAGCGTGAGCCCACCACCGCCGACCTCGTCCTGGCGCTGGAGGAAGGCCCATGAGCGACCGCGGCACGCGGGTCCGGGCTGTGGGCCTGGGCGTCCTGGCGGTGACCTTCGTGGTAGGGCTCCTGGCCGGCGCGGCGATCATGCGTGCCTTCGATGCCGGCGACGACCGGCGTGACCAGGACGACGACCGGCGCCGTGGTTACGTGTTCGAACAGCTCGACCTGACGGACGAGCAGCGGGCACGCATCGACTCCGTGCTGGAGGTGCGCCACGCCCAGGTGGACGCCTTCTGGGACAGCGCCGGTCCACGCCTGCGCGAGATCGTGGACTCCACGCGGGCGGGGATCAAGGACGTGCTTACGCCGGAGCAACGGGACGAGTACGAGCGGCTGCTGCAGGAGGCCCGGGAACGTCATCGCGACGACGACCGGGACCGGGAGAAGGACGAGGACGAGCGCGAAAGGCGGGGCGGGTAGACATCGGGGGCGCCGCACCCGCCCACACCGTCAGGCGTATCCCTCTCCTGTAGCTCACACCATCGGGCTGCCGCAGGCCGACAAACGACGCCGGGACACCCGCCCGGAGGCGGTCCGCCACCCGGTCGTCCCCTATCGCCCTGACCTCGAGGATCGCGGACGCGCGCACGCCCGTGCCCGTCCGGAATGCGTCTTCTTCGAGGATGGGATCGGCCCGCACCGTGCGCGCGGCGGCGTCAGGCGCAATGTTGAGCCTGCCGCTGGCGATCTGCCGGCCGCGGGCGAAGGCGTCCCCGCCGGCCCGGCCGCCGGCGGCAGGCCGATGGAGATGCCTGGACATACGGGGAGTGGGGAATGGACGCGAAAACGTGCCGGCGCATTCCGCCGGTTGTCGACGAGATCGGTCCGGGCGACCTCGCGCGGGCGGGGGGTCCGCGGTGAGCGGGTCCGAGCGCGTGGGCCGGCTCGTGAGCGACGAGGCGGTGGAGCGGGCGCGCCGTTCCATCCGGGAGACGGATGAGCGGACGTTGGCGGACATGGAGGCGGTGGTGGTGATTCCGGCTCCGCCGTTCGGTGAGACGGAACGGGGCGAGTGGATGCTGGGCCGCTTCGAGTCTCTGGGCCTGGAGGCGGTCGAGCGGGACGAGGCCGGGAACGTGCTGGGCCGGCTCCCGGGCCGGGAGCCGGATGCGGCTCCGGTGATCCTGTCGGCGCATCTGGACACCGTGTTCGACGAGGGCACGGATCTGACGGTGCGGCGGGACGGCGCGCGGATCCGTGCCCCGGGCATCGCGGATGACGCGCGGGGCCTCGCGGCGATCCTGGCCATCGTGCGAGCGTTGGGGGCGGCGGGGTTGGTGCCGCGGCGGCCGCTGGCGCTTGCGGCGACGGTGGGGGAGGAAGGGCGGGGTGATTTGCGGGGCGTGAAGCACCTGTTCCGGGAGGATGGACCGTACCGCCGTGCCGCGGCGTTCATGACCCTGGACGGCACGGGGCTCGACCGGGTCATCGACCGGGGCGTCGGGTCGCGGCGGTACCGTGCCACGATCCGTGGTCCCGGCGGTCACTCCTGGTCCGACTGGGGGCTGGCCAACCCGGTCCACGCGGTGGGTGCGGCGACGGCGGCGCTTGCCGAGATCCGCCTGCGGAGCGAGCCCCGCACGGTCCTCTCCGTGACCCGGCTCGGCGGCGGCACGAGCGTGAACGCGATCCCCCAGTCGGCATGGCTGGAACTGGACCTGCGCAGCGTCTCGCCGGAAGTCCTGGAGGCCATGGACGAGCGGGTCCGGGAAGCGATCCGGCGGGCGGTGGCGGCCGCGAACCGCCGCCGGAAGCGAGGCACGGAGCGCCTGGAGCTGGAGCTGGAGCTCATCGGCGACCGACCGGCGGGGCAGACGGAGGCCGGGGCCCTGATCGTGGAAGCGGCGGATGCGGCCACCCGGGCCGTGGGCGTCGAGCCTCGTCGTGCGGCATCCTCCACGGACGCGAACGTGCCCATGGCGTTGGGTATCCCGGCCGTCGGCATGGGGGCCGGCGGCCGGTCCGGGGGCATGCACACCACGGACGAGTGGTACGAGAACGAGGGCGGACCCGAAGGGATCGAGCGGGCCCTCCTGGTGGCACTGGCGGTGCTGGACGACTGACCCGCGCACCCCGGCCGCGGGCTACTCCCCGGCCACCTCCGAGTGGTGGCCGAGGTCGGCCGTGCCGGCAATGGCCCGGACCACGGCGTGGTCGCCGATCATGGCGTCGTGCAGGTCGGCGTCCTCGATGGAAGCGTCGTGGCCGATGATGGCGTCGCGGATCCGGCTGCCCCGGATCGAGGCGCCGGCGCCGATGCTGACGTTCGGCCCGATCTCGCAGTCCGCCAGCGTGACCTCGTCCTCCACACGCACCGGGTCGTGGATGGTGACGCCTTTGGCAGGGGCGGGACGGCGGGCGCGGCCCGTCTCCAGCAGATGGCGGTTCGTCTCCAGCAGCGTCTCGGGCTTGCCGCAGTCGTACCAGCCGCTGACCTCCAGCGTCTTGATGCGGGAGCCGCGGTCGATCATGTACTGGAAGGCGTCGGTGAGGTAGTACTCGCCGCCCTTCCCCGGCTCGCCGGCGAGGGCGTGGTCGATGCCCTCGAACAGCAGCTTCCAGTCACGGATGTAGTAGAGGCCGATATTCGCGAGCTTCGAGATGGGCTCGCTGGGCTTCTCCACGATCCGCTGCATGTACCCCTGCTCGTCGTTGACGATGACGCCGAAACGCTGGTAGTCCTCCACCTCCTTGGCCCAGATGACGCCGTCGGCGTCCTCCATGGTCTCGATGACGGAGAGATCGGCGTCGAAGAGCGTATCGACGAACAGGATGAGCACGTCCTCGTCGATGTACGGCCGGGCGAGCTTCACCGCGCCGGCCGTTCCATCCTGAACCTTCTGCTCGACGAAATGGGCGGTGAACGACGGGTACTCCCCGGTGATGTAGGCCTCGATCTTCTCTTTCAGGTACCCGGTGATGAAGACGATCTCCCGCGCGCCCATGGCCTGCAGATCGTCCAGGATGTAGCTCATGACGGGCTTGCCGGCGACCTCGATCAGCGGCTTCGGCGTGACGTGCGTGTGGGGCCGCAGGCGCGTGCCCTTGCCTGCCAGGGGTATGACGACTTTCACGTGAAGCTCCCGCGTCGCGATGGAGTCCGTGCCGGTGTCCCGGTCCGTCGCCGGGCAGCGGCTCTCCGCGAAAAAGGCGACCAGCCCCCCGTTCATGCAACCACCGGGCCGCGACGGAGCCGTCACGGGAGTTCGCTCGCATCGCCGGACCTTGCGATCTATCTTGACAGGAACTCAGCGTGGAGGCTGGAGGGCGGATGAAGCGACTCATCGTGGCCGCCGCCGCGGCGCCGTGGCTGGCGGGCTGCGCGGCTCAGCCCATCGGTGCCCAGCAAGCCGAGCCGGCCGAGGGCGAGACCATCACGGTTCACGCCAGCGCTCGCGTGGAGCGGGCGCCGGATCGCGCAACGGTCCGGTTCGCCGTGGAGACGAGCGCGGCCGTCGCGGAGGCCGCGACCCGAGCCAACGCCGAGGCCATGCACGGCGTGCACTCCGCGCTCCGTGAGGCGGGGGTCCCGATGGACGCCATCACGACGCAGCAGATCTGGCTCCGACCCCGCTACAGCCGCCCGGAGCCGGGCCAGGAGCCGCACCTGGCGGGGTACGCCGCAACGAACCGGATCGAGGTCGAGCTGGACGACCCCGCCGCGGTGGGCACGATCATCGACGTGGCCATCGAGGCCGGCGCCAACCGGGTCGACGGCCTGACCTTCCGCCTGTCGGACCCGGCGGAGGCCCGGGAAGCCGCGTTGCGTCAAGCCGTGGAACGGGCACGTCGGGAGGCGGGGATCCTCGCCGACGCCCTTGGAACCGTCCTGGGTCGGGCCATCTCGGTGAGCACCACCGCCGGTCCGGAGCCGCCGTCCTCCACCATCCGCCTCGAGGCCAGGCCGTCCACGCCGGTGGAGCCCGGAATGGTGAGCGTCTCGGCCTCGGTCACCGTGGTGTTTCTCATCGACTCGCGATGAACCTGCGCCGTCGCCTCTGGCTTGGCCTGACGCGGAACGTCGCCTTCACCACGCCGGACTCCGAGGACGCCCGGCTGGAAGGCCGGACCTACGCCATCCCCTTCGAGGACGTGTGGCGCGCCACGCTGGACCTCATCAGGTCGGAGCTACGGTACTGGCGCCTCGTCAGCGACGACGACGAGGAGGGGATCATCCGGGCCCGCGTGGAGGGTCGGGTGGAGCGTCTGAACAGCGTGGTCACGATCCGGATCGGGCTGGACCCGGACGCCCAGACCCGGGTCGACGCTCTCTCGGCCTGCCGCACCGGCTGGGCCGACTTCGGTGTGAACGCGCGCCGCCTCGGTCGCTACTTCCGCAAACTGGACCGGCGCCTCGCCGCGACGCGTCGTCCGGACCCGTCCTCGCCGGCCGTGCGTGTGTGACCGCATGACGGCCGGCGACGGGCGAGCCCGAGCCCGCAACCCGGGCCGTAGAGACGGAGCCGACGGATGAACCCCGTACACCCCAACGGCGAGATCCCGGACACGCTGCCGGTCATCCCGCTACGGAGCACCCTCGTGTTTCCCATGGGAGCGGCCTCCATCCACCTGGGCATGCGCCCCACGCTGGAGCTGCTGGCGGTCCGGGAGGAGGACGCCTTCCAGGTGGCCACGGTCGTGGATCGGGGCGACCCCAGCGCCGAGGTCGACCCCGGGCCGTGGGTCGGGAAGGTCGGCGTCATGACCGAGGTCGCCGATCGGCTGAACCTGCCCGGCGGCGCGGTCCAGGTCACGCTCCAGGGGCTCCGGCGCGTCCGCGTCACGGCCGTGGAGCGCAACGGCGGCTACTACACCGCCCGGGTGGAGCCGGTGGAGGAGGTCCCTGCGGATCCGGTGGAGGCGGACGTGGTCGTCGCCCGCGTCATCACCATCCTTGAGGCGCTGGCCGACGCCGTGGAGCGGGTGCCCCACGAGATCCCGGCGGTGCTCCGCATGAACGTGGCCGATCCGGGCCGGTTCGCCGACCTCGTGGCGACGCTGGCCAATTTCCCGCCGCGCCTCAAGGACGAGGTGCTCCAGCGGCTGGACGTGGCGGAACGCCTCCAGTTCGTGGTCGAGGTGATCGAACGGGAGTACCGTCACATCCAGGATGTCCGGGCCGCCGAGCACGACCGCACGCCACAGGCCGGCGCGCCGGAGCAGACACCCGGACCCGAAGACGACGACGCTGCCGCCCCGCCGGCCCCGGCGGAGACCGCTGGCGAAGCCACGATCCGGTCCCGGGACGAGTACATGAGCGAGCTGCGCCGGCGGATCAAGCAGCTCCAGGCCCAGCTCGGCGCCATCGATCCCGCCGAGCGGGAGGCGGTGGAGCTGTTCCGCCGCATCGACACGTCCGGCCTGCCTCCGGAGGTGGCGGCCCGGGCACGACTCGAGGTGGAACGGCTACGGGCGGTGGGCACGGTGGCTCCGCAGGCCGCCGACATCCGCCACTACGTCGACTGGCTGCTCAGCCTGCCCTGGACCCGCCGGGTCACGGCGGGCCCCGGAGACATGGACCTGGGCCGGGTGAGCGCGGCGCTGGACCGCGACCTGCTCGGGCTCACGGAGCCGAAGGAACGGCTCCTGGACCTCCTGGCGGTGGCGCAGCTCAAGGACGACCTGAGCGGGCCCGTGCCCTGCCTGGTGGGCCCGCCGGACGTGGGGAAGACGGCCCTGGTCCGGGCCCTCGCCCGTGGGGTCGGTCGCCCTCTCTGCCGCATCGAGCTGCGCGGACGGGGCGAGTCGGAGCTGATGGGCCAGCGCAGGACGCGGCCCGATGCCCGGCCCGGAAAGATCCTGCAGGGGCTCCGGGACACGGGCGCCAGGGACATCGTCATCCTGTTGGAGGAGCTGGACACGCTGGGGATGGGCAAGGTGGAAGGCGACCCGGCGTCCGCCGTGGAGGAGACGCTGGGCTGGGAGTGCCGCGACCGGTTCGTAGACCGCTACCTGGACATCCCGTTCGACCTGCAGGACGTGATGTTCGTGGCCACGGCCCGGGATTTCTTCCGCATCCCCCACGACGTGCGGGAGCTGCTCGTGGAGATCCGGCTCGCCGGCTACACGCCGGAAGAGAAGGTCGCCATCGCCGAGGCCAAGCTGGTCCCGCGCCTGGTGGCGCAGCACGGCCTCGAGTCCGGCGACGTCGTGCTGGACCGGGAGGCCCTCGCCTTCCTTGCCCGGGGCTACGCCCGGGACGCCGGCCTGGAAGGGATGCGGAGGGTCCTGGCCACGCTGCTCCGCACCCGGGCCCGGGCCAAGGCCGGCGGGGACCGGGGCGACTGGGCCATCGACCAGGACCGCATCATCGACATCCTCGGCCTGCCCCACTACACGGCCACACCCGCGGAGAAGCAGCCCGAGGTCGGCGTCGTCACCGGGCTGGCGTGGACCGCCGCCGGCGGCGAGATCATGTTCATCGAGGCGCTGATCATGCCCGGCGCCGGGAACCTGCTCACCACGGGGTTCCTCGGCGATGTCATGCAGGAATCGGTAGTGGCGGCGTACTCCTACGTGCGCAGCCGCTCCGATGAGCTGGGCATCCCGGCGGAGCTCTTCATGGGCGTGGACATCCACGTCCACTTCCCGGTGGGCGCCGTGCCGAAAGACGGGCCATCGGCCGGCGTCGCCGTCATGCTCGCCCTGGCATCCACGCTCTCCGACCGGCCCGTGCGTCACGATGTGGCGGTGACCGGGGAGGTCACGCTCCGGGGCAAGGTCCTGGAAGTGGGCGGCATCAAGGAGAAGGTGCTGGCGGCGTACCGGGCGGGGATCCGGGAAGTCGTCCTGCCCGCCGGCAACGAGCGGGACCTGCGCGAGGTGCCGGACGACGTCCGGCAGGGCATCACCTTCCAGTTCGTGGAACGCATGGACGAGGTGTTCGCCATCGCGCTCCTGGAAGTGGAGGAGCCGGCGGAGCCGGCGTCGGCCTGACGCGGTTGCCCCGGCGAACCGCCGCCGACAACTTGTCACACTTCCGCAAACGGAACGAAACGCAGCGACGCGCGCGGACGCGCAGAGGACGGTCACGTGCAATTACATACCAAGATCCTGATCGGGCTCGTGCTGGGCGCGCTCCTGGGCCCGCTCCTCGGCGACTGGGCGGTGACGCTGGAGCCCTTCGGCCAGGCGTTCATCCGCCTGCTCATCATGATCGTCATCCCCCTGGTCATGGCCTCGCTGATCATCGGCACGGCCAGCCTGGGCGACCTGCGGAAGCTGGGCCGGATCGGCATCAAGACGGTGGGCTACTACGTCGTGGCCACCGCGCTGGCCGTCTCCCTCGGCCTGGCCGTGGGCGGGTTCTTCCAGCCCGGCTCCAACCTCGACCCACAGGTCAAGCAGGACCTGCTCACGGAGTACGGCGGTACCAGCCAGGAGCAGTTGGCGGAGCTGACGGAGCGGCCGGGGCTCCAGGACATCCTGTTCAACATCATCCCGCGCAACCCGTTCGAGTCCATGGCCAACATGGACATGCTCCAGATCATCTTCTTCTCCCTCTTCCTGGGGATCGCGCTGACGGCGTTGTCCGACGAGAAGCGAAAACCGCTCATCGACGTCCTGGAGTCGGTGAACGATGCCATGGTCGTCATGGTGGAGTTCATCATGAAGATCGCGCCCTACGGCGTCTTCATCCTCATCGCGGCCGTGGCGGGACGGTTCGGATACTCGGTCCTGCTCTCCCTCATCAAGTACGTCGCCGTGACCATCGGCACGATGGTGGTCTTCACCGTCACCTTCTACCCGGTCACGTTGCGGCTCTCCACCATGTCGCCGGTCCTGTTCTTCAAACGGTTCTACGAGGTCATCGTCTTCGCCTTCTCGACCTCGTCGTCGAACGCGGCGCTGCCCATCAACCTGCGCGTCAGCGAGGAGGACCTGGGCGTCTCCCGGGACGTGGCGTCGTTCGTCCTGCCGCTCGGCGCCACGGTGAACATGAACGGGACGGCCATCTACCAGGGCGTCAGCACCATCTTCATCGCCCAGGTCTACGGCATCGAGCTGGGCCTGGTCGCGCTGGCCACGGTGGTCATCACCGCCACGCTGGCGTCCATCGGCGCGGCGGGCGTACCGGGGATCGGGTTCATCACCCTGACCATCGTGCTCCAGGCGCTGGGCATCCCGCTGGAAGGCCTGGCCATGATCCTGGGCGTGGAGCGGATCCTGGACATGACCCGTACGGCAGTGAACGTGACCGGCGACTCGGCGGCCGCGATCTGGGTGGCCCACACCGAGGGCGAGCTGGACATCCCGGCATCCCCGGCGCCGGTGGAAACGCCGAGCGTTTGAACGCCGTAGGGAGGGTCGTGATGGCACGAACCGGTCCCCGTGGGCTGCCAGCCCCATCGCCGACACACCCGCGCTCACCCGGTGGGCTCTGATGCGGACCCTGGCACTCCTGACCTCGCTCCTGCTGCTGGCCGCGGCCTGCGACGGCCGGGGTCCCTGGTCCGACCGCGATGACACGACGGCGGCCGGCACCGGCGTAGACTTCGGTCCCGCCGCCGCATTCGAACGACGGCTCCTTTTCCTGGCGCCCGGCGAGGACCCACCCACCGCCGCCGGCTTCGACTTCGCCCTGGTCGACGACAGCACGCGCCACTACCGGAGCGCCCGGGCCGTCGTCACCCGGGACAGCGCCTGGCGCACCCTCATGGACACCGCATGGTCCATGGCCCCCATGCGCAACGCCTGGCGCCTGGTCCCCTTCGGCGACCTGCACCTCCTGGTGGGTATCAACGACGAGCTCGAAGCCGTCACCGTGAGCGGTGCGCCCGACACCCGGCTCTTCCTGGGCCGGGCCATCGGCGAGTTCAGCCCCGACGCCGGCACGCGGCTCCAGCTCCGGGAAGCGGAGCTGACCACCGGCGGGACGACCATCGCGGGTCTGCTCCTGGACGTGCAGCTCGGACGCTCGCTGCAGCGGTCCGGCGCCCCTCACACCATCGTCGCATCCGCCGGCGGCCGCGCCGCGACACCGGTCCTGGCCGCCGCCACCCTCCAGCCGGGAACCACCAATGTCGAGGCCCTGCTGGCCGGCGACGGCGTCCTCCTCGCCCTGGGCGAAGCGGCGGACGGGCCCACGGCCTGGCTCCGGGACGGGCAGCGGGACGATGTCTGGGAAGGCACCCGGCTCATCCCAACCGGGCAAGCCGGCAGCCCACCGGCGGACACGGCGCCCGACTGGCGCGTCGTCCGGGGCGGCGGCGATGTCGTTGCGGAGCTCCGGGCGCTGGACCGACACACGGTGCCGCTGCCCGGACGGGCCGGAGGTAGCGTCGGCGTCACCGTGGCCCGAGGCTGGCTCGAGATCCGGGAGGAACGGGTGCCGGTCGTCGCGGTCCTGCGCCACGTGCGAGGGTGATCAGCCCCGAGGCCCAGGCGGCCGTCACCGTGCTCTTCGGCGCCCTCGCCGGCGGCCTGACCAACACGGTGGCCATCTGGATGCTCTTCCACCCTTACGAGCCGCCGAAGCTCTTCGGCAAGCGCCTCAAACGGATCCAGGGCGCCATCCCCAAGAACCAGGCACGGCTCGCCTCCACCGTGGGCCGGACCGTAGGCGGGAGGCTCCTCACCGGTGAGGACCTGGCCGCGGCGGTGAGCGCACCGGCCTTCCGTGAAGCCTTCGACGAGCAGCTTCACGCCTTCCTGGCGGGGGCGCTGGAGCGGGAGCGCGGCCCCATCGCGGAGCTGGTCCCGGCGGAGGTGCTGCCCGACCTCCGCGTGCTCGTGGACGAGGCGGCGCAAACCGTCCTGGAACGCCTGGACGCGTACCTGGCGGGGGACCATTTCCACGATTCGGCCCGGGCCTGGGCGGAGTCCCTCGCCGCCGAGGTGAAGGACCGGCCCATCTCGGAGGTCCTCACGGAAGAGCGGGAAGCGGCTCTGGCCGAGGCGGTGGAGCGCTGGATCGGCGACGCCGTCGGCGGAACCGGCTTCGAGCATGCCGTCCACGACTATCTGGACCGCGCCGCCCGGCGGCTGCTGACGCCCGGTCGGACCTTCGAGGGCCTCCTGCCCCTGGGCCTCGTCACCGCCCTGGAGCGGGCCATCGCCGGCTACATGCCCATCGCCCTGGAACGCCTCAGCCACCTTCTGGAGGACCCCGACGCCCGGGAACGCCTCGAGGGGCTCCTGCACCAGCTCCTGGACCGGTTCCTGGAGGACCTCAACTTCTACAAGCGCGTCATGGCCGCGCTCATCATCCCGCCGGACACCGTCGAGCGGGTCATGCGCACCCTGGAATCCGAGGGCGCCGCCCGCCTCTCCGAGCTCCTCGCCGACGACGCCGTCCGGGACGCCATGGCCCGGAGCGTGAACGCCGCCATCGTCGATTTCCTGGAGAGGCCCGTCCGGGACGTGCTCGGCAGCCCCGACGACCCCTCCATCCACCAGGCCAAGGAGACCGTGGCCGGCTGGGTCCTCGGCGTGGCCCGGGACCCCCATACCGGGGCGTTCCTGGTGGAAAGGCTCCAGACCGCCATCGGTGCCGCCGAGGACCGGACCTGGGACGACCTGTTCCGGCGCCTCCCGCCCGACCGCATCGCCGACGCCGTGGTCCGCATCGCCCGGAGCGAGGAGGCCCGATCCGTGTACGCCGAGGCCGTCGAGCGCCTGGCCCAGCTCATCCTCGAACGGCCCATCGGGCGCCCCGCCGACCTCCTGGGCGAAGACGCCGTGGACCGCATCCAGGACGCCCTGGCCGAGCCACTCTGGCAGTGGCTCCAGGAACAGGTGCCGGCCGTGGCGCGGCGAGTCGACGTGGCCGGCAAGGTGGAACAGAAGATCCTGGACTACCCCATGGCCCAGGTGGAAGAGCTGGTCCGGGGCATCACGCACCGGGAGCTCCGTCTCATCGTCGTCCTCGGCTACGTGCTGGGCGCCATCATCGGCACCGCCCTCGTCGCCTCCCAGGCACTTCTTTGAACTGCAGGCGGAAGGCGGAGGCGGAAGGCGGGAGGAACGGCGAGTCCACCGCACCCCCTCCTCGCCGTATCCCCCTCGCGGTATCCCCCTCGCGGTATCCCCCTCGC
>CAYQCY010000025.1:25491-35865 GCA_964416095.1 uncultured Gemmatimonadaceae bacterium
ACCCCCTCCTCGCCGTATCCCCCTCGCGGTATCCCCCTCGCGGTATCCCCCTCGCCGTATCCTCCTCGCCGTATCCTCCTCGCTTCACCCTCTCGCTTCATCCTCCTCGCAG
The DNA here is from genome assembly GCA_964416095.1 of uncultured Gemmatimonadaceae bacterium. Lineage (GTDB taxonomy): Bacteria > Gemmatimonadota > Gemmatimonadetes > Longimicrobiales > RSA9 > CAYQCY01. The sequence continues at coordinate 25,604 of CAYQCY010000025.1, forward strand.
GTCACACCTCGCAGCACCTATCTCGCCGTATCCTCCTCGCTTCACCCTCTCGCATCACCGCTCGTACCGCTCGAGCCGGGCACGCGTCTCAGCGTCCACGGCGCGCGGCTCGTCCGCGTCGTAATCATACATGACCTGCACGGTCCGGCCGGTGGCCAGGAGGGCGCCACGGTCGTCGGCGGTCCGGACCTCGTACTCCATGGTGAAGCTGGTCGTGCCGATGTCGCTGACCCGGGCCCCGACGCGGACCGTGCCGGGGAAGCGGATGCGGTCGTGGTAGGTGATCCGGGCGTCCTTCATGATGTAGTCGACATCCACGACGGACTCCCGCCCCGCCACCTCGCGCCAGTAACGGGCGCGCGCTTCCTCGAAGAGGACGAGGGGGAGGGTGTGGTGGGCGTGGCCCATGGGGTCCAGGTCCCGGAACCGCACCTCGACCGTGTGCACGAAGCGATACGCGCTCACCTCCGCTTCGACTCCCTCCGACGCAACAGGTCGATCGGCGTGAAGTGCCGCTTCCGGCGTCGTCGCATGCCGGGCGGCAGAACGCGGTCCTCGGGGCCTTCGGTCCCGGGCAGCCCCAGGCCGATCCAGACGCCGAGCGCCAGGGCCAGGACACCGCCAAGTATGTAGAGGAACGTCGTCATGGGGTCCGTCCGTCTCGCTCTTCTCCTGCCATCCGCGCCGTGGGCGGCAGCCGACGCACCAGCTCCAGCACCGTCACATGGGCGGAGGGAGCGCCCGCCACCACGCCCCGTACGCCCGGGTCCGCCCGGTTGAAGGTCACGGACCGGCCATCGACGTCCGTGACCGCGCCACCGGCCTCCTCCACCAGCACGACGCCGGCGCAGACGTCCCACTCGCTCTTCGGGCCCCGGCTCACGAAGGCGTCGCCGTCCCCGGCCGCGAGCCGGGCGAGCTTGTAGGCCGTGCTTCCCGTGGGCACCAGCGTCCAGTCGTCCGGGAAGGCGTCGAACTCGCCATCCTCCATCTCGTGTCGTGACGCCAGCACCCTGGGCGGTCCGGCCGGCGGCATCACCGTGAGGCGTCTGGCGTTTTGCGGCTCCCCCCCGGCCCACCCCATGGCCACGTAGGCACCCTCACCCCGCACCGCCCAGTACGTCTCGCCCCGGACGGGATTGTGGATGACGCCCACCCTGACCGCGCCGTCCTCCGCCAGCCCCACCGAGAGAGCGAACTCCGGCGTATCCTCGAGGAACGAGCGTGTGCCGTCCAGGGGGTCCACGATCCATACACGACTCCGGCTCAACCGGTCCGGCCGGTCGCGCGTCTCTTCCGAGAGCCACCCGTCCGCGGGCCTGGCACCAGTCAGAATCCGCCGGAGCATCCGGTCCGCTTCGAGATCGGCCTCCGTCACCGGCTGACCCGGCCCCTTGTGCCGGACGACGGGGCCGGTCCCGAAGACGCGGGCCACCTCCGCGCCGGCTTCCAGGACGGCCCGGAGGGCCAGGACCAGATCGGGCTCCGCCTCGATGTCCATCACGGCCCCCGTTCTGATCCCGTGCGCAGCTGGGCAGGCCCGGGCGGGCTGCCGGGAACGTGGAGCGTGGCGCCGTCGTCGTGCTCCCGCACCGGTCAGGTCTCCAGCTCGGCGATCCTGCGGACGGCGATCCGGAGCGGGATGACGATGGCCAGCAGCGAGAGGAGCGCCGCCAGGGAGAGCCCCGTGGCCAGGCCGCTGATCTGGGCGCCGGTGAGGGTGTGGCCCTGGAGGCGGGCCTGGAGCACCGAGTAGACCGGCCATGCCTCCAGGGCGATGATGCCGGCCAGGTAGGCCGTGGCCGTCATCATGAAGAGCAGCCCGCCGAAGCCGGTGGGGATGTCGGCGGCGTTGTCCGTGTCGAACCGCGGGAAGAGGGCGCCGTAGCCCAGGGCCAGGGCGGCGATGGCGAAGGTGATGACGGTGATGGTGACGATGGAGATGGTCATCATGAACGGCCCGACCTGCAGGATCCAGTTCGTGGCCACCGTGATGGCCAGCGCCAGCACGAGGAGCGGGCCCATGCCCACCCAGTACTTGGCCCACACCAGCTTGCGCAGGTCGAGGGGCGAGGAGCGCAGCAGCCAGAGCATCCGGCCCTCCAGGCTGATGGCCGGGAAGAGGAACCGGGCCGCGATGGCGGCCAGCACGAATCCCGCCAGCCCCAGGTTCAGGAAGGAGACGACGTTGATGAGGAAGAAGCCGACCCGCTCGCCGGTGTACAGCGGCAGCACCTTGATGTTGTACACGTACACGAAGACCAGGACCGCCAACAGGATCAGCTGCGACCACTGCGTCGTGTCGCGGAAGAAGGTCCGCACGTCCTTGGCCACCAGCGCACGCGTGCTCACCGAGCGACGCGCCAGGAGCTGCTCCACCAACGCTCGACCGCCCCGGGGATCCGCTTCCTTCAACTCCGCCCCCTCCTGCGCCCGGCTGAACCCCTCCGGGTAGTACCGCTCGTGCAGCCACGATCCGAGAACCAGGAAGGCCATTGCCGTGCTCACCAGGAGCAGCAGCGGGAAGTAGTCCGCCTGGCCGCTGGTCAGCGGCGCCGTGATGGCCTCGGCGGCCCACTCGCTGGGCAGCCAGACCGTCTGCGGCGTCTGGAGCGCCGCGATGAAGTCCACCAGGTCGCGGAACCCCTCGGGCCGCACCAGCTGCTCCGGCCGGAGCAGCCGGATCAGCAGGATCAGCGCCGCCGCCCCGAACAGCGCCACCAGCGCCAGCAGGTCCCTGGCCCGCCGCGCCGGGAAGATGTTCACCAGCGCCAGCGTCACGCCGGCGCCGATGACCGCCGGCAGGACGAAGAAGGCCGCCAGCGCCACGATGGACACGCCCACGTACGGGAGCCCGCCCTCGTAGACGATGCCGTACGCCGTCAGCACCGGCACCATGACCAGGACCACCATCCAGGAGGACTGGGTCATGGTCTCCAGGAGCCGGGCCCCGTAGACCTTCGTCCCGTCGACCGGCGAGGCCATGAGCAGCTCCAGGTCCTGGGCCAGGAAGAAGGAGGAGAGGGCCGTGACGATGTTGGAGAGCAGCAGGATGGAGATGAACGCCAGCAGGATCAGCCCCAGCAGCTTGATGGCCAGCACCTCGCCGATCCCCTCGGCGGCCCGGAAGTAGAGGAGCATGCGGAAGATCATGCCGAAGAGCATGAGCCAGAAGAGGAATCCGACGGTGCCCAGGATGGCGACCCGGCCGAAGCTCGCGGCCTCGTCGGAGCGGCGCCGGATGGCCCGCAGCTTGGGGCTGACGAGGTGCAGCAGGCCGCCGAGGCGGCGCACGCCGGAGGGCGCGGGGGTCCACAGGGTGGTCTCGGCGGGCTCCGCACGCGTCGCCAACGCTACCCCTCCCGCGCCGCCTTGAGAGACGCCACCAGGTCCGCCACCTCCTCGCCGCCGGTGAGCCGCAGGAAGATCTCCTCCAGCCCCGCCTGCCCCGCCTCCGCCTCCGCCCGGAGCTGCTCCATGGAGCCCACCGCCCGGATGCGGCCCTCCTGGATGATGGCGATGCGGTCGCACAGCGCCTCCGCCACCTCCAGCGTGTGCGTCGAGAGGAAGACGGACCCGCCCTGCGCCGCGAAGGTCCGGAACAGGTCCTTGATCAGGCGCGCGGCCTTGGGGTCCAGCCCCACCATGGGCTCGTCCACCACGATGAGCCGGGGTCCGTGCACCAACGCGGAGCTGATGAGCAGCTTCTGGCGCATGCCGTGGCTGTAGCTCTCGATGAGCGTGTCCTTCCAGGTCGTCAGCTCGAACAGCTCGAGGAGTTCCCCGGCACGCCGGTCCGCCGCATCCCCGTCCAGCCCCCACAGGCCGCTTACGAACCGGAGGAACTCCATGCCGGTGAGCTTCTCGTACAGGAACGGCCGGTCGGGGATGTAGCCGATGTGGGCCTTGGCCAGGGCCGGCTCCCGCACCACGTCGTAGCCGCCGATGTACGCCCGACCGCCCGACGGCCGCAGCACGCCGGTGAGCATGCGGATCGTCGTCGTCTTCCCCGCCCCGTTCGGGCCCAGGAACCCGAACAGCTCGCCCTCGCCCACCTCCAGGTCGATGGGGTGCACGGCGGTGAACTTGCCGTACCGTTTCGTGAGCCCGTCCAGCCTGATCACAGGACCTCCAGCTCGAGCCGTCCGATGAGACGGATCAGCTCCACCTGCCGGGCGAGGCCGCCCACCAGGAAGCGCAGGTGGGTCGCGTCGGCGGGAAACTGGCCCAGCGTGGGATCCACGGCGACCCACCGGTCGAGCCAGACCTCCGGCCAGGCGTGGTAGTAGAACCGGCCCCGGATGTAGACCAGCCCGACCGCCGTGCGGGTCGGAAGCCCGACGGCCCGCGCCAGCGCCACGTACAGCACCGTGTGCTCGTTGCAATCCCCCTCCCGGGCATCCAGCACCTGGGTCGCGCTGGGGACGCTCAACGTGATCTCCTTGGCCAGCTCCCGGTGGACCCAGTTGTTGAGCCGCAGCGCGGCCCGGGCCGGATCCGTGACATCGCCCACGATGGCCCGGGCCTTCTCCTGGATGCGCGGCTCGCTCGCCTGGATCAGCGCCGAAGCGCCCAGCGCTTCGGCCGGGGGGCCACCGTCCGTGTACGGCAGCGTGTACGACGCCGTGACCTGCCGTGGCGACTCGGGCCGGATCACCAGGGTGTCGCCCCGGAGCTCCTGGCGCCCCCCCGCCAGGTCGAAGCCCTCCAGCCCCACGTTCCCGAGCCGGACGCGGAGCACGTCGGCGAAGCCCGTCGCATCCAGGTCCACGTTGCTGGCAATGGCCGTGCTCTCGATGATCGTGCCGTAACCGCTGGCGTAGCCGGGGTCCGCACGGGCCGCGTCCAGCTCCTGCACCGCGATCTCGTACGCCGTCCGCTCCAGCGTGAAGCCCAGGGGGCTCGTGGCCTGGATCAGCCGCCCGTCCTCGTCCAGCCAGCTCGTCACCTCGACGCCGCCGTACGATTCCTCCACCCGCCACACCGGCACCGTGTCCATGCCGGCGCCGTACCACTCGCCGCCGGGCCTCTGCTCCACCGAGTCCGGCACCATGATCGTGTCCCGGCCCGTCACCCGGACCGTCACCTCACGGTCCGACAGCGTGGACGGATCGAAGAGCCGGGCGTTGTACGTGCCGCCCACCCGGATGCGGCCCGCCGCGGCCATGCGCAGCGGCAGGGCGGCGGGCAAGGTCCCGGCCTCCAACGGCACCGTGCTGCGCTGGGTCCGGCCACCGGTCTCCAGCGTCAGCTCCACCACGCTGTCCTCGGCCGGGACCACGCCCTCCACGGCGTAGCGACCGATCTCCGAGTCCAGCTCGAAGGTGAAGGAGCGGAGCTGAAGGGCAGGACCGAACCGGATCCGGGTCCGCACCACCGCCCGGTGCACCGTGTCCATGGCCGGGACATCGACCGACATGACGTCTTCGAACACGAAGCCGCCGGCCACCGTGTCCAGCCGCGACGTGGCCAGGCCCACGGGCTGGTCGTTCATGCGGACCAGGTAGAAGTAGGTGCCGGGGGCGAGGGACGCCGCGCCCTCGGCCAGGATCACGTCCTGGGACTTGAAGTACTCCCGCTTCACATGCCAGCCCACCACGCCGGCCCACGCCACCAGCACGAGCCCGGCCAGCACCCGCCGCGACACCTCAGCCGTCCACCGGACCGGCGCCCGAGAGCGCCCGCTCCACTACCAGCTTCTCGTACGACCCGTCCACCACCAGCTTCACCAGCCTCGGGTACGACGACTCGGTGCCGTGCGCGTCCAGCACCTCCAGCATGATCCGCACCGCCTCCTCCGCATCCAGGTTGCCCGCGCCCGTCCCCACCAGCGGCATCGCAACCGTCTCGATCTCCCACTCGGCGAGGCGGCGGAACCCGTTCCTGAGCGCCTGCCGGACCGTGGACGGCCGGACCGGCTCCTCCACGGAGCGGACCGCCACATGAACCATGAACGCGAACGGCAGCGCGCCGGCCCCCGTGATCGCCGCCGAGCCCAGCGGCAGGTCGCCCAGACGCGCGCACTGCTCCTCCACCGCCGGGCCGGCCGCCACCGCCAGCCGACGCGTCAGCGGGGTGACCGGCGCAAAATCAGCCGCCACGGGGCGCAACACCGCCGCGGCGGCCACGTCCGCGAGCTCCGCCGTGCTGACCTCGATCACGAGGCCGCCACCTCCCGCGCCTTCCGATACATGGTCACGGCTTCCTGGCGCAGGTGCTTCCGGTCGTACAGGATGCCCATCGTGTAGTAGGCCTTCGCGTTGCCCGGGTCGTGCTGCACCGCCTGTTCCAGCATCTCCAGCGCCTCGTCCACCCGGTTCAGCTGGTTCAGCGCCTCCCCCCGGTAGAAATAGGCTTCGCCGTGCTCGTCATCCAGCTCGATGGCACGACGCAGCTCCGCTTCCGCCTGGCGGTACAGCCCGCGCTTGAAGTACAGGGTACCGATGTTCGCGTAGACATCCGCTCGCTCCGGGTCCAGCCGCTGCGCCCGACGCAACTCACGCTCCGCCTCCGTGAACCGGCCCAGCGCAGACAGAATGGCACCCAGGTCCAGCAGCACGGCCACGTCGTCCGGCGCCTCGGCCCGGGCCGCCTCGTACTGCTCCAGCGCCAGCCCCGGCTCGCCACGTTTCAGGTACAGGCGACCGAGACCCAGGCGGGCCCGGACGTCCCGGGGATGCTCCATGACCACCGCCCGGTACACCACCTCGGCCTCCTCCTCGGCCCCACGGTCCTCCAGGGCGTGCGCCTCCTCCAGGCGCGGGTCCGGGCCCGGCGTCGGCTCCGCCTCCGCCTCGGCATCCTCTCCGGCTGGCGCCGCGTCCTCCGCGGGCCCCGCTTCCTCGAGCTCGTCGTCGGTCGGCTCCGACCCGTTCCCGGCCGAGCCGCCGGCGCCGCCAGTCGGGCTCCGCCCTTCCTGCGTCATCATACGGCCTATTCGGTCTGTGATCGCGTGGTTTCCGAGACCCAGTCCAGGTACGGGCCGAACCCCGCCCCGATGGGCAGCACGAGCACTTCCGGCACGTCGTACGGGTGAAGCTCGGGCACCCGCCGGAGAAGGCGCGGAACGACGTCGTCCGTCGTCTTCAGGAGGACCAGCACCTCATGCTCCCGCTCAACCTCACCCTGCCACCGGAAGATGGAGGTGAGCCCGGGCAGGATGTTCCCGCACGCCGCCAGTCGCTCCTCGACCAGCGTCCGGACCATGGCCTCGGCCGTCCCGGCGTCCGGCGCCGTGACCACCACCAGCCGCACCGCGGCGTCCGGCTCAGTCGACATCGACGACCACGGCGTCGTCCTTGGTCGCGGCGTAGATCGCGTCGATGGTGCTGCCGAAGCGTTCCTCGACGACGCGGCGCTTCACCTTCAGCGTCGGCGTCAGCTCTCCGCCCTCGATCGAGAACTCCGCGGCCAGGAGGCCCAGCTTCTTCGGGCGCTCGAACCGTGCGTAGCCCTCGAGCAGCCCGAACACCTCCCGCTCCACCTTCTCCTGTACCCTCTCGTCCTGGAGCAGTGCCGCCCGATCGGTCTCCGTGATGCCCTGCTCCCGGGCCCAACCCTCCAGCGCCTCGAAGGCCGGCACGACCAGCATGATGGCGAACGGACGTCGATCGCCCACCATCACCGCTTCCTCCACCAGCGGGCTCTGCTTCACGTGGTTCTCGATGGGCTGCGGCGCGATGTTCTTGCCGCCCGCCGTCACGATCAGGTCCTTCTTCCGATCCGTGATGCGCAGGAAGCCGTCGGCGTCGATCTCGCCGATGTCGCCGGTGTGGAACCAGCCATCGTCGTCAATGGCTTCCCGGGTGGCCTCAGGCATGTTGTGGTAGCCCTTCATGACCTGCGGGCCACGGACCAGGATCTCGCCATCGTCCGCGATCATGATCTCCGTGCCCGGGACCGCCTTGCCCACCGTGCCGAACCTGAAGTCCTCGAACGTGTTCACATTGGTCACCGGCGACGTTTCCGTCAGCCCGTAGCCCTCCAGGATCATGATCCGGGCACCGTAGAAGAACTCGGCGATGTGGCCCGCCAGCGGCGCACCGCCGGACACGAAGAACCGGAGCCGACCCCCGACCCGGTCCCGCAGCTTGCTGAACACCAGCCGGTCCACCAGCCCGTGCTGGATCCGGATGCCCGGGGACGGCGCACGGCCCGCCAGCCTTGCCTCCGTCCAGCGCTCGCCCACCCGCGTGGCCCAGCCCACGAGCTTGCCCTTCACCCCCGTGGCGCCCTGGACGGCGTTGTAGAACTTCTCGTAAACGCGCGGCGTGGAGACCACCAGGTGCGGCCGGATCTCGCTGAAGGACTCCAGGACCAGTGCCAGGTCCGACACGTACGAGATGGTGACCCCCTCCTGGAACTGGAGGTAGTCCACCATCCGCTGTAGGATATGGGACAGGGGCAGGAAGCTCAGGCCCACGTCGTCCGGCGTCATGGGCAGGAGCGGGCGGCACGCCTGCACGTTCGAGTGGACGTTGTTGTGGGTGAGCTGCACCCCCTTCGGCTTCCCCGTCGTGCCCGACGTGTACAGCATGGTGGCCAGGTCTTGGGGTCGCGCCTCGTGGGCACGACGCTTGAACTCCGCCCGGTCCACGCCCTCCGCTCCACCCCGGCTCAGCGCACCCTCGAAGGTCATGACCCGCTCGTCCCCATCTTCCACCGGGTCGAAGACCACCGCCCATGCCAGCTCGGGTAGCTCCTGCCACACCATCTTAACCTTCTCGAGCTGCTCCGCCGTGGAGACGAACACGAGTCGCGCGCCCGAGTCCGCCAGGATGTAGCGCACCTGGTCCGCCGGCAGCGTGGCGTACACCGGCACGTCCGGGAAGCCCGCACACAGCGCGGCGAAATCCGCCTGCGCCCATTCGGGCCGGTTTTCGGACAGGATCGCCACACGCTCGCCGCGCTCCAGCCCCAGCGAGCGCAGCCATGTCGCCAGCTTCTCCACCCGGTCCAGGATCTCCGCGTGCGACGTGGACCGCCACCTGCCCGTCAGCTTGTCCCGCACGGCGTCGTCGCTGTCGTGCCGCTCCACCGCGTCGTAGAACAACTCGACCAGCGTCCCTTCGGGCAGGTCCGCCGGGTTGGCCGTGTACTGGCGCGTTTCCGTGGCCGTGGCCATGAAGTCCCTCCAGTGTCTCGGGGGTCCGGGTCTCAGACCCGTGTGACCTCGGTGATCAGCTCGATATCGGGTCGCAGCGAATGCACCACGCTGCAGTACTTCTTCATCGATAGATCCACCGTGCGGCGCAGCTTCGCCTCCGACTCCGGCGCCACGTCCGCACGGAACACCATCCGGATCCGCGCATAATGGCGCGGTGGCTCCGGACGCCGCTTCCCCTGCACCTCCACATCCAGATCCGACAGCGGCACCCGCATCTTCCCCAGGATGTCCACCACGTCGATGGCCGAGCAGCCCGCCGCCGCGAAGAGCAGCGTCTCCATCGGGCTCGGCCCGCCGTCGCCACTGCTCTCGATCCGGAGCCGCCCGTTCCCGTTCCGCTCACTCTCGAACGCCAGGCCCCCCACCCACTTCAGCCCCACCTTCACATGCGCCATCAACCCTTCCCGCGCTCCAGCGCCTCGTAGGTCGTCCGGGCATGCTCCACGTGCCGCGCCGCTTCCGCCGCATCCGGCGCATCCGCCAGGAAGGCACGGAGATGCTCCTCCGCACCCGCCTCGTCCCCGTCCCGCAGCAGCAGGAACGCCAGCCCGTAATGCGCGCCCACCGCCTTCGTATCCTTCTCCAACACCGTCCGGTACGTCCTCTTCGCCTCCTCCGTCATGCCGATCCGCGTGTACGCGATGGCGATCTGCTGCAACACCGCCATGTCGCCCGGCGCCTCACGCAACGCCAGGCGAAACGACGTCAACGCCTCGTGGTACTTGCCCACCCCGAGGAGCTCCACGCCCTCACGGTAGTAGTCCACATCCTCGTCTCCGCCTGCCTCGCGATCGAACAGCCTCTTCAGCAGGTTCATGCGCGCTCGGGTGATGGCTCGGGAACGGATGGAGATGGCACAAGAAGATAGGCCACGCCGGGCCGGAGATGCAATCGAGTTCGCCGTGGACCTTCTCCATCTTTTCGGTTCCCCGCATGCAATTGGAATTCGGGCCGCCGTCGGGCTCCTGCTCGCAGCACCGCGAGGATCCCGTCGACCCGCATGCCCCGCGGCAGGGCCACCTTCGCGGTCGGGACAACGCGAAGTTGGAATGAGAAGGCCGCCCTCGGCTGGTCGCGGCGTCACCTATACTTAGGG
>CAYQCY010000026.1:0-32394 GCA_964416095.1 uncultured Gemmatimonadaceae bacterium
CGCCTAGAACGGCAGGTCGTCGTCGTCCTCCTCGAAGGGTCCGGGCGAGCTGTCGCCGGTGCCGCCACCGGAGGCGCTCTGGTCGAAGCCGCCGCCGCCGGCCGGCCCGGCGGACCCGAGCATGACCATGTCGCGGACGATGACGTCGGTCCAGTAGCGGACGTTGCCCTGGTCGTCCTGGGTCTGGGAGTACTCGACGCGGCCCTCGACGTAGAGGCGGTCGCCCTTGTGGACGTAGCGCTCCACGATGTCGGCGGTCCGGTCCCAGAAGGTAAGGCGGTGCCATTCGGTCTTTTCCTGCTGCTGTCCGCTTCGATCGTTCCAGGTGCGGTTCGTGGCGAGGGAGACCTTGGCGACCTTGGTGCCGGAGGGGGTGGTGCGGATCTCGGGCTCGGCGCCGACGTTCCCGATCAGCATGACCTTGTTCAGCGAGCGGCTCATCCTAGCGTCCTCGTGATGGGGTGTTCGGAGCCCGACAGGGCAGGCGAAGCCCGGGGCCCCGTGCAAGTGTGCGGCGCCGCGTGGGGCGCCGCCATGTCTGATGCGGTCGGGCGTGCGGCCCGTCCGTTCCTGTATCAGGAGACCTTCGCCCGCAGGGCCTCCTGGAGCTTCCTGGCGACAGGACCGGGCTTGCCGTCGCCGATGGTCGTGCCGTCCACGGTCACGACGGGCATGACCTCGGTGGTGGTCCCGGCGAGGAACAGCTCATCGGCGTCGAACAGCCGGGACTCCGGGATCAGGCCTTCCCGCGCCGGGATGCCCAGCTCCTCGGCCAGCTCGAACACGAAGGCGCGCGTGATGCCGCCGAGGATGAGGTTGCAGAGGGGGTAGGTGACCAGCTCGCCGTCGTATACGGCGAAGAGGTTGGAGTGGGATCCCTCCAGCACGATCCCGTCGCGGATGAAGATTCCTTCGAAGGCGCCTTTCGCGTGCGCCCGCTGGTTCGCCAGCACGTTGGGCAGCAGGGAGACGGACTTGATGTCGCAGCGCGACCAGCGGTTGTCGCCGACGGTGATGGCGGCGACGCCCTCGGTCCAGTACTCGGCGGGGTGGTCCCTGTACTCCTTGACCGCCGCGTACACGGTGGGCGGCGTGTCCGGTGCCGGGAAGGCGTGCTTCCGCGGCGCCGCGCCCCGGGTGATCTGGAGGTACATGGTGGCCTCGGCGCCGTCGAGGCCGTTGCGCCGGACCAGCTCGTCGCAGACCTCGGCGATGCCGTCCACGTCGTCGTACCGGATCTCCAGGGCGTCCAGGCCGCGCCTGGCGCGGGCCAGGTGGTCGGCCATGCGGAAGGGCGTGCCGCCGTACAGACGGACCACTTCGTAGATGCCGTCGGCGAAGAGGAACCCACGGTCATCGATGGAGATGCGGGCGTCCTCGCGGGGGATGTACTTGCCGTTCAGGTATACGAGCACGGTTGCGACTCCGGGTTCGAGGCTGAGTGGTGTGAGGATGGGCCGGTGCGGGGCCCGCGTCAACGTGTGGCGGCCGGCGCCGCTCCGGATCGCCGGGCCGTTGAGGCCGGTCGACGTGACCCGTATATTTCCTACGCTTTCGCGCTTCCGGCGACCTGCAACCCGTTCCACACCTGACTATGGCCTACGACAACCTGATCATCGAGCGGACCGACGACCGCGCGGTCCTCACCGTCAACCGACCCGACAAGCTCAACGCCCTCAACGACGAGACCATTTCCGAATTGGATGCCGCCCTCCGCGAGCTCGCCGCCGACGATGCCGTCGGCGGCGTCATCGTCACCGGCGCCGGCGAGAAGGCCTTCGTGGCCGGCGCCGACATCAGCGAGCTGGCCAGGCTGAACGCCCTGACCGGCGTCGAGACCTCGCGGAAAGGCCAGGACGTGTTCCGGTTCCTTGAGCGCATGGGCAAGCCCGTGCTCGGCGCCGTGAACGGGTACGCCCTGGGCGGCGGCCTCGAGCTGGCCCTGGCCTGCCATCTACGGATCGCCGCCGAGAACGCCCGCTTCGGACTCCCGGAGGTGACCCTCGGCATCATCCCCGGCTACGGCGGCACCGTTCGCCTGCCGCGCCTCGTGGGCCGCGGCCTGGCCCTGGAGATGATCCTGACCGGCGAGATGATCGACGCCGCCCGGGCACTGGAGATCGGGCTCGTGAACCGCGTCGTGCCCCAGGACCAGCTCCTGGACACCGCCCACGAGCTCATGGGCACGATCCTCAAGAACGGACCCATTGCCGTTGCCAAGGCCCTGGAGGCCGTGGACCGGGCCCAGGACCACACCACGGAAGATGCCCTGGCCCTGGAGTCGAACCTCTTCGGCATCCTCGCCGCCACCGAGGACATGAAGGAGGGGATGGCGGCGTTTCTGGAGAAGCGCAAGGCGGACTTCTCGGGCAAGTAGGGGCGTGGCGCGGAGGCCCGGCTTTCGCCGTCCGCGCGCGTGCGTTAACTTACTTAGGCATGGCCGGTTCGACCCCATCGCTCGTCTGTCGGAGGCTCCGGCTCAGGCGGTTTCGGAACTTCGATGACGTGGAGCTGAGCTTCCCGGCAGAGGGCGTGGCCGTCGTCGGGCCGAACGGGTCGGGTAAGACCAACCTGGTCGAGGCGATCTACTACCTCGAGATCTTCCGCTCGTTCCGCGGCGCGAACGACGGCCAGCTGGTCCGGTTCGGCGAGGACGCGTTCCATGTGCTGGGCGTCTTCGAGGATCCCGGGACCGGCGAGTTGCGGGAGATCACCGCGGCCTACGAGCGGTCCACGCGGCGGAAGCGCGTGACCGTGGGCGGCGCGGAGCCGGAGCGAATCGGCGATGCCCTGGGCCGGGTCGGCGTCGTGGTGTTCTCGCCGTCCGATGTCGCCATCGTGGCGGGGGCGCCCGGCGAGCGCCGGCGATTCCTCGACATCGTGCTGTCCCTGAACCGCGCCAGGTATATGGCGGCGCTGCAGCGGTACCGTCAGGTGCTGAAGCAGCGGAACGCGTTGTTGCGTGACGGTGCCGGGTCGCTGGAGGCCTGGGACCGGGGGCTGGTGGAGGCCGGCGCCCGGGTCATGGCGCAACGGTCCGCCTGGGTGCGGGAGCATGCCGGAGCGTTCGCCGAGCGGTACGCGGCCATCGGCGGCGGTCGGGGCGCCGGCATGGCGTATCGGCCGTCGGTCGCCGAGGCGGTGGAGGCGGATGGGGAGGGGGAGGTGGCCGAGGCTTTTGCCCGGGAGCTGAAGCGGGTCGAGGACCGGGAACGGGAGCGTGGGGTGACGGTGGTGGGCCCGCATCGGGACGAGCTGGTCTTCGTCCGGGAGCACGATGGCGTGGACCTGAGGGAGTTCGGGTCCGGCGGCCAGCAGCGCACGGCGGCCATCGCGCTGCGCATGGTGGAGGCCGAGACGATCAGGGAGGCCAGGGGGCGCGCGCCCCTGACGCTCCTGGACGACGTGTTTGCCGAGCTGGACCCCGAGCGTTCACGTCGGGTGCTGGAGCTCATGGAGCGGGAGGAGGAGGGCCAGGTGATCCTGACGGCACCGAAGCCTACGGACGTGGAGGTACGGCGCGGCACGCTCACGCGCTGGCGCATCGACGACGGGCAGGTGACGACATGAGCGGGAAGTCGAAGCCCACGCGTGTGGCGGAGGCGCTGTCCGGCTACCTGGAGAAGGCGGGCCTGGCGGAGAAGGTGGCGGCGGCGACCGTCGTGCCCGACTGGGACGACCGGGTCGGCGAGCAGATCGCGGAGGTGACGCGGCCGCTGCGCGTCATCGAGGGTGTGCTCTGGGTCGCGGTCCGGTCCAGCGCGTGGCTCATGGAGCTGAAGATGATGGAGTCGGAGATCCTGAAGCGGTTGAACGCGGGCCGGGAGCGGGGCCGGGTGGACCGGATCCGGTTCGTGCAGGACGGCTGAGCGGTCCCGGTACGACTGACCTCACAGTACGGAGACATGGCGAAGAAGAAGCGGCAGGGCGGCGACTACAACGCCGAGCAGATCCAGGTCCTGAAGGGCCTGGAGGCGGTGCGGAAGCGGCCGAGCATGTACATCGGCTCGACGGGCCCGCGCGGCCTGCACCACCTGGTGTACGAGGTGGTGGACAACTCGGTGGACGAGGCCATGGCGGGGCATTGCTCGCGGATCGATGTGACGATCCACGAGGACGAGTCCGTCACGGTCACGGACGATGGTCGGGGCATTCCCGTGGACATCCATCCGACGGAAGGCAAGCCGGGCGTCGAGGTGGCCATGACGACGCTGCACGCCGGCGGCAAGTTCGACAAGACGTCGTACAAGGTGTCGGGCGGCCTCCACGGTGTGGGCGTGAGCGTGACGAACGCCCTGGCCGAGTGGCTCGAGGTGGAGGTCAGGCGCAAGGGGAAGACGTACCTACAGCGCTATGCCCGGGGCGCCAAGGTGACCGACCTGGAGGAGAAGGGGAAGGCCAGGGGGTCCGGGACCCGGGTCACCTTCCGACCCGACCCGGAGATCTTCCCGGAGATCCGCTACAACGCCGACACGCTGGCGAACCGGCTCCGGGAGCTGGCGTTCCTGAACCGTGGCCTCAGGATCACGCTCACGGACGAGCGGTGGGAGAACGGCGAGACCGAGCCCCGGGTGGAGGAGTACCGGTACAAAGGCGGCATCGTCGAGTTCGTGGACTTCCTGCGGGGCAGCCGCAAGCCGCTCCATGCCAAGCCGGTCTACGTCGAGGCGGAGCGGGAGGAGGCGGAGATCGAGCTGGCCCTCCAGTACGACGAGGGGTACAACGAGAGCACCTTCACCTTCGTCAACAACATCAACACCCACGAGGGCGGGACGCACCTCACGGGCTTCAAGGCCGCGCTGACGCGGACGCTGAACGACTACGCCAGGAAGAACAACCTCCTGAAGAAGGACCTGGATTCCCTGTCCGGCGAGGATGTGCGGGAAGGGCTGACCGCCATCCTCTCCGTCCGGGTCAGGGAGCCGCAGTTCGAGGGTCAGACCAAGACCAAGCTGGGCAACTCGGAGGTCCGGGGCGCCGTGGAGCAGGTGGTCAACGAGAAGCTGGCCACCTACCTCGACGAGTACCCGTCGGTGGGCAAGGCCATCGTGGAGAAGAGCGTGCAGGCGGCCCGCGCCCGCCTCGCCGCCCGCAAGGCACGGGACCTGACCCGGCGCAAGAGCGCCCTGGAAGGCAGCGTGCTGCCCGGGAAGCTGGCCGACTGTTCCATCACGGACCCGGCGGTGTGCGAGCTGTACCTGGTGGAGGGTGACAGCGCCGGCGGCAGCGCCAAGCAGGGCCGGGACCGCCAGTACCAGGCCATCCTGCCGCTCCGGGGCAAGATCCTGAACGTGGAGAAGGCACGTCTGGACAAGATCCTCTCGAACGAGGAGATCCGGACGATGATCACGGCCATCGGCACCGGCATCGGCGAGGACGAGTTCTCCCTGGACAAGGCGCGCTACGGCAAGATCATCATCATGACGGACGCCGACGTGGACGGCGCCCACATCCGGACGCTGCTCCTCACGTTCTTCTTCCGGCACATGCGGGAGCTGGTGGAGACCGGCTGCGTCTACATCGCCCAGCCGCCGCTGTACCGGATCGCGAAGGGCCGGGAGGAGCACTACGCCTACTCGGACCACGAGCGCGACCGCATCATCGACCGCCTCTCCAACGGCGGCGACCGGAAGGGGCTCAACATCCAGCGCTACAAGGGCCTCGGCGAGATGAACCCGGAGCAGCTCTGGAAGACGACCATGGACCCGGAGACCCGCACCATCATGCAGGTCACCCTGGAGGACGCCGTGGACGCCGACATGGTCTTCTCCACCCTCATGGGCGACGATGTGGAGCCGCGCCGGCGGTTCATCGAGGACAACGCCAAGTACGTGAAGAACCTGGACGTGTAGGGCGAATCGAATTCGAGGTCGAGTTCGACTTCGAGGTCGAGGGTCTGCGGGACCGACGGGGCCGGCGGGGTGGCTTCCCACCGCCCTCGTTCCCACCCGACGACGCCGGCGCTGATCGCTGACGGTTGACGGCTTCCTGCCAGCACGCTGAAACTCCCCCACCTCCTCTCCCGAAGTGCACCGTAGCGCTCGCACGGGTCGCGGGCGATGCAACCATCCTGGAGCTCCGCCTGTCCAAGCGGTCGACGCTCCTGCAACCCCCATCTGCCATGACCGATCTCAAGCTCGCCGTTCGCACCCTGCTCAACACTCCGTTCCTCACCACCGTGGCGGTCCTCTCCCTGGCCCTGGGGATCGGGGCGAACGCGGCCATCTTCTCCATCTTCGACCAGATCCTGCTGCGGGCGCTTCCCGTCGTGGAGCCGGACCGGCTGGTGAACATCGCGGCGCCGGGGCCCAAGCCCGGGAGCCAGTCGTGCAACCAGGCCGGGGACTGCGATGTGGTGATGAGCTACCCCATGCTGCGGGACCTGCAGCAAGCGGAGACGGGCTTCTCGGGGCTGGCGGGCCACCGCATCTTCGGCGCGAACATCGCCCAGGGGGACCGGACGGTGGACGGCGAAGGCATGCTCGTGACCGGGTCGTACTTCTCCGTGCTGGGCGTCCGGCCGACGCTGGGCCGGTTGCTCCAGCCCGCCGACGACCGGGTGCCGGGGGAGCATCCGGTGGCCGTTCTGAGCCACCGCTTCTGGCAGAACAACCTGGGCGGCGACGCGGGGGTGCTGAACGGCACCATCGTGGTGAACGGGGAGAGCATGACGGTGGTGGGCGTGGCTCCGCGCGGGTTCGACGGGACCACGCTGGGCGCGCAACCCGACGTCTTCGTGCCGCTCTCGATGCGGGGCGCGGTGGAGCCGCGGTTCGACCCTGGCTTCGACAACCGCCGCTACTACTGGGTCTACGTCCTCGGCCGGCTGGCGCCGGGGGTGTCGCTGGAGGAGGCGTCGGCGGCCATCAACCGGGTCTACACGGGGATCATCAACGAGACGGAGGCGCCGCTGCAGGAGCGGATGAGCGACCAGACGATGGAGCAGTTCCGGCAGAAGCGGCTGGTCCTCGAGGAAGGGTGGCGGGGCCAGAGCCAGGTCCACGAGGATTCCCGAGCATCGCTGCTCCTGCTGCTGGGCATCACCGGGATCGTGCTCCTCATCGCCTGCGCCAACATCGCGAACCTGCTTCTGGCGAAGGGTGCGCAGCGCAGCACGGAGATGGCGGTGCGGGGCGCCATGGGCGCGAACCGGGGCCAGCTCCTGCGGCAGCTCCTGACCGAGTCGCTGCTCCTGGCGGGCGTCGGCGGCCTGGCGAGCCTGGTGGTGGCCCGGGCGACGTTGGGCGGCATCGTGGCGGTCCTGCCGCCGGATGAAGCGGCCATCCTGCGTCTCGAGCTCGGCCCCTCGGTGCTCCTCTTCACTGCGGCGATGATCATCGGCACGGGGATCCTGTTCGGGCTGTACCCGGCGGTGCACGCCACCCGCACGGACCTGGCGACCACGCTCAAGGGCCAGACGGGCCAGGCGTCGGGCGCCCGGAGCGCGGCGCGGTTTCGCACCGGCCTGGTGACGGTACAGATCGCGCTGTCCATGGCGCTGCTGGTGGCGGCCGGCCTGTTCATAAAGAGCCTGGCCAATGTGAGCCGCATCGACCTGGGCATCCGGACGGAGAACGTGGTGACGTTCGGCATCTCGCCGGAGCTGAACGGCTTCGAGCCGGAGCGGTCCCGGGTCCTGTTCGACCGGTTGCGCGAGGAGCTGGCGGCGCTGCCCGGCGTCACCGGCGTCACGACCGCCATGGTCCCGATCCTGGCGGGCAGCAGTTGGGGCACGGACGTATCGGTCCAGGGCTTCGAGAGCGGCCCGGACGTCGACGACAACTCGCGCTACAACCTGGTGGGGCCCGACTACCACGGCACCCTCGGCATCCCCCTCATCGCCGGGCGCCCCTTGGCGGAGAGCGACGGGCCGGGCACGACCAGGGTCGCCATCGTGAACGAGGCGTTCGCGGACAAGTTCGGGCTGGAGCGCGGCCAGGTCGTGGGCTCGTTCATGTCCCTGGACAGCCGCCCGGGCGCCGAGCTGGACATCCAGATCGTGGGCCTGGTCCAGAACGCCAAGTACAACAGCGTGAAGAACGAGGCGCCGCCGCTCTTCGTGCTGCCGGCCCGGCAGGATGACGACCTGGGCTTCATCAACTTCTACGTGCGCACGGCCGAGGATCCAACCGCTACGCTGCGGGCGGTCCCGTCGGTCGTCCGCCGCCTGGACCCCAACCTCCCGGTGGAGGACCTGAAGACGCTGGAGCGGCAGGCCGCCGAGAGCGTTTTCCTGGACCGGTTCATCAGCCTGCTGTCCACATCGTTCGCCCTGTTGGCCACCCTTCTGGCCGCCATCGGGCTCTACGGCGTGCTGGCGTACACGGTCGCCCGGCGGACCCGGGAGATCGGGCTGCGCATGGCGCTGGGCGCCGACACGGGCCGGGTCCGGCGCTTGGTGCTGAGGAAGGTCGGCTGGATGCTCGTCGTCGGTGGCATCGTGGGCGTCCTTGCCGCCCTCGCCCTCGGCCGGGCCGCCAGCTCGATGCTCTACCAGCTCGAGGGCCACGACCCCGTGGTGCTCGTGGGCTCCGTCTCGCTCCTCGCGGCGGTGGCGCTGGTGGCGGGGTACATCCCGGCGTTCCGTGCCTCGCGGGTCGATCCCATGGAGGCGCTGCGCTACGAGTAGCGGAGAGCGGAGAGCGGTAAGCGGGAAGCCACGGCCGCCGTTACGGTTGCGCCGGGCGGGTCCGGCGTCCCGCGCGCATGTGCCAGGGCTGGCCGCTGACGGCTCGGCACGCCTCTCGCATGTCCTGATCTCCAGAATCGCGTTCGAGCATCAGGAGGACGGGACATGGCGAAGACGATCGAGGCGGATGGCCACGAGTGGAAGGTGGCGCTCTCGGACCGGTCTCACCGCCCTTCGAAGAAAGCGGCGGTGTTCCACAATCTCTCGGATCCCCTCCGCGGCTATCGCGTGGTGGAGGTGGACACCGGCGACGTGGACTCGGAGGAGACGCTGCACGCCCTGGGCGACGAGGCGCTCCGGGAGCTGTACGACCGCTCCCAGCCGTACGACTGGCCCCGGGAGGAGAAGGCGAAGGAAGAGCACGTGGGCCACGAGCCGCGGCCCCGGGACCGCGAGGTCTGAGGGGCCTCAGTCCAGAGGCGTTCCGTCCGCCCAGCGCCAGTGTTGGAAGATCAGGCCGGCGCGCGGCACGAAGGTGTCGGCCAGCTTCACGGGATAGTGCACCACGAGCTGGACGAACCGGTTTTCCTGGACCAGGAGCAGCAGCGCGCCGTCGTACCGGGCCTCCCCGACCTCGTACCCGAACTCCCACCCGCTCTGGGCGAACGGGTAGCGAAAGGTCAGGTCGCGCATGGGGCGCATAGCGCCGCCGAGACGACGCCCATCCACGCCTTCGTACGACCGTGCGAGGGCCCCGGCGGCGTGAGTATCCGCGGTCCGCGGGACGACGTGGACGTACGCCGTGCGGTCCGTTTCGCCGTCGAAGTTCGCCACGAAGCGCAGCCCTTCCTCGCCGCGGCCGGACCATTCGGCGACCAGCTCCGCGGGAAGGTACGTGCTGAACGGGAGGGGAAAGGCGTCTGGCGACCGGAAGAGGCCGAGCCGGGCCGGTTCGGGCGAGCCCTCCACTTCCATGGTGTCCACGACGAACCGGGGCCGATCCCCGGCACTCAGCTCGGGTCCGGTCCGTGCGCCCCCCGGCCGGGCGGCGCTGTCCACGGTCGCCGGCTCCGGTTCGGCGTCGGCCGGCGCCTCACCCGGCCGGTCGTCCTCGCAGCCGGTCAGGAGGACGACGAGCGTCGCGGCGACCCAACCACGGCGTTTCACGATTCGCTGCATGGCGTGCCTCGGGACGGGCATCGCGGTGGGAGTCCGGGCGTCAGATCAGGCCCTTGTACTGGGGGTTGGTCACGATCTCGCCTTCCTCCGAGACGACCTGCCGGTCCCAGGGGAAGATGACCATGTTCTCGGTCTCGATGGCGTAGTAGTCGGGCTTGTAGCCGCCGACCTTGACGAAGCTGGTCGCTGTACGGATCTCCACGGCGCCGGCGTGACGGACCGCGGCCAGGGCCATGCGGAGCGTCTCGCCGGTCGTGCAGATCTCGTCCACGATGAGGACCCGCTTGCCCGCCGTTTCCTTGGGGGCCGCGCTCAGGATGAGGGGACGCTCCCGCACCACCTCGCCGCCGGCGCGACGCGTGATGGTCATGGAGAAGAAGTCCTTGCGCAGGAACGACGCCACCACGGCCCCGGGGATGGCACCGGCCCGGGCGATGCCCAGGATGATGTCCGGGTCGTAGTCCCGGGCGACCTTCACGGCCAGGGCGCGACACAGCTCGCCGAACACCTCCCAGGTAAGCTCGAGGACATCCTGTTCGGAAGTCTGCTGTGCCAACGGGTTTGCCGTCATGGTCGGGGTCCGGTGCTCGATTGGGTTCGGGAACGGAAACAGAACATACCCCTGCGCTTCCCGTAGCGGTAGTGGGTTGACGGCCCGTGCCCTGGCCGCCCATTCTCGACGCCATGGACCGCCAGGCGAAGGATCGCGCGGACGCGCGACTGGAAGAGCGGCTCGCCACCGCCGCGGTACGGGATCCACGGCCCCCGTACCGGGACCGGATGCGGTGGCTGAAGCAGCAGGATGCGTCGGCGTTCGAGGAGGCGCTGCGCTACTACGAGGACACGCTGGTCCCGGAGATCGCCGGCGGCAGGGACGCCGTCGAGGCGTGGCTCGCCTACGGTCGCAGGCTGGCGGAGCTCGGTGGGGCCGGCCGGTTGGTGGAGGTCGACGAGGTGGGCCGGGCCGTGTCCTGGGACGGGTCCGAGCCCCGGGGGCTCGTCCTCTTCATCCCCGAGCGGAAAGGTGCGCCGGCCTTCGCGTTGAGCGTGCCCCGGGACGCGAGCCCGGCGCAGCAGGCGACGATCCAGCTGCTCGCGGAGGGGCGGCGGGATCTGGGTCCCGTCTGAGGTCTCAGCCCTTCGCCATGCTGTCCAGGAACTCCTTGTTCGTCTTCGTCTTCTTGATGCGCTCCAGCAGGAACTCCAGCGCCTCCGCCGGGGGCATGTCGCCGAGGAAGTTGCGCAGCAGGTAGACCCGGTTGAGCTCCGTCTCGTCCAGCAGCAGCTCTTCCTTCCGCGTGCTGGACCGGTTGATGTCCATGGCGGGGAAGATGCGCTTGTCGGCGATGTGCCGGTCCAGCACGACCTCCGCGTTGCCGGTGCCCTTGAACTCCTCGAAGATCACCTCATCCATGCGCGAGCCCGTCTCGATGAGGGCGGTGGCGATGATGGTGAGGGACCCGCCCTGGTCGATGTTCCGCGCGGCGCCGAAGAACCGCTTCGGCTTGTGGAGCGCGTGGGCGTCCACGCCGCCGGACAGGATCTTGCCCGAGTGGGGCACGGTGACGTTGTAGGCCCGGGCCAGCCGTGTGATGGAGTCCAGCAGGATGACCACGTCCTTGCCGTGCTCCGTGAGCCGCTTCCCCTTCTCGATGACCATGTCGGCGACCTGGGTGTGGCGGTCGGCGGGCTCGTCGAAGGTGGAAGCGATGACCTCGGCGGCCACGTGCTCCTCCATGTCCGTCACCTCCTCGGGCCGCTCGTCGATGAGCAGCACGATGAGATGGACCTCCTCGTGGTTCTCCAGGATGGAGTTGGCGATCTTCTGGAGCAGGATCGTCTTGCCCGCCTTCGGCGGCGAGACGATGAGGCCGCGCTGGCCCTTGCCCAACGGCACGATGAGGTCCATGAGCCGCATGGACAGGTCGCCGACCTCGTTCTCCAACTGGAGCCGATGCTCCGGGTAGCGAGGCCGGAGGTTGTCGAACGCGATACGGTGCTTGGCCCTGTCCGGCTCGTCCCCGTTGACGGACTCGACCTTGAGGAGGGCCAGGTAGCGCTCGCCCTCCTTGGGCGGGCGGACCTGACCCAGCACCGTGTCGCCGGTGCGAAGGTCGAACCGCTTGATCTGGGACGGGCTGACGTAGATGTCGTCGGGGCCGTACAGGTAGTTCCAGTCCTGGGAGCGCAGGAAGCCGTACCCTTCGGGCAGGACTTCCAGCACGCCTTCCCCGCGCAGAACCACGTCGCTGTCCAGCAGGTTCTGCTCGATGCGGAAGATCAGGTCCTGCTTGCGGAGACCGGAATAGTTGGAAATCTGGAGCTCCTCGGCCAGCTCGTGGAGCTCTGCGATGGATTTGCTTTTCAATTCTGCGATGTCCACGAATCACTCCGTAGGAATCAGATCCCCGGCGGGCCCGAGCCCAAGGACTTGTCGCCTCTGGTACGCATTCGCTTCCGATGCTGATACGCGGTCACGCGGCCGGTCAGGTACGTTGTCCGGGTTGACCTTCGCCGGTGCGGGTCGAACAACCCGCATGGAGGTGGGTTGCTTACTGTGGGTGAATATAAAAAGGTTAGCACGGAAACCGTGCAGGGTCAAGCCGTTCGCGGAGTGGACCTTCCTCATTTTTTCGGTTTCCCGCTGATGTATGCGGGTACATCGGGCCGCCGTCGTGAACGGTTGCGCTTCACGTCGCCGTCCGACGAGAGGCCTCGAAGGTCGGGCTGCGGCGCGTACGTAACGGGTTACGGAGAAACCCCAGCCATCTCCGGGAAAGTCCTGGTTCGCGGCACGCCGGCGCGGTTTGCGCCGGAGGGCTCGCCCGGGCGCACCGTCGTGGGCGCGAATTCCGGGGTTCTCGTGCCGATCCCGTACGCCCGGTTTCTCCCGATGTCGTTGCATCGTGCGGCATTCCGGGCGCTTGACATGCCGCGAAGGGCGGCGAAACTTACCACCCCTGTTTGAACGACCCGTGGGACCCGACGTAGCGGGAGGCCAGGATGGCACGGCACAATCGCGAAGGCCAGGGAGCGGACCAGCGCGGCTTCGACTACACGGTCAGCTACCAGCCGGACTGGCTGAGCCTCATCAAGGTGACGCGACAGCTGGAGAGTGGTCGACAGTCCACGAAGACGCTGTTCAAGAACCCCGGTCTTCGGGAGCAGCCACCGGGTTCCCGGGTGCGCACCCAGATCGTCTCGCCGGAGCAGGACCTGGACTTCGAAGTCGTCGTGCACGATCCGGATGGCGTCGTGAAGCGTGTGATCGTGGAGACGGGTCCGCCGCCGCGGCAGGAAAAGTCGTCGGACCCGTCATCGGACAGGGACGTGACGTTCACGATCGAGGAGCGTCTGCCGCCGCCGAACGGGAACGGGGAAGGCGGCGGCTGAGGAGCACTCCACCGTGTTCCTGGGAGTGCTGCGGGGGCTGACTCTCCTCGTACGGTTGGGCCTCGCCGTGGCTGCGGTGGCCGTCGCAGTCCGCGTCCGACACGGGGTCCCGCGGCCGCTGCAGCACGGCTGGGCCGTTGCTGCGGCGGCTTTCTCGTTCGTGACGCTGAGCACGCTCACTCTCGAAGGGTTGGTGGTGGGCGCGTGGCTCGGCGGGCCCGATGTCCTGCTCGACCTCCGGTCCGCCATGTACAACGAGGCATACCTCGCCGCCGGCATCGCGTTCGCCGTGCTACCGGCGCTGCTGCTGGTGATCTTCGCTCCCCGGGCCTGGGTCCGCATGATCGGAGCGCTCGTCGCCGCCGCGGCCTGCATCGTGGGCCTGGCCTCCGCGCTCGGTGCCGGCGGCGTCGACTGGGACAACATGCTGGGCGCGAGCCGGTTCCTGAGCTTCCTGTCCATAGCGGCCTACCTGCTCTTCTGTGCTCTCTACCTGCTCGGCCAGTTGCCGCTGGTGGACTGGCGGCTTGGCGGCATCGTCATCACCGAGACGGTGTTCGAGCTGACGATCCCGATCCCGGAGCTCTTCTTCCAGGCGGCGGGGCGACAGGATGCCGTTACGATGTGGGGGCTGATCCAGCTGATGCAGCTAGTGGCGGCGGCGGTGCAGTTGGGGTTCGTATGGTCCGCCGTCCGGGCCCTGCGTCGCGGCGGACCGGCCGGGTTGCTGCGTCGGCCGTTCGCCGCCTGATCCGTTGCCGCCGGGGCGCGGCCGGCACACCATGCCTCGAAACGGCGGGAGTCGCTGATGATGCCGTTCGTCGGACTGCAGGCCGAGGCGCTGCCGGACGCCGGGCACCTGCTCCTGGTGAACGTCGCCATCGTGCTCATGCTGGTGGCGTTCATCGGCGCGCTCACCGTGGTCCTGGTCCGGCGCAGCGTCCAGGCCCGGATCCAGGCGGCGCGGCTCGCGGCCATGGGAACCGCGACCGCCCGGATCCTGCACCAGGTCAAGAACCCGATCCAGACGGTGATCCTCCACGCGGAGATGCTGGAGGACGCCCGATTGATGGAGGATGCGGACGCCCGGGAAGAGGTCGGAGGAGCGCTGGTCGAAGAAGCGGTTCGCCTGTCCGGCTTGCTGGAAGAGCTGTCCATGTTCGCGTCCGGCGCCGCGCGCCGGCTGACCCCGGAGCCTTTGCGGCTGGACGAGCTGGCCCGGGAGGCGGTGGCGGGCGAGGCTGCAGCGGCGGAGGCGGACCGGGTGGCCCTCGTGACGGACCTGAATGCCGTGGAGATCCGGGCCGACCCCTATTTCATGCGTCACGCCCTGGACAACATGATCCGCAACGCTCGTGAGGCGCTCGTGGAGGACGGGACGCCGGAGCCGGCGATCCGGGTCGAGACCGGCATGGAAGGCGGTGACGCGGTCGTCCGGATCGTGGACAACGGGCCGGGAATCCCGGCGGCCGAGCGGGCCGGCGTCTTCGAGCCGTTCGTCACGACGAAGGGGAAGGGCATGGGTCTGGGCCTGGCCGTGGTGCGAGACATCGTGGAAGGCCACGGGGGTGCGGTGGCCCTGCGGGAGCGGGACGGCGGCGGCACGGAGGCGGTGATCACCCTGCCCCGGGCGCGCACCTCGGAGGCCTCCGAGCCATGACCGTGCGTCTGGGGCACATCGTCTACAGCAACTGCTTCCCCGTGCACGCGGGGCTCCTGGACGCGCCACCGGGGTGGATCCGGATCCGCCGCGGCGTGCCGACAGAGCTGAACGAGGCTCTGGCCGCCGGCGCCATTGACGTCGCTCCCTCCTCCAGCATCGAATACGCCCGGCACGAGGAGTACCGGATCATCCCGGGACCCGCCATCGCGTCCGACGGTCCCGCGCGGAGCATCCTGCTGGAGCTGGCGGGTAGGGGCGGCCCGGAGACCGTCCACGGCCGAACGGTGGCGTTGCCCACGGCGTCGGCGACCTCCGTGGTGCTGCTGCGCGCGCTGCTGGAGTGGCGGCACGGGGTGGCGCCCGCTTACGCCTGGTTCGACCAGGGCGCGGAGGATCCCCTGGCCGGGGGCGCGGCCGGTGCGCTCTGGATCGGTGATGCGGCGCTCCGTCGGCCGCGCCGCAGGGACCGGAACTACCTGGACCTGGGCGAGGCTTGGCGCGATTGGACAGGACTGCCCTTCGTGTACGCCGTGTGGCAGACCCGCCTGCAGGCGGACCGGGACGGCGATCTGCGGCGTCTGGCCCGGGCGCTGGAGGCATCCCGCGCCTACTTCCTGGACCGGGCGGACGCGCTGGCCGAGCGAGAAGCGGCCGGGTTCGCCCTGCCGGCGGACGAGCTGCGGAGCTACTGGGCCTCGCTCCACTACGCGCTCGATGCTTCGGCCATGGCCGGCCTCACCCGGTTCTACGAGTTGGCGGCGGCGCTGGGGGAGGCGTCCGTGTCCGAGCTGCGCTTCACGCCGGGCCCGTAAGCGGGCGTCATCCCACAGGGTGGACAGTCGGAATACGCCGTGTCTATGTTACGCGCCATGAACAGCGTCTGGGCGTCTCCGATGGCGTGGGTGGGCCGCTCCGCCCTCGACGTCGCGGCGGCGTTCGGGAAGTTCGGGCGTTTTGCCGCCAGCGTCGGGCAGGCGGTGCCCGACACCCGGACGTGGCTGCGCGAGCTCGGGCGCCAGTTGGTACGGATCGGCGTGGACTCACTCCCCATCGCGCTCTTCATCGCTGCGTTCACGGGCATCGTGCTTGCGCTCCAGGCGTCCTACACCTTCACCGGCGCCGTGCCGCTGTACTTCGTGGGCGTGCTGGTGGGGAAAACGATGATCCTGGAGCTGGGTCCGGTCCTGACGGGCCTGGCCCTCGCCGGGCGCGTCGGAGCGAACATCGCGGCGGAGATCGGGACGATGCGCGTCACCGAGCAGGTCGACGCGCTGGAGACGCTGGCGTACAATCCGTTTTCGTACCTGGTCGTGCCCCGGATCCTCGCCGCCCTCATCATGTTCCCACTGGTGGTGGCCTTCGCCGACGCCATCGGCATCATCACGGGCTGGATCACCGCCATCAACCTGCTGGACCTGTCGACGCCCGAGTTCATGCGGGGGCTCCGGCTGTTCTTCCTGCCCTTCGACGTGCGCTACTCCCTCATCAAGGCGGCGTCGTTCGGGCTGGCCGTGGCCACCATCGGCAGCTTCTACGGCTTCACGACGAAGGGCGGGGCCGAGGCGGTGGGCCGCTCCACGACGCGAGCGGTGGTGGTGAGCAGCATGCTGATCCTGGTGTTGGACGCGTTCTGGGCGGTGACGTTGCTATGAGCATCGAGATGGAAGGCGTCTGCAAGGCTTTCGGCGACAACGTCGTGCTGGACGGCGTGTCGTTGAACGTGGAGGACGGCGAGACGCTGGCCGTCATCGGCGCGTCGGGCTCGGGGAAGTCGGTGCTGCTCAAGACCATCGTAGGGCTTCTGGAGCCGGACGCCGGCCGGGTGGTCGTAGACGGCGAGGTGGTGCGCGAGCTGAGCAAGGAGAAGCTGTACGCCCTCCGCCGACGCGTGGGCTATGTGTTCCAGTTCGCGGCGCTGTTCGACTCCATGACGGTGGAGGAGAACCTGACCATGGGGCTCCGGCGGATGAAGGAGGTGAGCCGGGACGAGATGGCCGAGCGCGTGGCGGAGGCGTTGCGGCTGGTGGAGCTGGAAGGGTTCGATGACTATCTGCCGGCGGAGCTGTCCGGGGGTCAGCGGAAGCGGGTGGGGTTCGCCCGGGCCATCGTGACCCACCCCAAGTACCTGCTGTACGATGAGCCGACGACGGGGCTGGACCCGGTGACCACGGCGGTGATCGACCGGCTCATGCTGCGGCTGGACGAGGAGCTGGGCGTGACGGCGGTGGTGGTGACGCACGACATGACGAGCGCCTACCGTGTCAGCGACCGGATCGCCATGCTCCACGACGGCGTGATCCGGTTCGTCGGCACGCCGGATGAGATCCGGGAGACGGATGATCCCATGGTGAAGGCCTTCATCGAAGGGCGGCCCGAACTTGCGGAGGAGGCAGCGACGTGAAGCGCAGCTCGGAGATCCTGGTCGGGATGGTCATCATTGGGGGGATCCTGCTGATCGTCGGGGGCACCATCTTCCTGCGCGGCGTGGGGCTGGGCCGGGCGGAGCGTACCATCGAGGCGCGGTTCCGGGAGGTCGGCCAGCTCCAGACGGGAAACGCGGTGAAGCTGCGCGGTGTGCCGGTGGGCCGGGTGAGCGACATCTACCTGGAGTTCCGGGGGATCGGCGTCATCGTCGAGATGCGCATCCAGCAAGACGTCCAGCTCCCGGAGGACCCGGTCGTGATCCTGTCGCCCGAGTCCCTCTTCGGGGACTGGCAGGCGGAGATCTACCCCCGCAGCCGCTTTCCCCTCTACAGCTACGCCGAGTCTTCGGACCCGTCCGTGCTGCCGGGCTACTCCCTGCCGGACATCTCCCGGATGACGGCGGTGGCAGAGCGGATCGCCGAGAACATCGCCGTGATCACCGACCGGGTCGACATCGCGTTCACGGAGGAGACGGCGCTGAACGTCCGGCAGGCGGTGGAGAACATCAATGCGGTGACCTCCCAGCTCACCGGCGTCGTCCAGGCGCAGGAGCGGACGGTGGACGAGGTGGCGGCGCAGCTCGAGGCGACCTCCCAGACGCTGAACACGGCGGCCGAGACGGCGCGGCGAACGTTCGCGCAGATCGAGTCGGCCATCGCCGAGGGCGAGCTCCACCAGATCGTGAACAACATCGAGGGGCTCACCCGTGAGCTGGAGCAGCTCGCCGTGACCTTCAACGCCATGAGCCGGGATTTGGCCACGGCCGTGGCATCGGCGGACACGGCCTTCGCGTCGCTGGAGATCGTGGCGGGCATCGTGGAGCGAGGCGAAGGCACGCTCGGCAAGCTGCTGGCGGACACCATGCTGTACGATGAGCTGGTCCTGACCAGCCGTCTCGTGCAGGACCTGCTCTTCGACTTCCAGCGCAATCCGCGCAAGTACATCAACCTGACCGTGTTCTGATCGGGTGGCGGACGTGATGCGTGCGGTGGTAGGGACGGCGTGATGGGAGGGCGCGGTGGCGGGCGGAAAGGCAGAGCCCGCCCGCCGGTGCGGCTGGAAACCAGCGCGGGCGGCGTGGTCTTCCGGGCCACGGCGAACGGCACGCTGTTCCTGTTGATTCGGGACCCCTACGAGAACTGGGGACTGCCCAAGGGCCACGTGGAGCCGGGCGAGACGGCCGGTCAGGCGGCGGTGCGGGAAGTCCGGGAAGAGACCGGCCTGGGCGAGCTGGCTCTCGGTGACGAGTTGGCCATGATCGACTGGTTCTTCCGCGAAGGGCGCGACCTGATCCACAAGTACTGCCACTTCTTCCTCATGGAGACGGACCAGGAGGAGACGTGGCCCCAGATGGAGGAGGGGATCACCCGCTGCATCTGGCTTCCCCTGGACGAAGCGCTGGGAAGACTGACCTACGACAACGCCCGGGAAGTGCTCCGCGCGGCGGGCCGCGCCCTGGGCCTGGATGTCGCCGGGGACCCGCGCCGCTGACCCGCTTGGCGCGGGAGAGGCGGCATCCTATCTTTCGCGCCCTCGGCACCTCCCTGGAGGCCTGAAGTGGGTCGCGACGACCGCAACAACGAGTGGCCGCTGGTCCACGGCGCGATCGTCCTGATCGTCGTCGCCCTCTTCCTGTACAGCCTGCTCCCCGTGCTCTCGCCGGTCATCCTCTTCCTGGCACTTCTGCTGGTCCTGTCTCCGTACGTCGGGACGCGGCTGTACGCCCTGACGGCGGGAATGGGCGCGCTGCTCCTGGGCCTGTGGATGCTCCAGGAGCTGGGCACCCTGCTGGCGCCCTTCGTCCTCGCCTTCGTGCTGGCGTACATCCTGGACCCGCTCGTGGACCTGCTGGAGGGCTGGAAGCTCTCCCGGCCCCTGGCCATAGGGGCGCTCGCCCTCCCGGTGCTGGGCCTGCTGGCGCTGCTCCTGTTCTGGGGAATCCCCGCGCTGGCCGGGCAGGTGGAGGTGCTGACCCGACAGGCTCCCGACGCCGTGCGCCGGATCGTGGCGTGGTTGGAAGGCCTCGAGGCGAGTTTGCTGGACGTCGATCTGCCGCTGGTGGACGAGGACATGCTGCTGGACCGGTTGCGCGCCCTGACGCCCGAGCGCATCACGGAGTACCTGCAGGAGAAGCGGACGGAGATCGCGCAGCGCGTCTGGCAGGGCGTGCTCGGGGTCGGGCGCGGGCTGGCGTCGGCGTTGACGGTGCTGGGCTACCTCGTGCTGACGCCCGTCCTGACCTACTACCTGCTCCGGGACTACGATCGTGTCATCGAGCGGCTGGGAGCGTTCGTTCCACGGCCGCGGAAGACGGATGCCGACCGGTTCTTCGGCGAGTACGACGACCTGCTGGCCCGCTACCTGCGCGGCCAGCTCCTGGCGGCGGCGACGGTGGGCATCCTGACCTGGCTCGGTCTGTGGATCGTTGGCTTTCCGTATGCCGGGCTGGTGGGCGCCGTAGCCGGCGTCTTCAACGTCGTCCCGTACCTGGGCCTTCCCGTCAGCCTGATCCCGGCCATCATCATCTCCCTGCTGAGCGGCAACGTGCTCATCTCGCTGTTGAAGATGGGCGTGGTGTTCGCCGCGGTGCAGGCGCTGGACGGTAGCGTCATCGGGCCGAAGATCGTCGGCGGGTCCGTGGGCCTCCACCCCGTGTGGGTGATCCTCGCCCTCTCCGTGGGCGGCTTCTTCTTCGGCTTCGTGGGACTGCTCATCGCCATACCGGCCGCCATCCTGATCAAGCTGCTCATCCGGCACGCGCTGGAGCGGTACCGGCACTCGGAGCTGTACCGGGGCGGCGGGGGAGAGGTGGAGGCATGAGAGCGATGGGCGGCCGGTGTCCGCCGGGTGGAGGCGTTCGGCGACGGGAGGCGCGGTGAGTGCCCCCGGCGTCAGGATCTGGCCGAACCTGCTCTCCCTGGTGCGGCTGCCCCTCGCCGGGTGGTTCGTGCTGGCGGAAGGCGCCGCCGTCCGCACCGCCATCGTGATCATCGCCGCGGCCACCGACTGGTTCGATGGCAAGATCGCGCGGCGCTTCGGCGGGATGAGCCGTCTCGGCGAGCTGCTCGACCCCGTCGCGGACAAGGTGTTCCTGGGCGTCGTCTTCGTGGTATTCACCTGGGAAGGCGCCCTCCAGGCGTGGGAGTTCGCCGCGCTGCTGGCCCGGGACGTGGTGGTGGTGCTCGGCGCTTTCGGGATCACGATGGCCGGCTTCCGGGTACGGTTACCTGCCCGCATCTCGGGCAAGGTCACGACGACCGTCCAGTTGCTCACCGTGGTCATGCTGCTGGCGGCGCCGCGGTACAGCAGGTACGTGGTCGCCGCCATCGTGCCGGCGGCGTTGTGGGCCATCGTGGACTATGCGCTCGCGGGCGTGCGGACGCTCGAAGCGGGAACGCACGTCCTGGACAACGGAACGGAATGAGCCGTCCGGTCGAGGAAGCCAGGGACATCACCATCATCGGCGGCGGGCCCACGGGCCTGTTCGCCGCTTTCTACGCCGGCATGCGCGGCGTCAGCGCCCGGATCATCGACTCGCTGCCCGAGCTGGGCGGCCAGCTCATGGCCCTGTACCCCGAGAAGTACATCTACGACGTGGGCGGTCTGCCGAAGGTGACGGGGAAGCAGCTCGCCCTGAACATGATGGAGCAGGGGCTCCAGTTCGACCCGGACGTACGCCTGGAGGAGCAGGTGCTCCACCTGGACCGGCGCGGCGAGCATGATTTCGTCGTGGAGACGGACCGGGCCCGCTACCCGTCCCGTGCCGTGATCATCGCGGCGGGGAAAGGCGCCTTCTCACCCCGGGCGCTGGAGTGCCCGGGCTACGAACGCCTGCTCGGACGGGGCGTGGCGTACCACGTGAAGGACCCGTCGCGCTACGAGGGGCAGCGCGTGCTCATCGTGGGGGGCGGCGACTCGGCGGTGGACTGGGCTCTCGACCTCAAGGACCGCACCGAGCGCCTGGTGCTCATCCACCGGCGCACGGGCTTCCGCGCCCACAAGGCATCCATGCGGCGGATGGACGAGGCCTGCGAGGCGGGCTCCATAGAGCTGCTCCTGCACCGCGAGGTCCGGGAGATCCACGGCGAGGACCGGGTGACGGCCGTCACCATCTTCGACAACCGGACGGACGAGGACGAGACGCTGGAGGTGGATGCCGTGCTCGCCCTCATCGGCTTCCGCCCCGACCTCGGACCCATCGCGGACTGGGGCCTCGACCTCGAGCGAAACACGATCAAGGTCTCACCCATCATGGAGACCAGCATCCCGGGCGTCTTCGCCGCCGGCGACATCGCCCGCTACGACGGCAAGCTCGAGCTCATCGCCGCAGGCTTCTCCGAAGCCGCCATCGCCGTGAACAACGCAGTCCACGGCTTCGATCCCGGCGCCCGGGTCAAGCCGGGCCACTCCACGAACCTCAAGGTGTTCAAGAACCGCGACGGCTAGCCCCGGAGCGCATCACGCCGTCACGGGTCGGTCCGACCGGGACTCCTCCGTCCCCTTCGCCACCGGGACCGCCGCGTGGTCCGCATGCGCCGCTCCCCTGCGGCGGTAGACCAGGTAGGTGCCGGCGACGAGGACCGCGAAGGCCGCCTGGGCCGCCAGCGTCTCCGCTACCGGGTAGATGCCGAAGAGCTGGCGCAGGATGCCACTGTCCGGAGCCCAGGCCACCGGATGAGGCGCAAAGAGCCCCGCCTCCTGGAGGTTGTACAGGCTCTTGCCGACGAAGGTGAAGGCGAGGTAGAGGAGCAGCGCGTTCGTCGCCCTGAACACCCGGGTCAGGGGCAGCCTGAGCCCGAGCCGTATGATGCCTACCCCCACGGCCACGATGAGGATCAACCCGGGCAGGAACCCGGCCAGCACCGCGGCGGACCCGGCATCGAAGGAAAGGGCCTGGTAGAACAGGACCGTCTCGAAGCCCTCCCGGTAGACGGCGGCGAAGGCAAGACCCCCCATGGCCAGCGCGGAGCCGGTGGACATCGCCGCCTCCGCTTTGCCTTTCAGGTAGCTCTTCCAGTCGTGGATGTACGTGTTCTGGAACAGCCAGTTGGAGACGTAGAGCAGGACGGCGACCGCCACCAGCCCGGTGATGCCCTCCACCAGCTCCCGCCCCGCCCCGCCGATGGGGATGAGGGCCCGGGCCACGCCCCAGGTGGCGACGCTCGCCGCGATACCGAGACCCACGCCGGCGTAGATCTGGCGCCGATGGCCGGCCGCGGCGTGCGTCGCGCCCAGGTACGCCAACAGGGCGCCCACGAGGAGAACGGCCTCCAGGCCCTCCCTGAGGATGATGACGAAGGAGTTGAACGCGCCGAACCAGAAGCTCCGATCCTTCGCCAGCGCCGCGTCGGCTTCCATCAGCCCCGCGCGCACGGCGTCGAAGGCGGCATGCACCCGCTCGGGATCCGTCGCCTGGGCCAGGGCCGGCCGCAACCCGATGTGGATGGCGCGCTCCACACGCCCGGCCACCCCGCCCGGGAGACGCGGCTCCAGGGGCTCGAACCCGTCCAGATACGCCGCTTCCACCAGGGCGAGGGCCTCCTCACGAGCGCCGCGCTCGTACGAGGTCCGCGCCTCCGCCAGCGTCTCCAGGAGCGCCGACACCTCCGGCGTCTCCGCCGTTCCCCCGACCGCCGCGGTATCGAAGGTGGGAGTTTCGGGTCGCAGCGGTACGCCCGCCGACCGGGCCGCCCGCCGGATGCCGTCCAGCGCCCCGGCGAGCGCCGCCGCCGCATCCACCAGTCCCGAAGGCTCCCCTTCTCCCCGCAGCAGCTCGTGGAATCCCCTCTCCACCTCGACGACCCTTGCCGCCAGATCCGGCGCGGCGTGGGGACCGCCAGGGCCGTAGTACGCTTCCACCCGCTCGACATGGTCCAGGTAGACCCGCAAGGCGGCCGCACGAGCGCCCGCCACGTCCCCGGCTTCGGCCGCAGCCTGCACCGTCGACAGCCCGTGCCCGATGGAATCCAGCCAGGCGTCCAGCCCCGCCTCACCCGCCTCCGCCGAGCCGGCGACCGACGCGCCCTGGCCCGAGGCCGCCCGCGGGTCCAGCGGTACGCCGGCACGCTTCGCTTCCCGCAACACGACATCGTACTGCGCCAGCAGGGCGTCGCGGGCTTCCTCCACCCGGGCTCGGGACGGCGGCCCCGACGAGCCCAGGAGCTGCATGAGGGCGTGGAACCGCTCCTCCGCCGCGGTCACCGCCGCCCCCAGCTCCGCGCTCCCCGCCAACCGACCGCCGGGGCCGTAGTACATCTCCACGTACTCCTGGCGCCCGACGTACATGTCCAGCACCTGTTGCTGCACCACCGCTCGGTCGACGGACGCACCCGGCAGACCCTCCAGCACCTCCCGCACGTCCGCCACCCACGTGCCCAGGTCACCCGGGGGCGTGCCTTCGATCGGCCCCTCCGCGCCACCCGCCTCCACGGCCGCGTCCAGATCGTCGGCGCCCTCCGACACCCTCCCATCCGGCCCGCAGCTTACCAGCAATCCCAGCAGAAGCACCCCAGCGACTTTCGCCATGCCCGTCTGTGGATAGAGAATGAGACTCGTTCTCATACAAGCTACCCCGAGTGTGTACCGGCGGCAAGGGCGTGGCGGCCGGGGTTCGTGACGGTCGGGTGTGTGGTGGTGGAGTCAGGGTGGGGTGGGGCGGATGTGGACGATGGTGGTGGCCATGTTCAGGGCGGCGAGGCGTCGGGCGACGTTGCGGTGGAGGGTGGGGAGGTGGACGTCGGGTGCGGCGACGAGGTAGGCGTGGGAGCGGGTGGGGATGGTGGGGTCGGGTGCGACGGCGGCCGCGCGCACGCCGTCGATGCGCTGGAGGGCGTGTCGGAGGCGAAGGCGGCTGGAGGGGAGAGGGTCGAGCGCCCGGGGGCCGAGGTCGATGACGAGGGCCACGTGGCAGGCTCTGACAGGTTCGGGTCAGTCGGGGGTTTGTGCGCGGGGGTCATTCCATCGATTCGTGGCCTGGAGGGCCGCGAGAATGGCAGCCTCTTCGGGCGACCGGGCCAGGGAGGCGGCGCCGGCGAGAGGTGTGCCGTGGCGTCCGTCGTGTGCGTGTGCGGCGACGAGGATGAAGGGCTGGCCGTGGCTTTCGACGATGACGGCGGCCTCGAGGGCGAGCTCGTCGTCGTTGCGGGCGTGGGCGAGGGCGTCGAGGACGGCGCGGGCGGCGGCTGTAGCGCGGCCCTGGGGCGTGTCGGCTCCCTTGCCGGTGCCGTTGTACTCGTTGTCGTCGTAGCGGAGCGTGACTTCGCAGGTGGTCTCCAGGTCCACCTCGCGGCGGCTGCTGTAGCGCACGAACTCGTAGCGTGCGGGTGGCGGAGCCGAGGGCTCCAGGTGCCGGGTTTCGTCGGTGGTTGCTTCGGCGGTGCGGATGGCCTCGGTGTCGTCCTCGACCTGGGCGACGCTGATGATGCGGCGATCGACGCGGATGCCGAGGCCGGCGCCGAGGGCCGATTCCACGTTGCGGACGACGCGTTTAGGGTGGATCGTGGGCCGGGCGAGGATGTGGATCTCGGTGAAGCGGCCGTCGGAGTCGGTGACGACGTGGGCGGACACCACGCCGGTGACGGAGGCGAGGAGCTGTTGGGCGTCTTCGCCCGAGGGCGAGGCGGACGGAGCGGTCATGGGCGGAACGGAACCGGAGCCTTGTGAAAGATACTAGTTTAGCGAGGCGGAGTGGAGGATGCCAGCGTGGCGGGGGCCGCGGTTTTGCGTGCGGCGAGATGCCGGGTACTTTGAAGGCGAGAGGAGCGATGGCGCGGCCGGGGTGGCTGGCCGCCGAGTGGGTGGATACGGAAGAGAGACGACAGAGGTGACGGATCAGATGCGCGAGAACGTGGTGATCATCGGGTCGGGCCCGGCTGCCTGGACGGCGGCCATCTACGCGGCGCGGGCGGAGTTGAAGCCGTTGGTGTTCGAGGGTGCGGGCAGCAGGACGATGGTTCCGGGCGGGCAGCTCATGTTCACCACGGAGGTGGAGAACTACCCGGGCTTCCCGGAGGGTGTGACGGGCCAGGAGATGATGGCGGCGTTCAAGGAGCAGGCGCTGCGGTTCGACACGCGGGTGATCACGGAGGACATCGTCAAGGTCGACTTTTCGGAGCGACCGTTCACGCTGTGGTCGAGCGGTGAGAAGGAGGTGAAGGCGGATGCGGTGATCGTGGCTACGGGCGCCAACGCGAAGTGGCTGGGCGTGTCGAACGAGGAGCGGCTCGCCCAGACGGGTGGTGGGGTCTCGGCGTGCGCGGTCTGCGACGGAGCGCTGCCCCATTTCCGGAACCGGGTGGTGGCGGTCGTGGGTGGTGGGGACAGCGCCATGGAGGATGCCACGTACATGACGAAGTTCGCGGAGGAGGTCCTCGTCATCCACCGCCGCGACGAGTTGCGGGCGTCGAAGATCATGCAGCAGCGGGCGCTGGAGAACCCCAAGATCCGGGTGCTGTGGAACAAGGTGGTGAAGGAGGTGGTGGGCGAGGACGTGATCACGGGTCTGGTCGTGGAGGACACGGTCACGGGCGAGACCAGCGAAGTGGAGGTGGGCGGACTGTTCGTGGCCATCGGCCACGAGCCGAACACCGAGTTCCTGGGGGGCCAGGTCGAGCTGAGGCCGAACGGGTACATCGCCATGCCGGTGGCGTGGCGGACGGTGACCTCGGTGCCGGGCGTCTTCGCCGCCGGCGATGTCATGGACGACTACTACAGGCAGGCGGTCTCGGCGGCTGGAACCGGTTGCATGGCGGCGCTGGACGCGGAGCGCTGGCTGGCCCACGGCGGCGCGGAGACGGCGGCCGGGACGGAGGCGGCGGGGGCGACGGCCTGAGAGCGGAGGGGGTCGAGGCGGGATGCGGCCCGTCCGGCGGAAAGCCGGGCGGGCCGTGGCGCATGTGGCTCAGAAGACCTTGCGGACGCGGCGCCAGAGCCGGTCGAAGAGGCCGCCGCCTGGATGGAGCGGGCAGGGCTCCCGCGGCTCGGTGCCGATGAGGAAGTATTCGACGCGAACGTTTTCCTGCGGACACGCGTCGGTGGCCAGGTAGCCGGTCGCGACGTCGATCTGGGCCGCCACGACCTCGAGGGGCGGCGTCCACGGGGTGGGAACGGTCCGGTCCTCGTAGACCCGGGCCATCATCTTGGCCCAGACCGGGGCGGCCAGGCGGCCACCGCTGGCGCCGGCCATGATGCGACGGGGCTGGTCGAGCCCGAGCCAGACGCCGGCGACGAGGTCGGGAGTCATACCGATGAACCAGGCGTCGCGGCCCTCGTTCGTCGTGCCGGTCTTGCCGGCTGCGGGCAGCCAGAAGCCCAGGTCCCGGATGACGCGTCCCGTGCCGTGGTTCACCACGCCTTCCAGGAGGGTGAGGGTGATGAAGGCGACGCCGGGGTCCAGCACCTGCTCCCGGCGGCTGGGCGCGCGCCAGACCACGCGTCCGCGGCGGTCTTCGACCCGGCGGATCAGGGTGGGCTCGATGCGGTAACCGCCGTTGCCGAACGCCGCGAAGGCGGCTACCAGCTCCGCCGGGATCACCTCCGCGGAGCCGAGGTGGATGGAGGGGTAGGGTGGGATCGGCGTGCTGAGGCCCAGCGCCCTGCCCAAGCTCGCGACCCGGTCCTCGCCGACCCACCGTCCCACTCGTACCGCCGCATGGTTCGAGGAGATCGCGACGGCGTTGCGAACGGAGAGCGTCTCCACCGTGTCGGCCACGTGGTCACCCGGCCGCCAGGTGGGCGAGCCGCGGGTGCTGACGCTCACGGGCCCGGTGGCTATCCGGGCCGTCACCGGCAGGCCCTGCTCCATGGCCGCGGCGTAGACGATGGGCTTGAAGGCCGAGCCGGGCTGCCGCCGCGCCTGGAACGCGCGGTTGAACTGGGACGCGCTGAAGTCCCGACCCCCCGCCACCGCACGGACCTCCCCCGTGTGGGGGTCCATGACCACGATCATCCCCTGGAGCACGGGCTCGTCCGGCGCCGTCTCCTCCCCCGGTACCGCGTGATGGTAGGGGCCGAACGCGCCGGCCTCGATGCGCTCGATCTGCTCGACGAGTGCGCGGTCCGCCGCCCGCTGGATGTGGGGGTCCAGCCCCGTGAAGGCTCTCAGCCCGCGCACGTCCGCGTCCGGGCCGAATCGCTCCCGCAGCTCGCTTCGTACGGCGGCCACGAAGTAGGGCGCCGACCCGGCGGCCTCCTCCGGTGCCGCCAGCCAGAGGGGCTCCGCCTTGGCTCGCTCCGCCTCCTCGCGGGTCAGCACGCCTTCCCGCGCCATGACATCCAGCACCACGTTCCTCCGCTGGATGGCGGCCATGGGGTTCCGCCGCGGGTTGTACCGGGACGGACTCTGAACGAGCCCCACCAGGAGCGCCGCTTCCTCCGGCCGGAGCGCTCGGGCGGTGGACGCGAAGTAGCCCCGTGCCGCCGCCTCGATGCCGTACAGGCCGGCGCCGAAGTAGATCTGGTTCAGGTACATCTCCAGGATCTCGTCCTTCGGGGCCCGGCTCTCGATGTGGCGCGCCAGGTGGACCTCGCAGACCTTCCGGCTGAAACGCCTGGACAGAGGCATCCGTTCCGGGAACACGCTCCGGACGAGCTGCATGGTGATGGTGCTGAACCCCTCGCTCACGGAGAGCGTCGAGAGGTTCCGCCAGACTGCACGCGCTACGCCTCGGTAGTCGATGCCGTGATGGCGGTAGAACCGCCGATCCTCCACGGCGACCACGCCATCCCGGACGATGGCCGGCACGTCGTCCAGCTCCACCACGATCCGCCGCTGCGGCGAAAGGTCGGCCACCACGGATCCGTCGGCGGCGTACACGCGACTCGCCTCCGGTGGCCGGTAGGTGCCCAGCGCCTCCATCGTGGGGCAGCCACCGTTCCCCCCGGCCAGGGTGAACACCACAAACGACGCGACGGCCAGGAAGACGCTCCCGGCGGCCACGAGCGCCAGCGTCAGCAAGCGTTTCTTCATCTCGGTCGCGCGCTACTCGAGGAGGCGCCCTCCGTCCAACACCAGGACCTCACCGGTGGCGAAGTCGCTTTCCACGAGGAAGAGCAGGGCTCGGACCACATCGTCCGGCGAGCCGAGCCGCTTGAGGGCGGTACGCTCCCGGAGCTCCGCGATCTGCTCCTGCGTGTAGTCGGCCGGTGGCAGCACGGTTCCCGGTGCGATGGCGTTGACCCGGATGTGCGGAGCGAGTGCGCGCGCCGCGATCCGGGTCAGATGCGTCAATCCCGCCTTCGACACACTATGATGCGCGAAGCCGTGCCACGGTTGCAGCGCGGAGAGATCGGCGATGTTGACCACCAGGCCGCCGTCGACCCGGAGCAGCGGCGCGGCCGCCTGCATCACCAGGAACGGCCCCTTCAGGTTCACGGCCAGGACCCGGTCCCACTCGTCCTCCGGGATGGCCAGGAACGGGGTGGAGAGGAAGAGGGACGCGTTGTTCACCACCACGTCCAGCCGACCGAACCGGTCCCGGGTCCGGTCGATCATGGCGGTGACCTGGGCGCGAACCGAGACGTCGGCCTGGACCGCCATGGCCGCGGAGCCCAGGTCCTCGACCTCCCGGACCGTCTCGTCCGCCTGGTCGGGGGAGCTGTGGTAGTTGACGACGACGTTGGCGCCGCCCCGGGCGAGTCCCAGCGCCAGCGCCCGTCCGAGGCGGTGTCCACCGCCGGTGACGAGTGCGGTCCTGTCGGTGAGCTGCACGAGACCAACGTAGTGGCGACCCACGACCGGTGCAATTAACGTCTCCGTCCCGCCTCCGCCCGGGCTGGACGAAGACTTGCAGGAGTGCCCGGGCGGGATTCCATCTGCACACCGTCACAGCAAGCGAGGTTGGACATGCCGGATCTTTCGGAGCGCGTCGCCATCATCACCGGGGGCACGAGGGGAATCGGCCGTGCCGTCACGGAGGCCCTGCACGGTGCCGGGACGCGGGTCGTGGTCGGTGCGCGGACGCAGGAGGATGTGGAGGCGCTGGAGGCGGAGTTGGGTGATGGGGCCCTGGGCGTGGTCTGCGATGTCCGGGAGGCCGACGACTGCGAGCACCTGGTGGACGTCGCCGTGGACGCCTTCGGCGGGCTCGACATCCTGGTGAACAACGCCGGGGTCGGCATCTTCGAGGAGGTGGAGGCCATGAGCCTGGACCAGTGGCGTACCGTGCTGCGCACGAACCTGGACGGGGTGTTCTACTGTAGCCACGCCGCGCTGCCGCACCTGAAGAAGCGCGGCGAGGCGTGGATCATCAACATCGGCAGCCTGGCCGGGAAGAATGCGTTCCCCCGGGGCGCGGCGTACAACGCCAGCAAATTCGGCCTCATCGGGTTCAGCGAGGCGCTCATGCAGGAGGTCCGGCACGACGGCGTCCGCGTCAGCTACATCATGCCCGGCAGCGTGGCCAGTGACTTCTCCCACCCCTCGGAGAGCAGCGACGACTGGAAGATCCACCCGATGGACATCGCCCGGATCGTCCTCGACCTGGTCGCCTTCCCGGCCAGGACCCTGCCGAGCCGGGTCGAGGTGCGGCCCAGCCGACCGCCGAAGAAGTAGGCTGGCTCCGCAGCGCCGTCCTGTTGACCGCCGGGTCCGCACCCCGGATTATCCCTGTACGGGACGGTGGCCGTGCCCGGTCGGCGCGTCCAGCCGTGGCGGTTGCCGTCGTGCTGGTATTTTCGTTTTCGAGAAGCCCCCACCGGGAGGCGGAATGAGCGACGAATACAGGATCGAAAAGGACTCTCTGGGCGAGATGAAGGTGCCGGCGGACGCCCTGTACGGGCCGCAGACGCAGCGAGCGGTGGACAATTTCCCCATCAGCGACCTGCGTTTTCCACGGCGCTTCATCGCGGCGCTCGGGCTGGTCAAGAAGGCGGCTGCGGAGACGAACATGGAGCTCGGGCTCCTGGACGAGGATCGGGGCCGCCTGATCGTGGAGGCGGCAGACGAGGTGGTCCGTGGTGACCACGACGGCCAGTTCGTCATCGACATCTTCCAGACGGGGAGCGGGACCTCGACGAACATGAACGCGAACGAAGTCATCGCCCGCCGGGCGGCTCAGCTGGACGGCGAGGTGTCGGTCCACCCGAACGACCACGTGAACCGGGGCCAGTCGTCCAACGACGTCATCCCGACGGCGATGCAGGTGGCGGCGCGGGTCGCGATCCACGATGAGCTGCTCCCGGCGCTGGGCAAGCTGAAGGACTCGCTGGTGAAGAAGGCGGCGGACTTCGACCACATCGTGAAGTCGGGCCGGACCCACCTGATGGATGCCACACCGATCCGGTTGGGCCAGGAGTTCAGCGGCTACGCGTCCCAGATCGACCACGGCATCCGGCGGCTCAAGGAGGCCAGCGAGGACATGGCCGAGCTGCCGCTGGGCGGAACGGCGGTGGGGACGGGCATCAACACGCACCCCCAGTTCGCCGAGAAGACCATCAACCGCATGGGCCACGCCGTGGGCCTGGGGTTCTGCGAGGCGAGCAACCACTTCGAGCGGCAGGCGACGCGGGACACCATCGTCTTCGCCCACGGGGCGCTCAACTCGCTGGCCGTGGGCATGACCAAGCTGGCCAACGACATCCGCTGGCTGGCCAGCGGGCCCAGCGCCGGGATCGCCGAGCTCACGCTGCCCGCGACCCAGCCCGGCTCCAGCATCATGCCGGGCAAGGTGAACCCGGTCATGGCCGAGGCGGTGACCATGGCGGCAGCCCAGGTCATGGGCAACCACACGATCATCACCTTGGCGGGCACGGGCGGCTATTTCGAGCTCAACGTCATGATGCCGGTCATGGCCTACGCCATGCTCCAGAGCATCACCATCCTCGCCAACGCGGCGGAAGCCTTCGCCGAGAAGTGCGTGGACGGCATCGTCGCCAACGAGGACCGGTGCCGGGAGCTGCTGGAGAAGAACGCGTCCCTGGCCACCGCGCTGGCGCCCCACATCGGGTACGATGCGGCGGCCACGGTGGCGAAGGAGTCGTTCAAGCAGAAGCGGACGGTGCGAGACATCGCCCGGGAACAGGGCGTGATCTCCGAGGAGGAGCTGGAGAAGGTGCTGGATCCGCGGCCCATGACCGAGCCCGGGATCCCCGGCGAGTAGGCGTCGTCAGGAGGCCGTTTGCGTGGGCGGCGCGTCGGCGTCCAGCAACGACTGGAGCGTCGACAGGTGCTGGGCCAGGACGGACCGGCGAAGCCCGTTCATGGTCCAGAGGCCGTTCTTGCGCCGCTCGATGACACCGGCCTCCTCCAGGATCCCCAGGTGATGGGACAGGAGTGACGGGGACAGACCCAGCGCATCCCCGATAGCGCCGCAGGTGGCGTCCTCTTTTTCCGACGCCAGGTACGCCACGATGCGGAACCGGTTCTCGTCCGACAGCGCGGCGAGGACGCGGACGATCGGACGGGCGTCCCTGTCGTGTTGGTCTGCTGCCACGGGTCCTCCGAACAGGCGTGTCGGGCTACGCGACCGGCTCAGCGCTCGTTCATACCCGTTCACCCGCGGTGGGGTCCGCCCCATCCGGCTGCTCCCCGACGAAAATCGAGAACGCGGGACGTTCGTGACCATCCACCTCGAGCACGAACCGGTAGCGCCCGGCATGCGGAAAGACGCCCCGCTCCATGGGCATGATGACCCGTGTGCGCGCCGGTGCCCGATCCACCGGGCGTCCCTCCACGTCCGTATGGCCCTCGATGGTCAGCACCCTGGTCCCGTCGGCGTCCACCAGATCCGCCGAGAACTCATGCCGGCCCGACTCGTCTTCGTCCCATTCCAGCACGAACACCGCCGTCATGCGTTCCTGCACGGCCGGGAAGCCCGGCGCGTACAGAGCGTCGAACGCACCGACGATGTCCATCTTGCCGTCCGGCCGGACACGGGCCTGGTCACAGGCGAGAGCGAGCACGACATTCATGGCGATGATCCGAGGCGGGTGAGGCGAGATCGTTGATTCGAGGTGTGCAAACCGAGGAGGAAGATTCGACGGGGTGATGCGAAATCGGGTGATACGAAATCGGGTGATGCGAAATCGGGTGATGCGAGGCCTCAAGCGCACCGATCCCGAACTCGACACGCACCAACTGGGCGCAGCCACCCGACCGCCGTGTCTGATC
>CAYQCY010000026.1:32494-35834 GCA_964416095.1 uncultured Gemmatimonadaceae bacterium
TCTGATCGCAGTATCTGATCGCAATATCTGATCGCCGTATCCTATGTCGACGCTGCTCGTTG
The DNA here is from genome assembly GCA_964416095.1 of uncultured Gemmatimonadaceae bacterium. Classification (GTDB taxonomy): domain Bacteria; phylum Gemmatimonadota; class Gemmatimonadetes; order Longimicrobiales; family RSA9; genus CAYQCY01. Next base: position 32,557 of record CAYQCY010000026.1, read on the forward strand.
TGCTATCGCATCCGGACGACGAGATCGGCTGTGCGGGGACCATCGCCACGCATGTCGCGTCGGGACACCGTGTCGTGCTGCTGTGGCTGTCGCGAGGCGAGATGACGGAGGCGTTCGGGGACCTGCCGGACGACGAGGTGGCGGAGCGCCGCATGGAGCACGGCGCGAAGGCGGCCGGCATCCTGGGGTGTGAGCACCGGTTCATGACGTTTCCGGACACGCGGATCGAGGCGGGACCGGCGGCTGCCCGGACGGTGGCGACGGTGGTGGCGGAGGTGCGTCCCGATGCGGTGGTGACCTGGGGTGAGGCGTGGCGCCGCGGGATGCGGCACCCGGACCACCAGGCCACGGGCCGGATCGTGCGGGACGCGGTGACCCTGGCCCGGATCGGGAAGGTGGTGCGGCCGCTGGACCCGCACCGGGCCGAGGTGGCGCTCTTCACGCTGCGGGGCGAGCACTCGACGCTGCCGGAGACCGCGGTGGACGTCACGGAGCAGAGGGACACGATCATGGCGCTCCAGCGGCACTACCGTGGTGCGGTGGGTTGGCCCGAAGCGTCGTTCCTGGAGGACCGGCTGCGGCGTGCCGGTGCGCGCCATGGCGTGGAGCTGGCGGAGCTGTTCGACGCCTGGGAAACGCCGCCCGGACTCGGCCGTTCCCTCATCTGACGGACCCGCGGCCGGACCGCGGCTGCGCCGGTGCAGCCCCGGGGCGTCGTCTTGACCGGCCTGGTGGGTCGCGCTAGCTTCTCCGGCGTCCGACGGACTGTCGGCGTGGGATTTGATCGGCAGCTTGTGCCCCACGGAAAAGAAAGCACTAAAGCGCCCGATCACCCGCTGCCGCGCTGCCCGGCTGCGGGCTTTTCATTGGGAGTCGACCATGGGCCGGACGTACATCCTGACGAGCGAGTCGGTCTCCGAGGGCCACCCGGACAAGGTGGCGGACCGGATCAGTGACACGGTCCTCGACGCGTACCTTGAGCTGGACCCCTGCGCGCGGGTGGCGTGCGAGACGCTGGTAACCGCGAACTACGTCTGTGTGGCCGGCGAGGTCCGTGCCCGGGAGACGCTGGAGACGGAGGCGGTCGAGGCGCTGGTCCGGGAGGCGATCCGGGACATCGGCTACGTGGAGAACGACGGCCGCTTTTCCGCCGACGCCGTCCAGGTGGACATCCGGCTGCACGCCCAGGCCGGCGAGATCGCGGCGGCGGTGGACCGGGCCGACCCGAAAGCGCAGGGCGCCGGCGACCAGGGCATGATGTTCGGCTACGCCACCCGCGAGACGGAGCCCCAGCTCATGCCGGCGCCCATCGTCTGGGCCCACGGCCTCACCCGGCGGCTGGCCGAGCTGCGCAAGTCGGGCACCGTGGACTGGCTCCGGCCCGATGCCAAGAGCCAGGTCTCCGTGGCATACGAGAACGGCTCGCCCGGCAACGTCACCCGCGTCGTCCTCTCCACCCAGCACGCGCCCGGGACCGACCAGCGCACGATCCGTGCGCTCGTCCGCGAGGTGGTGCCCACGATCATCCCCCCGGATCACCTGCCCACCGGCTGGGACGACGACGGCAGGCTCTTGGTGAACCCGTCGGGGACCTTCGAGGAGGGTGGGCCCGCCACCGACACGGGGCTCACCGGCCGTAAGATCATCGTGGACACGTACGGTGGTGCCGCCCGGCACGGCGGCGGTGCCTTCAGCGGCAAGGACCCTTCCAAGGTGGACCGGTCCGCCGCCTACGCCGCGCGCTGGGTCGCCAGGAACGTGGTCCGGGAAGGCCTCGCGGATCGCTGCGAGGTCCAGGTCGCCTACGCCATCGGCTACCCCGAGCCCGTGGCCGTGGCCGTGGAGACCTTCGGCACCCACCACGCGCCCGAGGACGAGATCGAACGCTGGGTCGCCGGAAACTTCGATCTCTCTCCGCGCGGCATCATCGAGGCCCTGGACCTGACCCGTCCCATCTACGCCGTAACCTCGGCCTACGGACACTTCGGCCGCGAGCCCGCCGGCCTGGGGAGCTTCCCGTGGGAGGGAGACCTCGCCGCACGGGACCGTTGAGCGAGCCCGCAACGGACGAGCTCGGCGCCCACGTCTCGGCCGCCGGCGGCGTCGAGAACGCACCCCGTCGTGCGGCGGACCTGGACGCCGTCGTGCTCCAACTCTTCACCAAGCAGCCCAACCGCTGGGCCGAGCCCGCCATCGACGACGCGCGGGCCGCCGCCTTCCGGCAGGCGCGCAGCGATCACGGCATCACCACCGCCGCGGCCCACGATTCCTACCTCATCAACCTCGCCTCGCCCGACGATGCCCTCCGGGCACGCTCGAGCCAGGCCTTCCGCAACGAGCTCCAACGATGCGAGACCCTCGGCATCGAGCTCCTCGTCTCCCACCCCGGCAACGCCACCGACGGCGACAGGGACACCGGCCTGGAACGGAACGCCGACGCCGTGATCCAAGCCCTGGACGCCGTCCCGGGATCCGTCACCGTGCTCCTGGAGACCACCGCCGGCAGTGGCACCGCTCTGGGCTCCGCCTTCCCCGAGCTCGCCCGACTCCTGCGCCGCATCGGCGACCGTCACCCCGACCGCATCGGCGCCTGCATCGACACCTGCCACGTCTTCGCCGCCGGCTACGACCTCCGCAACGACTACGACGGCATCATGGACACCCTCGACCACCAGCTCGACCTTCGCAACGTCCGCCTGTTCCACCTCAACGACTCCTCGGGGGCCCTCGCCTCCCATCGCGACCGCCACGCCGGCATCGGCGAGGGCGAGCTCGGACCCGAGCCCTTCCGGCGCATCATGAACGACCTCCGCATCGCCCACATCCCCAAGGTCCTCGAAACCCCCAAGGGCGACCAGCCCCTCATCGCCGACCGCCGTAACCTCGCCTGCCTCCGGCACTACAGGACACGACGATCCTGATTCCCGGCAGCCGGCGACCCGCCGGGCGCGGAGCCCCTCTCGCCCTCGGCCGCCTTGCCTCCATCGCCCCCGCCCCTTCCACGGACCCGCCCGGCTCGCTACGAAGGGAACGAACCCCGAAAAAAGTTCGCAAATCCAGCCGTTCCCGGAAGGAGCACGCAATCGGCTAACATATTGTTGAACAGCCACTTATATGGTTTCCGCACGCGTTGGAACCGATCGTGCCATGTAGAAGGGCACAACATGGGGTCACCGCGGCGAGCGGGATTGACTTCCGGGGAGAGCGCCGCGGTACAGGCGGGCGGTCGTTGCTCAGGCAGCGGCCGTTTCGCCTTTTTGGATACTGCGGTCAGATAC
>CAYQCY010000027.1:0-34949 GCA_964416095.1 uncultured Gemmatimonadaceae bacterium
CGGAGACGCCGGACGGTCCCGGCCAGCCGTTGTGTACGCGCCGCAGCCCGACCTTGAAAACCTCTCGTCGGACGGCGACGTGACGCGCAACCGTTCGCGACGATGGCTTCCGCGCAGCCGCCTACTTCCGCGTCCCCGCGTTGTCCCGACCGCGAAGGTGGCCCTGCCACGGGGCACGGGGATCGACCGGATCCTCGCCGTGCTGCGAGCAGGAGCCCGACGCCGGCCCGATTTCGCCCGGCTGCATCAGCGGGGACGCGCAAAAATGGGGAAGGTCCACGAACTCGTTGAGCCCGTTGCGTTTTCGGAGCCCGTGTGTAACTTTCGGGATAGTTACGGGGGACCGACACTCCAGCAATCGTACGGACGGCCGCACGAGGCGGCGGAGATGACGGGCCGCGGGCCGTCACCGGCGTAGCGGTACGGCCTGGACGGGCGTTCCCGGAGGCAGGATGGCCACGAGGAAACGGCTGGGCGAGCGGCTGCTCGAGCGGGGCGTGATTACCCAGCGTCAGCTCTCGGATGCGCTGCAGACGCAGCAATCGACGGGCGAGGAGCTGGGCAGCACGCTCATGCGTCTCGGGTTCGTGCGTGAAGACGACCTGATGCGGCTGCTGTGCGAGGACGCCAACATCCCCTTCCTGTCGCTGACGGAGCTGGAGCCGGAGCCGGAGGCGGTGCGCAAGATCCCCGAGGCTCTGGCCCGGGCCCACGCGGCGGTGCCGGTGGCCCGGGAGAACGGGCGCCTCAAGATCGCGCTGGGCAACCCCTTCGACATCGGTGCCGTGACGGCGCTGGAACGGGTGACGGGTCTTCCGGTGACCGTGGTGGGCGCGCCGCGGGAGCAGATCGAGCGGTTGCTGGACCGGGTCTACGCCGGCGGTTCGTCCCCGGGCCCGGCGCGCGCGATCGAGCCGCAGGCGGAGGAGTCGGAGAGGGAGAGCTCGACGGCGGCGCAGCAGGCGGACGAGCTGATCCAGCGGGCCATCGAGATGGGCGCCACGGACATCCACGTGGAGCCGGAGGAGGCGCGGCTCCGGGTGCGCTACCGGGTGGACGGGGTCCTCCAGGAGGGTCCCACGCTGTCGAAGTCGGTGCAGGCGCCGCTGGCGACGCGCATCAAGATCATGGCGGGACTGAACATCGCCGAGAGCCGGCTGCCGCAGGACGGGCGCTTCCGGGTGGAGTCGGGCGATCACGAGGTGGATCTCCGCATCTCCACCTTCCCGACGATGCACGGAGAGGACGTGGTGATGCGGGTGCTGGACCGTCATCGCGTCCGGCTCGAGCTGGAAGGGTTGGGCATGGCCCGGGACGACCTGGAACTGTTCCGGGAGGCGCTGGCCCGGCCCATCGGGCTGGTCCCGGTGACGGGCCCCACCGGGTCGGGCAAGACGACGACGCTGTACGCCGGCCTGCGGGAGCTGAACACGACGGAACGGTCGATCCTGACGCTGGAAGACCCCATCGAGTACGAGCTGGAGGGGGTGCGCCAGTCCCAGATCAACCTGCGGGCCGGGCTCAGCTTCGCGTCGGGGTTGCGCTCGTTGCTGCGTCACGACCCGGACGTCATCCTGGTGGGCGAGATGCGGGACTCGGAGACGGTGGAGATCGCGCTGAGCGCGGCGTTGACCGGGCACCTGGTGCTCACCACCCTGCACACGAACTCGGCGGCCGGCGCCATCCCCCGGCTCCTGGACATGGGCGCGGAGCCGTTCGTCCTGGCCTCGTCGTTGGAGGTGGTGGTGGCGCAGCGACTGGTTCGGGTCCTGTGCGTACAGTGCAAGGAGCCGGCGGCGGTGCCCGAGGGCGTGGCCGAGCGATACGGTCTGGAAGGCGCCACGCTGTACGAACCTCGGGGCTGCTCGGCGTGTCGCAACACCGGGTTCCGGGACCGGCTCGGCATCTTCGAGGTGCTCCCGGTGAGGGGCGCCGTGGAAGAGTGCATCTACGAACAATGCTCCGCCGAGGAGATCCAGCGGCGGGCGGGCCGGCCGACCCTGCTCCAGGACGGGCTCCGGAAGGTGAAAGCCGGCATCACCTCGCTGGAGGAGGTGCTGAAGGTGGCGTCCAGTTGACGCGAGGAGAGTCGGGAGAGGAAACGACTTGCCCGATTTTGCGTACGAGGCCCTGACGGAATCCGGGGCGGTGGACCGCGGCGCCATGAGCGCGGCCAGCGAGGAGGAGCTCGCGGAGCGGCTCCGGAACGAGGGCTCGTACCTGATCCGGGCCCGACTCCGGGACGCCGACGAAGAGGAGGAGTCCGCTCCACGCCGCCGGGTCACCGACGGCCGGGTCGACCGGCGGGAGCTGCTGGCCTTCACCGAGTACCTGGGCGCGTCGCTGGAGGCGGGCCTGCCGATCCTGTCCACCCTGGACGACGTGAAGGGGCGGCTGCAATCCCGTCGCCTGCGCAGGATCGTGGACGAGGTCCGGACCGCCGTATCGGACCGGGGCGCCAGCCTGTCGGATGCGCTGGCGGCGCACCCGAAGGCCTTCGACCGCGTCTACGTGGGCGCGGTGGCGGCCGGCGAGGCGAGCGGCCACCTGGATTACGCGCTGAACCAACTGGCGGAGCACCTGGACTGGCGCCAGGACATCAACACGCAGTTGCGCCAGGCCACGACGTACCCGCTCATCGTGCTGGCGGCGGTCCTGGTGCTGCTCGGGATCCTGGTGGGGTTCGTCTTCCCCAAGCTCTTCCCCATCTTCGCCACGCTGGACGTGGAGCTGCCGCTGCCGACGCGGGCGATCATGGCGACCGCCCGGTTCATCCGAACGTGGTGGCTCCACTTCCTGGGCGGGGCCGGGCTCCTCGCCGTAGCTCTCTTCCTGTTCCGACGCACGCGCCCCGGCCGGCTGCTCACGGACCGTCTGGTCCTGCGCATGCCCGTGTTCGGGCCCCTCGTGCACCAGATCACCATGGCCCGGTTCGTGACCTACACGGCGCTGTTCTACCGCACGGGCGTCGAGCTGCTGCACGGGCTCGAGCTGGTGGAGCAGATGATCGAGAACCAGGTCGTCGCCCGGGCCGTGAAGGCGTCGCGCAACGCCGTGTCGTCCGGCGAGTCCATGGCCACGGCCTTCGCCAGCACGGGACTGTTCCCCACCATCGTGGTCCGGAGCATCGCCCTGGGCGAGAGCACCGGCAGCCTGGACGAGGCGCTGGCGAAGGCGAAGACCTACTACGACCGGGAGGTGCCGGCGGCGGTGCGTCGTATGCTGACGGTGCTGCAGCCCCTCCTCGTGGTGGTGCTGGGCGGGCTGATCATGATCGTGGCGCTGTCCATCTTCCTGCCCATCATCACCGTGTACCAGTCGGTGGGCCGATGAGCATGGCGTCCCGGTGGACGGGCGGCAGGCGGTTCTCGGCGATGCTGTTACCGGGCGGCGTCGTGGTGGTGGAGTACCGGCAGAGCGGAGACGAGCTCGAGACGCTTCAGCTCGCGGCCGACCGGACCCATCTCGAGGGCCTGGACGAGGCTGCCGACCTGTTGGGGAACACGGTGGAGTCGCTGGGCGGGCGGGGCGGGCGTCTCGCGCTGGCGCTGGGCGGGTTCGGCGCTTCGCACCATATCCTGGAGCTGCCGCCGGCGGAGGAGGAGCTGCTGCGGCCGGTGGTGACCCGCGAGATGGCGCGGTTCTACCCGGACCTGCGGGACCCGGTCATCGACTTCGTGTTGGCCGGTGCGGTGGCGGACGAGGAGAGTAGCAAGCGGGACGTGCTGGTGGGCGCCGTGCCCCGGGCGACGGCGCTGCGGCTCCAGGGAGCGCTGGCGGAGCGGGGCGTGACGCTGGAGCACCTCACGATCCTGCCACGGGTCGTGGAGCACGTCTTCGACGCCACCGACGCCTCGACCCGGCCTTCCGTCTTCGTGGCCCTGGCCACGACGGGGCCCGTCATCGGCTGCTTCCACGAGAGCGACCTGCGTCTGTACAGCGAGCCGCCGCGCATCCACGCCCGGGGCGACACCATGGACGGAGTGGTGGAGCACGTGGAGCGAGGCGCGCTGTTCCTGCGCCAGCAGTTCCGGTCGGAAGGCGCGGAGCGGGTGGTGGTGGTGGCGGCGCCGGAGGTGACGGAGGCCCTGACCGGGGCGATCCGGGACCGGATGGGCGTCGAGGTCCGGGTGCTGGACTCGCCGGCCGGCCCCGATGCGCTCCTGGCGCTGGGGCCGGCCATGGACATGGCGGGCCCGGAGTCCCTGGACCTGCTCCCGGAATCGGCGCGCCCGAGGCCCGCGGCCGCGCGCTGGGCCCGGCGCCTCGCCGTGGCCGCGGCGCTGGTGGTCGGGGTGGCGGCGCTGCTCTGGAGCTGGCGCGCGGTGGAGGCCGCCCGGCTGCTGGATGCCCGCGTCGACGCCCTGGACGCCGAGCTGAACCGGGTCCTGGTCCCCATGAACCGGATCCGCTCCGTGGTGGAGTCCCGGAGGAGTCACGCGGAGCGCCTGGCCTTCCTCGCCGCCGAGGAGCGACGCCGCGACCGGGTCCAGGAGGTCCTGCGGGCCGTCGCCGACGCGGCGCCGCCGGCGCTGGAGCTCCACGAGCTCGTGCTGGAGCGGGACGAGGACCAGGACGCCTGGCGACTTTCCGTCGTGGGAACGGCCGCGGGCGCGGGGAGCGCCGCCGCCGTACGGGCCGTGGACGGCCTCTACCGCGGGATCCCGGCGCGGCTGCCGGTGGAGGAGCTGTCGCTGGACGCGCTGGATGGCGCTTTGCCCGCGGCGGAACGCGTTGCGATCGATTTCGAGATGTCCTTTATTGTACGATGGGACGGGGACTTAGAGCGATGAACACGGATCCCCGTTCCTGGCTCGCCGCCGTGGGCGAACGCCGCATCTGGCTCGAGACCGGTGTGGCGGTGCTGGTCGTGGTGGTCGCGGCGGCCGTGGTGGTGGGCCGGACCGCCGCCCGGCGCGCCGACCTGGCCGAGCGGGCGGAGACGCTGAGCGCCCTGGCCGATGTGGCGGACCGTTGGAGGGCGGACTTCGTGGAGCCGACGTCGGCGGAGTCCGCGGCGTGGCTCCGGAGCCGCCGGCGCGTGGAGGAGCGGGGCGTCCGGGCGACGGACCGGGTGGCGCTGGCGCAGGTGGTGGCGCAGCGTGCCGAGGAGCTGGGCATCCCCGACGTGGCGGTGGGGTTCACCGGGACCGATGAGCTGACGCCGCCGCCGGCACGGACGGTGGACCAGTGGACGTTCGGCATGGCGCCGTACGCCGTGACGGTGGCGTTCACCGCCGACTACCCGGCGGTGGTCGGCTTCGTGGGGTCGCTTCCGCCGCAGGTCCAGGTCCGGCGCCTGGAGCTGAACGGCGGCGAAACCGGTCTGGAGTTGCGGGCGCTGCTGACCGTGTCGCGGGCAACGGGCGGGTCCGATGGCACCGATTGACGCCGTGTTCCGGATCGGCACGGGGGTGCTGCTGGCGGGCATCGTCTGGCTCGGCGTGCGGCTGCCGGGCGCTCCCACGGGCGTGCAGGCCGGCGACGCCCGGCGCATGAGCGAGCTGGCGCGGTACCTGGAGCCGGTGCAGGCACCGGCGTTGGACGCGCCGACGCGCGGTCCCGTGGGGGACCCGTTCCGTCAGCCTCTCGCCCCGGTCCCCGAGACTACGCGGCCGCGGCCGGCGGCGGGGCCCAGGGTGAGCGCCATCCTCATCGCGGGCGAGCGGCGCCTCGCCATCCTGGACGACCGCGTGGTCCGGCCGGGCGACGTGCTGGGCGACGGAACGCGGGTGGCGGCCATCGGGCCCCGCGAAGTGACCCTCGTGGCGCCGGACGGGACGCGGCGGGTCCTACGCATCGAGACGGGAGAAGGCTCATGAAACGGCGGATTCGGAAACGGGCACCGGGCGTGTTGCTGGTCTGCGTGGCCGCCGCCTGCGCGTCGGGACGGCCGCAGCCCCAGACCGAGGTGGTGCTGGGACCGCCGCCGGAGGAGCCGGCGGATTCGGTCCAGGCGCCGCCGGCCATGCCGGAGCTCCCGGTGAGCCAGGTGGAGACGGAGGAGGCGCCCCGTCGCGTCCAGGTGCTGGAAGCGTCCGACGACGACATCCGGCTGATCCTCCGGAGCCTGGCGGAGCAGTACGGGCTGGACTACCGCATCGACCCCGCGGTCCGGGGCCGCGTCTCGACGCGGCTGCAGGACGTCACGCTGGAACAGGCCCTGGCCGCCGTCGTGGAGCCCCACGGCTACACCTTCCAGATCGGTGACGGGGTCCTGCGTGTGGGGCCCGCACGTATGCAGACCCGCATCTTCGAGCTGGACTTCATCTCCCTGTCCCGGGTGGGGACGGGCAACACGGTGGTCCAGCGGCGCCTCACCCAGAGCGGTCAGATCGGCGGTCTCCAGACCCAGGCCGTGTCGGGTGTGGGCCGAGGCAACGTGGCGGGCGCCGACATCATCTCCTCCGTCCAGGTGAGCGACCTCTGGGAGGAGATCCGCATCTCGGTGGAGGGGCTCCTCTTCGGCGACACCGGGGAACGGGAGCGGACGCCCACGGCGGGGGTCGGCGCCGCCGGCATCACCGGTGGCCGGGCCCCGACGGCGTACAGCCGGGCCGACTCCGTGGGCCGACGCCTCATCATCAACCCGTCGGCGGGGACGGTCCTGGTCACGGCCGCCGGCCCCGCCATAGAGGAAGTGGACGTCTTCCTCCAGATGTTCCAGGCGGCGATCCGGCGCCAGGTCCGCATCGAGGCCAAGTTCGTGGAGGTCATCCTGAACCGGGAGTTCGAGCTGGGCATCGACTGGCAGCGGGTCCAGAACCTGGTCCGGGTCCAGCTCAACCCCGGCGGCAGCTCCGGCGCACAGTTCCGGTTCGGCGGCGACGACCAGACGGTGACCATCGACGAGGTCGTGGACGCGCTGGACATCCAGGGCGAGGTGCGGGTCCTGTCGAATCCCACGGTCTCGGCCATGAACAACCAGCGGGCCATCTTCAACGTGACCACGGACGAGGTCTTCTTCGCCGTGACCCGCACGCCGGTGATCAGCGAGGGCGCGACGACCTTCGCCACCCAGGTGGAGACCCAGCCGATCGCCGTGGGCATCGTCATGGACGTGCTGCCGCAGATCTCCCGGGACAACACCATCACCATGAACGTGCGGCCCATGGTGACGAGCCTGGTCCGGGTCGAGGAGTTCTCCGACGGCGAGACCCGGGCCCGGGCACCGGTCATCGACCGGCGGGACCTGGACACGATGGTCCGGGTCCGGGACGGCGAGACCATCGTCATCGGCGGGCTGATCCAGCGACGGGTCGAGAAGCGACGCGTGGGCGTCCCCCTCCTCAAGGAGGTGCCGCTGCTCAAGTACCTCTTCAGCACGGTCCGGGAGGTGGAGGAGCGAGGGGAGCTGGTCATCTTCATCACGCCCACCATCGTGGCCGGCACCGCGCCGGCGGGCTGACGCGACCGGCATGTACGAAGCCTTCTACGGACTCCGCGAGAAGCCCTTCTCGCTGACGCCCAACCCGCGGTACGTCTACTACTCGGACCGCTACCGGGCGGCGCTGGAGCACCTGCTCTACGGCCTGGAGCAGAAGGAAGGCTTCATGCTGCTCACGGGCCCGGTGGGGACCGGCAAGACGACGCTGTGCCGGGACCTGCTGGAGCAGCTCGATCCCGAGCGCTACCGCACCGCCCTCATCTTCAACCCGTTCCTCGACGCCGTGGAGATGCTCCAGGCGCTGCTGAACGAGTACGGCTGCTCCTACCCCGCCGACGCCTCCAAGAAGGACCTGCTGGACCGGCTCAACCGCTACCTGCTGGCCCGCCTCGTGGACGGGCTCACCTGCGTCGCCATCTTCGACGAGGCCCAGCACCTGACGTCCGAGTTCCTGGAGCAGGTCCGCGTCCTGTCCAACCTGGAGACGGAGGACGAGAAGCTCCTCCAGATCATCCTGGTGGGCCAGCCCGAGCTGCGAGACCGGATCCAGCAGCCGTCCCTGGCCCAGCTCGACCAGCGGGTCTCCGTCCGCACCACGCTGGCGAACCTGGATCGGCAGGAGACCGAGCGCTACATCTACCACCGCATCAACGTGGCGGGCGCCCAGGGCCGGGTGACCTTCACACGCGGAGCGCTCCGGGCCATCTACGAGGCCACGGACGGCGTGCCCCGGCTCATCAACCTGGCATGCGACCGCACGCTGCTGGCGGGCTACGTGGCCCAGTCCTCCCGCCTGGGTCGGCGTGAGGTGGAGCAGGGGATCGCCTCCGTGCGCGGCGAGGACGGTGCCGACGGCTCGCCCGTGCGCCTGGCCCGACCACGTCGCTCCTTCCGGAAGGCCGCCGTCGTGGCCCTGCTCGTCCTGGCCGTCCTCGTGGGCGTCGCCGCGGCCTGGTACGCGGGGTGGGTGCCATGAGCCTCATCGCCGACGCCCTGAAGGCGGCCCAGAAGGCCCGCGCCAAGGACGACGAGGCCGAGGACCGGGCCCGACGCGTCGTGTCCGGCGCCGAACGGACTTACGTGCGGCTGCCGGGCGTCGCCGGAACCGGCCCGCCACGGTCCCTGCTGCTGGCCGGCGGCGGTTTCGTCGCCGCCGTGATCCTCCTCGTCGGCGTCGCGGTCACCATGCCCGGGCCCGAGCCGCCGGTGGTGGAGGCCGGGGAACGGGAAGCGCCCCCGGCGACGGGCGGCGAGGCGGCGGCCGCCGAGCGCCGGGAGAGCACCCCGGACGAGCCCCTGGAAGCGGAAGCGACGGCGCCCGGCGCGGACCGGGCCGTGGCCGCCGCCCCGGCGCGCCTCCAGACGCCCGAAACAGGAACGACCGGGGCCGAGCCGAGCCTCCCGGCACTGACCGAGCGCCAGACACGGGACCTCCTCGCCGGGACGGTGGCGCCCGGGCTCGAGGCGCCGAGCGCCCGCTTCCGCCTCGCGGTGGAGCCGGCGCCGGCGGCGGAACAGCTTTTCCGGCAGGGCGTCGCGGCGCACCGACGCGGGGCCTACGCCGAGGCGGTGACGTACTACCGGCAGGCGCTGGCCCGGCGGCCGGACGACGCGGAGCTGCACAACAACCTGGGCACGGCGTACCGGAGCATGGGGCGCCTGTCGGACGCGGAGACCCATTTCCGCCGCGCCATCGCCCTGGTGCCGGACTACGCCGCGGCGTGGAGCAACCTCGGCGTCGTGCTGGACGCGAGGGGGGCGGAGCAGGACGCGGTGGCGGCGTACCGGGAGGCGCTGCGCCACCACCCGGAGAACGCCGGGGCCAAGGTGAACCTGGCCCAGGTCTACCTCGCGCTGGCCGCGCCGGACCGGGCCGAGACGCTCCTGCGGGAGGTCCTGGCCGCGGACCCGGCCTTCGCCGAGGCCCACTACGGCCTGGCCCGGGTGCTGGACGGCGCGGGAGACGTGGCCGGCGCCGTCCGCCACTACGAGTCGTTCCTGACGACGTCGGGCGGCCGCTTCCCGGAGCTGGAGCCGGCCGTCCGGCGGCGGCTGGCCACGCTGAAGGGGGGCGGATGATGCTGCGACGCGTCGTGTGGTGCGTCGTGCTGGCGGGGTGTGCGGCGCCGGGGCCCGTGGAGGAGCCGGCGCCCATGCCGGAGCTGCGCGTGCAGCAGCGGGTGGGCGCCGAGGAGCCGGCGCCCGGCGAGCCCGAGGCGATCCCCGTCACGGACGGGCGGGTGACCCTCACGGCGACGGACGCCGATGTCCGGGTCATCCTGCCGCTGCTGGCGGAGGCCGCAGGGATCAGCCTGGCGCTGGAGCCGGAGGTGCGGGGGACGGTGAGCGTGCACTTCGAGCGTGTGCCGGCGCTGGAGGCGCTGCGGGAGACCCTGTCGCTGGCGGGGCTGAGCGTCCTGGCCGAGCTGCGCCCGCCGGGCGGCGGCACCGTGTTCTACACCGTTCCCGTGAACATCGACGAGCTGACGGCGGAGGAGATCCGGGCCCGGTTCGGCGTCTCCGCCGACCTGGCCCGGTTCATCGTGCAGGCGAGGCCGCCGGGCCCGTAGCGGCCCCGCCGCAAGGGGTCAGTTGATGGGGATGGCCAGGAAGCGGACCGTGTCCGGCGTGACCCAGCGGAGCCGGCCGGCGGCGGCGCCGTCGGCGTCGTCCATGCTCTCGTCGACGCGGTCGAAGTCCGATTGCGCGAACCCGGAGACGTTCACCGTCAGGTAGAAGATGCCGCTCGCCGCAGGATACTCCACCTTGACCAGGTCATCCTGGATCTGGCCGCCGAAGCCCGTCTCCAGCGAGTCGCCGTCGGCGACCACCCGGTCGATGTACGGGCCGTCCCAGCGGGCGACGAGGCCCGGAGGATAGGCCACCGTGTCCGCGTCGGTGTCCGTGCCGGTGATGGGCGTGCCCAGGTCCTCGATGTCGCCCGGGTACCGGTGCACGTCCACCAGGAACGCCTCCGTCGCCGTGCGCAGGTTCGTCAGGTCGCCCGTCACCCGGCTGATCTCCGACTTCTGGATCTGGTTCGTCAGCGTGGGCAGGAGTACCGCCGCCAGCGCCGCCATGATGGCCAGGATGATGAGCATCTCGATCAGGGTGAAGCCGTCTCGATCTCCGCTGCGTGTCGTCATGCCAGGCTCCTCCTCCAGCGTGTCCCGGGCCGGGGACCCGCCCCGGCCCGTCCGACGACCCCGTTCGTCCGACAAGGCTGGCGGCCCGACGACCCCGCAGGCAATGCTCCCGGCCCGCGGCCGGCCCGCCGGCCCGCCGTGCCATGCCGCTCCCAACGTGCGCGGGGCGCGTGACACGTCCGTTACACGGGCGACGCGGCCCGTGACGCTTCCGGCCCCCACAGTCGTCCGGCCCGGGAACATATGGCGGACGGCGTGGCACATCCCGGACCGGGAGGGGTGGCGGCACGCCAGGACCCGGGTGCGGCACCTCGTGCACCGGGAGGGATGGTGAGCTTCTCGTTGCGGCTGCTGGGCCCGCCCGAGCTCACTGATGACCGGGGCGACGTGCCGTCGGGCCTCGGGCCGGGTAAGCCCCTGGCCATCCTGGCCTACCTGGCCGTGGAGGGCGCCGCCCGCCGGGACGCCGTGGCGTCCCTCCTCTGGGAGGACGCCGACGAGGACCGGGCCCGGAACGCCTTCCGCCAGGCGCTGCACCGCCTGCGCGGCGCCCTGGGCGACGTGGTGGAGGCGGACCGGGAGCGGATCGCCCTGGTGGAGGGGGAGGGCCTGGAGACCGACGTGGCCCGCTTCGAGGCCGCGCTGGCCGAAGGAGACCACGCCACGGCGGTGACGCTCTGGCGCGGCGACTTCCTCGACGGCTTCGAGCTGGGCGAGAGCGCCTTCGACCACTGGGTCGACGGGCAGCGCGCCCGCTTCGCCGCCCGCTACCACGACGCCCTCGCCGCCGCCGCCCGGACCGCCCTGGACGACGGCGACCACGCCACCGCCGTGAAACACGCCTCCAAGCTGGTCCGGCGGGCGCCGCTGGACGCGTCGGCGGCGATGCTGGAGGCGCGCGCGCTGGCCGCCGCGGGACGGGCGAAGGAGGCGGCGTCGGCCCTCCGGGCCTTCTCGGACCGCTACAGGGACGAGCTGGACGAGCCGCCGCCCGACGACGTGACGGCCATGCTGGAGCGCCTGGCCGGCAAGGGGGACGCCCAGGCCGTGGAGGAGGCCGGCCCCGATGCCGCCCCGGCGGAACCCTTCCTACGGGAGGCCGAGCTGGCGCGCCTCCTGGCCGCGTGGCGCCGCGCGGTGGACGGCGAGGGACGGACCGTCCTGCTGGAAGGGGAGACCGGGGCGGGGAAGCGGCGTCTCGCGGACGAGCTCGTGGCCAGGATCCAGGCGCTGGACCCGGCCGTCGTGCTCCGGGGCTCCGAACGGCTCAACGGGCGCGGCGTGCCCTACGAGTCCGTCGCCCAGGCGCTGCGCGGCATCCTCGGCGCCCGGGGCCTCGCCGGGGCGAGCAGCCACCTCCTGGCGGAGGCGGCCCGGCTCCTGCCGGATCTCCGGGACCGGTTCGACCTGCCGGCGCCGGCGGCGGTGGAGGACGATGCCGGCCGTCTGCGCTTCTTCGAGGGCGTGGCCGCGGTCCTGGACGCCGTGGCGTACGAGCGGCCCGTATGCGTCGTTCTCGAGCGTTTCCAGCACGCCGACGACGCGACCCGGGACCTGGTCTTCTTCCTGGCGAACCGGCTGCGGGGGAGCGGCGTGCTGTTCCTGGTGTCGTACCGGCCCGACGGCGATGCGGAGGGGGTGGATGCCGGCGGCGAGGGCGCGCTGGAGGTGATCCGCCTGGAGCCGCTACCGGAGGCGGCGCTGCTGGAGATCATCGCCGCGTCCCGGGAGGGCTCCGGTCTGGACCGGGCGGTGCAGGAGCGGGCGGCGCGCCTGGCGGAGGGGAACCCGCTCCGGGCGCTGACGCTGGCCCGCAGCCTGGCCGCCGGGGAGGAGGTGGGCGGTGCCCCGGCCCGGCTGGTCGACATCCTGGACGCCCGGCTCCAGGCCACGGCGCCGGACGAGCGACGCCTGCTGGTGGCGCTGGCGCTGGTAGGGAGACCCGTCCCGCTCCGGGAGTTGTCGGCGTGCACGCACCTGTCCGAAGCCGCCACGCTGGACGCGTACGGCCGGCTCCGGGAGCAGGGGTTGGTCCGGGGCGTGGTGGACGGGGCGATGATCGCCCACGAGCCGGCGGCGGAGGCGGTGCTGGAGCTGGCGGGCCCGGCGGGGGCGAGCCTCATCGCGGGCTGGGCCGCCGAGGCGCTGGCGGAGGCCGGCGCCCCGGACGGCGAGGTCGCCCGGCTGTACGCCCGGTCGGGCCGGAGCGAGGAGGCGTCGGACCGGGCCATGGCGGCGGCGCGCTCCGCCGCGGCGGCGGGGGCGTGGCAGGCGGCGGTGGAGATGCTGGAGCTGGCGGCGGACGTGGCCGCGGACCCGGCGCGGAAGGCGGCGGCGGAGGCGCAGCTCGCGGGGCTGGGCGGGGGGCGGGTGCGGTTGGGCGCGGGGGAGGCGCCGGTCCCGGAGGCTGCGCGCGCCGAGACGGGCGCCACCGCGCGTCCCGGGGACCGGGCAGGCCCACCGGCGGGCGGGGCCGCTCGAGCCGGGTCGGGCGCCCCCGCAGCCGCGCCCGGCTGGTGGCGGAGGCCGGTGGTGGTGGGGGTCGTGCTGGCGGTGTTGGCCATGGCCGCCTTCGCGGCGCTGCCGGTGCTGCGGGCGCCGGGCCCCGTGGCGACGCGGGGGCGGGTCCTGCACGACACGCTGGTACTGGTGCGGACGGAGCCCGACGGGCGCGAGGTGCTGCTGGGGGTGACGGGGGAGGTGGGGGAGGGGGCGACGATCACGCCGGTGCCGCTGGAGCCGGTGCCGGTGCCGGCGTGGCTGGAGTCCGCCGGGACGGGGCGCGCGCTGGTGTCGCCGGACGGGCGGTGGATTGCCCGGAAAGGCCGCGATGGCGACGACCTCGTCATCGCTTCCCGTAGCGACGGGGAGCCCGTTCGTCTGGTTCCCGGCGGCGCCGCCCTGGACTGGGCGCCGGACGGGTCCGCCCTGCTCGTGTCCACGGCCCGGCGCCTGGCCGACGGGAGGCGCGACACGGACCTCTGGATCGTGCCGGTGGCGGACGGTGCCCCGGTGCCTGTGGACACGGCCGCCGACCGCTACATGGTGTCGGCGCGCTGGGCCCCGAACGGCGTGCGCGTGGCCTGGGGCGCCCGGGTGGGCCACGGCGGCCAGCAGGACGTCTTCGTGGCGTACGCCGACGGGACCGGGCGCCGGAACGCCAGCGACCACCCCGGCGAGGACCGGGATCCCGCCTGGTCGCCCGACGGCCGCAGGGTGGCGTTCACGACGGACCGGACGGGCACGACGGACATCTACGCGGTGGAGGTCGAGGGCGGTCGCCTGTGGCGGCTGACGTGGGACGACGCGGCGGACGACCGGGCCTCCTTCTCGCCGCTGGGCGACTTCCTGGCTTTCGAATCGACGCGGGACGGAGAGGCGGGGGTGTACGTCATGGCGTCGTTCGGAGGCGAGGCCCGGCGGGTCTCGCCGGCGGGGCAGGGCGTGGGCCATCGCGGTTGGCGTGGACGCCCCGTCCCGTACCTGGCCTTTCTGCGCCTCGGGCTGCCCGCGCTGGAGCCCGGCGGCCGGGCACGGCTCGAGATCGAGCCCGTGTACACGGACTACGTGCCCCGGAACCGCGGCAGCGTGCGCTGGCTGGCGCTGGACGACCGGGTCCGGGCCCCGCCGTCGGCGCAGCCGGAAGAGACCGCCGGGGCCGTGCGGGTGCCGGTGGCCGGGGTCCGACGCGGCCTGGGACGGATCGCCGTGGATGCCGGCGGCTGGCGGGGCGACACCGCCATCGTGAAGGTGGGTGATGGCGGGATCCCGGCGTTGCAGGAGGACTTCGAGGGCCGCCTGGAGGCGCGCTGGAACGTCGGCGGCCGGGGCGTCACGCCGGCGCCGGGCCTCGGTCGGGGCGGATCCACGGCGATCGCCCTTCCTGCCGCGGACTCGGCGGCCTCCCTCACCTCCATCACGAGCTTTCCGCTGGCGTACGGCTTCGTCATTCGCCTGCACGCCTCCGGCGGGCCGGGATCGAACGGTGTCCTGCGCATCCAGCTCGTGGGAGCCCGAGGCAAGGCCGGGTCGGGGGGAGTCCTGGCCTCGTTGACCGTGGACGGCACCGCGGGGCGCGTCCGGTACGCCGTCGACCGGCAGCAGGCGGACGAGTCGGCGGACTTCTTCGGCGACCCGCCCGGCGGTTGGCACGAGCTGGCCTTGCTGACGGACGCCGACGGCCGGGTCGCCTTCCGCATCGACGGCGTCGTGCGCCACCGCTCCCAGCTCGGCGTGCCGGGGCCGTCCGGAGCGGCGAACCGGGCGCGGCTCCGGATCGTGGCCGAAGGACCGGGGGAACGCGTGCTGGTGGACGACGTCACGGTGATCGTGGGCGGCAACAAGTCCTTGCCGTGAAGCGACATCGACGGGATCCGGCCTTGCGCGCCCTCCCCGCGCTAGTTATCCATTTTCCCGCTGTGAACGTCGTCAAACCGACCGGCCATTCCTTGACGTGCGCGTGCGCGGCGGAGCTGACAGCTCGCCCCGCTGTCGCGGCGCACGGCATCCCCGATCGCCGGCTCCCTGCGAGCCGATCCGGCCCGGAACGAGCAACGAAGATGCGAGGTCGCGTCACATTCGCCGTCGCGCTGGCGCTGAGCGTCGTCGCCACCGGCATCCCCGCCGGCGCGGAGGCGCAGGTGCCCGATACCGCGGCGGCCCGCCGACTCGTCGAGCAGCGACTCGGCCGGTCGGTGAGCCAGCAGGAGATCGTACGCCAGATCCAGGGTGCGGGGCTGTCCCGCTCGCAGGTCAGGCGACAGCTCCAGAGCATGGGGCTGGACCCGGGCCTGGCGGACTACTACTTCGACCTGGCGGAGCGGGGAATGGGCGCAGCCGATCGGGCGGCGGCGCCGGAGATGGTCGCGGCGTTGCAGAGCATGGGCGTCGCGCTGGAAGTGCCGTACGGAGACCCGTTCGCCGGAAGCCGGACCCTCTTCAGCGACACGGCCGTGGCGGACAGCGCCGCGAAGGAAGAGGACACCGGCGAGTCCGCGGAACCCTCGCCGGTGTTCGGCCTGGACTTCTTCCGCCGCCGGGAGCCCGGGCTGCAGCGCGCCGTGATGGGCCCCGTGGACCGGGATTACCGCCTCGGTCCCGGCGACCAGATCGGCGTGATCCTGTCGGGGGGCGTCGAGCTGGCCTACGCCATGGATGTGGCGCGGGAAGGCTACATCGTCCTGCCCGACGTGGGTCAGATCCAGGTCAACGGGCTTACCCTCGCGGAGCTGGAGGACCGGCTCTACCAACGCCTGGGTGACGTCTATGCCGGCGTGGGTCGGGGGCCGGGAGCCACGACCAGGGTCCAGGTCGCGCTGGGCCGGGTGCGGACGATCCTGGTCTACGTCATGGGCGAAGTGGTCGAGCCCGGCGCGTTCCAGGTCGGCGGGCTGTCCACGGTCTTCGACGCCCTGTACGACGCCGGTGGCCCCACGGAACGGGGCAGCTTCCGGACCATCCAGGTCCGGCGCGTCGGTCGGACGGTGGCCACCCTGGATCTGTACAGGTACCTCCTGAGCGGCGACGGCAGGGCCGACATCCGTCTCGAGCAGGGCGACGTCATCTTCGTGCCGGTGACCGGTCCCCGGGTCCGGATCGAGGGCGCCGTGCAGCGTCCGGCCATCTTCGAGGTGGTGGGCGGCGAGGGGTTGCGGGACGTCATCCGGTTCGCCGGCGGTCTTTCGGCCGATGCGGTGGTCCGCAGAGCCCAGATCGACCGTGTGCTCCCGCCGGAGGACCGGGGTCCGGGCAGGGACCGGGTGCTTCTCGACGTGGATGTGACCGGGCGCGTGGATGGCGGGGCAGAGCGGATTCCACTTCGCGACGGGGACCGTGTGACCGTGTTCAGGGTGTCGGACCTGAGACGGAACCGGGTCAGCGTGAGCGGTGCGGTCCGCCGCCCCGGGACGTACGAATGGGTCGATGGCATGACGCTCTGGGACCTGGTGTCACGGGCGGACGGATTGGACGAGGCGGCGTACACGGCCCGGGCGCACGTGCTCAGGCTGAACGAGGATGATGGCACGCGACGCCTGCTGCCGGTGGCGCTGGTCACGGACAGCGGCGGCCGGCCCGTGCAGGACGTGCCGCTCGCCGACCGGGACTCGGTGGTCGTCCTGAGCCGAGCGAAGCTCCGGAACCGGGAGTTCGTCCACATCGCGGGATTGGTGAAAGAGCCCGGGACGTACCCGTTGGCCGGAGAGATGACGATCCGCGACCTCATCCTGGCGGCCGGCGGCTTCACGCACGGCGCGGTGCGCCACGCGGCGGACGTGGCCCGCATGCCCGAGGGCGCGACCCGGTCGGATACGACCGCTCGCGTGTTCCGCGTCTCGCTCGGTGAGCCGGTCAAGGGCCCGGACGACGCGGAAATCCCTCGCTGGCTCCCGCAGACGGGCGAGTTCGTGCTCCGGCACGGGGACCAGGTGTACGTGCGGCGGGCGCCGGGATACGAGCCGCTGCGAAGCATCGTGATCACGGGCGAAGTCATGGAGCCGGGCAGGCGGGTCCTGGAGCACCGCGACACCCGGCTGACGGATGTGGTGGCCCGGGCCGGCGGGCTCACGCGGGAGGGTCACGCGGCCGGGGCCCGGCTGTACAGACGCGGAGACCTGGTCGCCGTGAACCTGGCGGAAGCGCTGGACGACCCGGCTTCCCGGTTCAACTTCCTGCTGGAGGACGGCGACAGTCTCCATGTGCCCAAGTACGACCCCACCGTCCTGGTGACCGGCGCGGTGGCCTTCGAGACCCGGGTCCCGTACGTCGAGGGTGAAGGCCTGGAGTACTACATCGCCCAGGCCGGCGGCTACGGCGACCTGGCGAACCGCGGTGCGGTGAGCGTGACCTACCAGAACGGCCAGCGGGCCATCGTCCGCGAGCTCCTCGTGTTCCGGCGGAAGCCGGAGCCCGGGCCCGGGAGCATGATCACGGTGCCGCAGGTGCCCGCGGAGCAGCGGCGCGCGTTCGATGTCGTGGGATTCGTGACGACGGTGCTGCCCTCCGTGACGACCTTGCTGCTGGCACTGGCCCAGCTCCGTTGAGCACGCAGGGTGCCATGGCGTTCCCGGCCTTCAGCGACGACACGAGACCCGATGCGAGAAACGGGGCGGACGAGAACGAGCCCCGCTGGTACGCCTGCTACACCAGGGCGCGCCACGAGAAGAAGGTCGATGTGCTCCTGCGTCGGCGGGGCATGACGACCTTCCTGCCCCTGGTGGAGCGCGAGCGGAAGTGGGCGGACCGGACCAAGCGCGTGGAGTTCCCCATGTTCCCCGGGTACCTGTTCTGCCGGTTCTCGCTGGCGGCCATGTACGACGTCCTGGTGACGCCGGGCGTGAGCACCATCATCCGGTTCGCGGGCCGGCCGGTCGCGATTCCCGAGACCGAGATCGAGAACATCCGACGGTTCGCGGAGGCCCTGAGCAGTTCGCCGGTCGAGGCGGAGCCGCGGCCGTGGGTGGAGGAAGGCCGGCGTGTCCGGGTGACGTCGGGGCCGTTCGAGGGCGTCACGGGCGTGGTGCTGGAGCGCCGGGGGCGGAAGCGTGTGCTCGTGGGGGTGGAAGCCATCCGCCAGGGCCTCGAGATCGACATCGGTACCCACAGCCTGGCGCCGTTGGGGCCGGTTCGGCAGCCGTGACCAACGGGGCTCCGCATGCCAACAGATGACGACATGATCGACGAAAGCAGGTCGGGCGTCACGGACCGCAACGCGGCAGCGCCCGGGGATCGCCGCACGGCGTCGTTCCTGGGCCTGATGGCGCTGGCGCTCCGGCGACGGCGTCTGCTCTTCGGCTTTCCCGTCCTCGCCATGGTCGCGACGGTGGCGATCTCGCTTCTCCTCGGCTCCCGCTACGAGGCCGAGTCACGGTTCATGCCGGAGCAGACGGAGGGATTGGCCTCGGAGGTGGGGACCCTGGCCGCCCAGTTGGGAATCGATGTCGGGTCCCGGGGCCAGGGCGAATCGGTCGACTTCTACGCCGCGCTCCTCGTCTCCAACGAGCTGCTCCGGCAAGCCGTGCTGACGGAGTACGCCTTCGCCGTGAACGACGGGCGTGACACGTTGCGGGGCAACCTCATCGAGCTGTACGACATCGACGGCGAGGACGAGGAGGAGCGGATCAAGGCGGCCGTCCAGCGCCTCCGGGACTCGGACATGAACGTGGTCCGGCAGCGGTCGGCGGGGCTGGTGGGGTTGGCGACGACGGCGCCCTGGCCCGAGCTGGCCGAGCGCATCAACCGGCGCATGCTGGAGCTGGTCAACCACTTCAACCTGGAGCGTCGCCGGTCTACGGCGGCGGCCGAGCGCGAGTTCCTGGAGGCGCGCACGGCGCAGGCGGAGGCGGACCTGCGGGAGGCGGAGGCGGCGCTGCAGCGGTTCGTCGAGCGAAACCGTCGATACGCCGAGTCGGCCGAGACCGCGTTCGAACATGCCGGCTTGCAGCGCAGGGTGGACTTCCTCCAGCAGATCCACACGTCGTTGGCACAGAGCCTGGAGAAGGCGCGTGTCCAGGCCGTGCGCAACACTCCCGTCATCACCGTGGTGGACCGGCCGGAAGGCACGGCGCTCAAGACATCGCCCAAGCTCCTGGTGAACGGGGTGCTGGGACTGATCCTGGGCGCGTTTCTGGCCGTTGCCATCCTGTTGGGCAGGGAGCTGCTGGCGAGCGCGCGTCGCGCGAATCCGGAAGACTACGCGGAGTTGCAGGCCGCGACGCGGGAGACGTTGCAGGACCTCTCCCCGCGAGCCGTGCTCGGCCGGTGGCGTGACGGTACGGGCGGCGCAGCCCGGAGCGGCACGCGGGCCGGTGCGCGACACCAGGGGAAACCACCGGGCTGACACCGTGTTACGATTGACTTCGACGGTCGAGCGGTTGATCCTGGTCGCGGCGTTCATGGTGCTGGCGCCGCGATTGGTCCATGGCCAGGAGCATGGTGCCGGTGCACCGGTGTTCGTCCCGCCGGACCACTGGGCCATCGGCGCCGTGGATCGGCTGCACGCCTCGGGCCTGCTGGGACGAGAATACGACCGGGGCCGCCGATCGCCCACGCAGCGCGAGCTGGCCGGGTTCCTCGTCGAGGCGGTCCACCGAGCGGAGGCCACGGCGTCGCCCTTGGAGGCGCTGGCGCGTTCATACCTGGAACGCTTCCGCGAGGAGTTCGGAGATGGCATGAGGGGTGTGCGAGGGAGCCGGGGCTGGGTCGGGGCCTACCGCCACGCCGGCCGTCTTCGCACCGGGTTCGGCTACGAGGACGGCTATCCGAACGCGGACTGGGAGGAGCCGTCCCCGGCGCCGGACCTGTCGGGGCCGGTGGGGGGCGGACACCTCCAGTGGACCGGGAACGGCGCGTTCGGGCTCGCCGTGACGGTGTCGGCAGGGGACGCGGACCCCGTGGTCGACGCGGCGTACGGCGCCGCCAGGCTCGAGAACGTCCTGTTCTGGGTCGGACGCCGGGCCGTGGGGTTCGGACCGTCCCACGCCGGCGGCATCGTCCTGGCGGGCGACCATCCCTTCGACGGGCTGGGGATCCACGCGCTGGACGGGTTCCGGCTCCCCTGGCTCCTCCGCCACCTGGGCACGGTGCATCTCGAGGGCCTCTTCGCCCGTCTGAGGGTCGAGGAGCCTTTCCCTCACCCATGGCTGTGGGCGATGCGCGGCTCCGTGGCGCCCCACGCGCGGCTTCGCCTGGGAGCGAGTCGGGCCGCCATCTTCGGCGGTGAGGGGAACGTTCCGGCGACCTTCGAAAGGATCGCGGCCCTGCTGGTAGGGCTCCATCTGCAGGAAGCGGAGCCGTACACCAACTTCGAGAACCAGGTCGTCTCTCTCGATGCCGAGTACCGGCCACCCACGGAACGGTGGTTGCCTCTGCGGCTGTATCTCGAATGGGGGTTCGAGGACAGCGCCGGTGCGTGGAAAGACACGCCCGGTTATGTTGCGGGGATCGAAGCGCCCACCCTGCCCGGATTGCCGGTGATGGCTCTCGGCCTCGAACGTGCCGGGTTCTCCGCTTCATGCTGTGGCAATCCGATATGGTACCGGCACGCGGTCTTCCGCCACGGGTGGACCGGGGACGGCGCGCCGCTGGGACACCCGCTGGGGGGACACGGCCGGGCCTGGACGGGGTGGGTGCGGGGCGACCTGCTCCGTGCCCGCGTCCAGGTGGAGGTCGCCGTGCACCTGCGGGACCGGGACCATGAGAACCTTTTCGCACCCGCCAGGGAGGGGCACAGCGTGGCGGGGGAGTTGGCGGCGTCGGTGTGGGCGAGCCACTCTCTCGAGCTGGTGCTCGACGGATCCTTCGAGCGCGGAGACGGCGGTTGGAGCGAGCATCGGGTGCGGGCGGAAGCGCGGTGGATCCCGTGACGGGGCGTGCCGTGGCCGAGTTCTCCCGGATCGCCGGGGACGTGCAGCTCGGGCGTGACGTCGCCATCCACGGGTTCGTCAACCTGTATGGATGCCGGATCGGCGATGAGACGACGATCGGTACGTTCGTGGAGATCCAGAAGGGCGTGGAGGTGGGACGGCGGTGCAAGATCCAGAGCCATACCTTCATCTGTGAGGGAGTGACCATCGAGGACGAGGTGTTCGTCGGTCACAACGTGTGCTTCATCAACGACCGGTACCCCCGGGCGACGAACGACGACGGCACCCTCCAGGGTCCGGATGACTGGAGCGTCGAGCCCACGGTGGTACGACGTCGTGCCGCCATCGGGTCGGGCGCGGTGATCCTGTCCGGGGTCGAGGTCGGCGAAGGCGCCACGGTGGGCGCCGGTGCGGTGGTGACCCGTGACGTGCCGGACCACGCCGTGGTGGCCGGCAACCCTGCACGGGTCATGCGAGACCCGGCGACGACGGAGACGGGTGAGACGTGAGCGCGACGAGAACCAGCATAGTGCGGCAGAGACACGACGCTGACCACGGCATCGAGCGTCCCGTGCCGCCGGTGGCCGGGTCGCGGCCGAAGCGGGTGCTGGACCTGGCCGGGGCCGCCGTGCTGCTGGTCGCCCTGTCACCCCTGCTGCTGCTCATCGGGCTGCTCGTACGTCTGGATTCCGGGGGACCGGCGATCTTCCGGCAGGAACGCGTGGGCTACCGCGGTCGTCCCTTCACCGTCTTCAAGTTCCGCTCCATGCGTGCCGACGCTGATGAGGAGCCGCACCGGGAATACGTCGCGGGCCTGGTGACCGGGGCCGGCGAAGCGGCCAACGGGAACGGCGCCTACAAGCTGGTGGACGACGCCCGGGTCACGCGGGTCGGGGCGTGGCTGCGCCGCACCTCGCTGGACGAGCTGCCCCAGCTCTTCAACGTGCTGCGGGGCGAGATGAGCCTGGTGGGTCCCCGCCCGCCACTGCCGTACGAGGTGCGGCTGTACGACGACCGGCAGATGCGGCGGCTGGACTGTCGGCCGGGCCTGACCGGCCTCTGGCAGGTGTCGGGTCGGAACCACCTCACGTACCGGAACATGGTGGACCTGGACCTGGCGTACATACGCGACTGGAGCCACGCCCTGGACCTGAAGATCCTCTTGCGGACGGTGCCGGTCGTCTTCAGGAACACGGGCAACGCACACTGACGTCGGAGACTGATGCCACAGATCAAGGTAGGCCTGATCGGTTGCGGCTACTGGGGTCCGAATCTCGCGCGCAACTTCGCGCGCCAGCGGGATTCGACCCTGGCGGGGGTCGCCGACATCATCCAGGCGCGTGCACGCCGCGTGGCGGACGACTATGGCGTGCCGCTGGTGACGGACGACGCCGATCGGGTCATCAACGAGCGGGACATCGACCTGGTCGTGATCGCGACGCCCGCCTGGACCCACTACAAGCTGGCCCGGGCCGCGTTGGAGCGGGGCAAGCATGTTTTGGTGATGAAGCCCCTGGCAACCCGCACGGACCAGGCCGAGGAGCTGGTGGCGCTCGCCGGGGCGAAGGGCGTGCTGCTGGCGGTGGACCACACCTTCATCTTCACCGGCGCCGTCCAGAAGATCAAAGAGCTGGTGGCCCGGGACGAGCTGGGCGAGCTGTACTATTTCGACTCCGTGCGCATCAACCTGGGCATCTTCCAGCACGACGTGAACGTGCTCTGGGACCTGGCGCCCCACGACGTGTCCATCATGGACCACCTGATGGAGACGCTGCCCGACGAGGTCTCCGCCGTCGGCATGTCCCACGGCGAAAGCCCGACGGAGAGCATCGCGTACCTCACCGTGCGGTACGGCGACTCCTTCCTGGGCCACGTCCACGTGAACTGGCTGGCGCCCGCGAAGATCCGGCGCACGATCCTGGGCGGGAGCAGCAAGATGCTGGTCTACGACGACATGGAAGCGAGCGAGAAGGTGCGGGTGTACGACAAAGGCGTGTCGTTCCTGGCGGACACCAGCGACCCGACGGAACGCCAGTACAAGCCGCTGGTCTCGTACCGGTCCGGTGACATGTGGGTACCCCAGTTGAAGACGCGCGAAGCACTGGCGGTGGAGGCCGACAACGTGGCCGAAGCCATCCTCGGTCGCGGTGAGCTGGCCGTCGATGGCGAGGATGGCGTGCGGGTGGTCCGCATCCTGGAGGCGGCGGAGCGCTCCATCGGTGATTCCGGCGCGCCCGTGACGCTCCGACACGGCGTCAGGGCCGGCCCGTGAAGGAAGCCCCGGCGTGAGCGGACGCGTGGCCGCGCGGCGGGTGCCCTTCGTGGACCTCCGGCCTCAGCACGACGAGCTGCGTAGCGAGATCGAGGAAGCGTTCCGGACGATCCTCGATGCATCGGCGTTCGTCGGCGGCGAGCACGTGGAGCGGTTCGAGGCCCGCTTCGCGGAGGCGGTCGGCACCGAGCACGCGGTGGGCCTGGCCAGCGGAACGGATGCCGTGCGCATCGCCCTCCAGGTGGCGGGCGTGTCCGCCGGCGACGCCGTGGTGACGGTGGCCCACACCTTCATCGCCACGGCCGAAGCCGTCACGCAGATCGGCGCCCTCCCCCTCTTCGTCGACGTGGAGCCGGGCTGCCTCACCATGGACCCGGCGGCGGTCGAGCGCTTCCTGCGTGAGGCGTGCCGCAGGGACGGGACCGACGCGCTGGTCCACGAAGCGACCGGTCGGCCCGTCACGGCGCTCCTGCCCGTCCACCTGTACGGCCAGCCGGCGGACATGGCTCCCCTCCTCGACCTCGCCCGGGAATTCGGGCTCCCGGTCGTCGAGGATGCCGCACAGGCGCACGGCGCCACGTACCGCTTCCCCGACGGCGCCGTACGGACCTGCGGGTCCCTCGGGGACGTGGCCGCCTTCTCCTTCTACCCCGGCAAGAACCTGGGCGCCATCGGCGAAGCCGGCGCGGTCACCACGAACGTCGCGGACGCGGCGGCCCGGGCCCGCATGCTGCGCGATCACGGCCAGACGGAGAAGTACGTCCACGTGACGCCGCACGGCACCAACGCCCGGCTCGACGCCGTGCAGGCGGCCGTGCTCACGCTGAAGCTGGAACGTCTCGACGTGTGGAACGACGGACGCCGCCGTGCCGCGGCACGGTACGCCGAGCGGCTCGCGGATGCACCGTTCGCGTTGCCGGTGGAACGCTCGTACGCCCGCCACGTCTACCACCTGTACGTCATCGAGGTGGAAGGACGCGACCGGCTCCGTTCCGAGCTGAACGACGTCGGCGTCGCCACCGGCCTGCACTACCCGGTGCCGCTGCACCGGCAGCAGGCGTACCGGGACGTGCCGGTGGTGGCCGGCCCGCTGACGAACACGGAGGAGGCGGCGACGCGCGTCCTCTCCCTGCCCATGTATCCTCACATGGAGGCGGAAGCGGTGGACTACGTGGCGGAGCAGGTGCTCCGCCTGGCACGGAACGCTCCGGACGGCTAGTGGAGGAACGGTCACCGATGTCGACGGTCTCCGCCGGCGCCGAGGACGGTGTTCACCTCGCGCCGGCCGTTCGCATCCTCGCCTGGATCGGGCTGGCGCTCCTGGCCGGTTGGGTCGTGGTCGCCCTCGAAGGACTGGGGCCTGCGCGCCACCGTGCCGCCGTGCTGTTCATCGGCGTCGCCGCGCCCGCGCTGATCATCTTCCTGGCCTGGCCGCTGGTGGGGTTCCAGCTCTACCTGGCCACGCTGCCGCTGGTGGGGGCGCAGGCGGTGGTGGGCGGCCTGAACGGCGGAGAGGTGCTCACCCTCGGCGTCCTGGCGCTGGGCGGCGCCACGTTCTGGACGGTGCGGGAACGGCTCGGTGACGCCCTCCGGACCCTCGCCCCGATCCTGTGGCCCATCGCGGCCCTTTCCGTGGTGAGCGTGGCTTCCGTCGTGGTCAACGGCGCCACCGCTCCCGCGGAGATCCTGTCCGCGCTGCTCAAGATCCTCGCCTTCGGTCTCATCGCCGTGCTCGTGTACCTGCACGCGTCGACGTGGTCGCGTGCACGCGCCCTGCTCGTGGCGGTTCTGATCGGTGCCTTCCTGGAAGCGGCGTACAGCCTGGTCACCTTCGCGGTGGGACTGGACTACTACGCCACGTACGGCTACCACAGGGCGACGGGCACCTTCAGCACCTGGAACCACCTGGGCGGCTTCATGGCGCTCACCAGCGTGCCGACGCTGGCGTTCGCGCTCCAGGCGGAGCGCCGCAAGGTGCGGTGGCTCTTCTTGGGCTTCTTCGCCGCGGAGATCGTGGCACTGCTCCTGTCGCTGACGCTGGGCTCGATCCTCGGGCTCCTGGTGGCCGGCGTCATCGCCGGGCTGTTCCTGGTCCGGATCCCGGTGCGGCGCATCGGGATGGGGCTCCTGGCCTTCGGTCTCGTCTTCCTCACGGTCTTCGCGGCGAGCGCCGATCTCCGGTACAAGATCGCCAACATCGGCGGGCGCGTCGTGGACCGGCTCATCACGTACGCCGTGGGCGTGTCCATGCTCCAGGACCGGCTCTGGTTCGGGTTCGGAAGCCAGAGCCGTGTGGCGGAAGCGTTGTTCGACCCGACCAGGGCCTACCGGTTCACCGTGTTCGGGGAGTCGGGCGTCGTACCTCACGCATCAGTGCTCAGCGTCGGGGTGGAGAAGGGCATCTTCGGCGTGCTGTTCTTCGTGCTGCTGGTGATCGGCGCCATCCGCCTGCTGGTGGCGCAGCGGGAGCGCTTCCGTACGCCGCGCCAGGCGATCCTGTACCAGGGCCTGGTCGTGGGCGCGCTGGCCTTCCTGGTCCAGGACATGACGAACAACCTGCTGCTCCACGCCCGGCTGGGGATCATCTTCATCACGCTGGTGACGCTGACGGTCGCCATGGGGCAGCTCGCGTCCCGGGAGGCGGGCCAGCCGTGAGTCCGCCGGCCGGTCCGGCAGCGATGACGGGTCGTCGCGTACTCGTGGTCACGAACATGTGGCCGACGGACGACGCGCCGACCCGGGGCGTCTTCGTGCGCGACCAGGTGTCCGACCTGCGCCGGGTCGCCCCGGACTGGGTCTTCGACGTGCTCGTCATCGATGGGCGTCGCGGGCGACGCGAATACCTGAAAGGGTGGCTCGCCCTTCGGCGCAGGCTACGCGCCGGGTACGACCTGGTGCACGCCCACTACGGCCTGACGGGGCTCGTGGCCGCCGCACAGCTCCGTGTCCCGGTCGTCGTCACTTACCACGGCAGCGACGTCTACATCCGCTGGCAGCGCGCCATCTCGAGGCTCGCGGCGCTGCGGGCCGATGCGATCATCGTCGTGTCGGACCGGCTCCGCCGGGAGCTGGGCACGGAGGACGCGCACGTGGTGTCCTGCGGCGTGGACCTGGACATCTTCCGGCCCCTGGACCGACGCGACGCCCGGCGCCGGCTCGGCGTGGACGACGACGCCCCGGTGGCGCTGTTCGCCGGGGATCCGGCGCGGTCGGTCAAGGACTACCCGCTGTTCCGGGCCGCCCTGGACGCGCTGCCGGGCCCGTACGCCGGCCGCGTGCAGGAGCTGACCCTGGGCGATGTGCCCCACGAACAGGTGCCCCTCTACCTGAACGCGGCGAACGCCGTCGTGGTCACCTCCCGCTACGAGGGTGCGGGGAGCGTCGCCAAGGAAGCGCTGGCGTGCGACGTACCCGTCGTCTCCGTGGACGTGGGCGATGTGCGGGCCATGCTCGACGGCGTCGAGGCCTGCGCCGTGACCGGCCGGGATGCCGGCGAGCTGGCCGCCGCCCTGGTCGCGGCGCTGGACGAGGGCCGCTGCGAGGGCCGGCGTCGCCTGCGGGAGACCGGCACGGACGCCGAAACCGTGGCGCGACGGCTGCTGGATGTCTACCAGACGGTGCTGGACGAGGGCGGACGACGTGGGCGGTAACGGAGACGGGCAGGCCAACGGGCTGACCGAGGGCTCGCTCATCGCGCGCAACACGGTCCTGAACCTCGGCGGGCTGGGGCTGCCGCTGGTGGTGGCCGTGTTCACCATGCCGCCCATCGTGGCGGGGCTCGGGCCGGGCCGGTTCGGCATCCTCGCCCTCATCTGGGTGGTGCTCGGCTACGGGGCGCTCCTGGACCTGGGTCTCGCACGGGCCACCACGAAGTTCGCGGCGGAGGCGCTGGCGACGGGCGACCTCGACCGCATCGCCGCCAGCGTGCGGGGCGCCCTGGGCATGCAGCTCGTCGTGGGCGTGCTCGCGGGCATCGGGCTGGCGGCCGCGACCCCGCTGCTGGTGGAGCGGGCGCTCAACGTGCCGCCGGAGCTGGTGGGACCGGCCCGGAACAGCTTCTACCTCCTCGCCGGCGTGGCCCCGGTCGTCGTGGTGACGAACACCTTCCGCGGCCTGCTGGAGGCGCGGCAGCGGTTCGGGCTGGTGAACGCCGTACGGCTCCCGGTGAGCCTGGGCAATTTCCTCCTGCCGCTGGCGGGCGTCCTGCTGGGCTGGAGCCTGCCGTGGATCGTGGCGGGGCTGCTGGCCGGGCGCGTGCTCCTGCTGGTGCTCTTCGCGGTCCTGGCGGTGCGCGACTACGCGGGGCTCTGGCGACCGGCGAAGATGGAGTGGGAGGACCTCAGGGCGCTCCTGGGGTTCGGCGGCTGGGTCACCGTCTCCAGCCTGATCAGCCCGCTCCTGGTCTACCTGGACCGCTTCGTGGTGGGTGCCGTGCTGAGCGTCGCCGCCGTGGGCTTCTACTCGGCCCCCCACGAGCTGGTCATGCGCCTCGCCATCCTCCCGTCCAGCGTCGTCGCCACGCTGTTCCCGGCGCTCAGCGCCAGCGCGGGAGCGGCAGATCGACCCCGGTTGGAGGCGCTGGTGGCCGGAGCCGTGAAGTTCCTCGTCGTGGCGGCGGGGCCGGTCCTGGTCGTGCTGGCGGTGCTGGCGCCGGAGCTGCTCGAGCTGTGGCTCGGAGGCGAGTACGCCCGGCGGAGCGGCGCCGCGCTGCGCATCCTGGCGCTGGGCATGCTGGCGAACACGCTGGCCTACGTGCCCGGGGTGCTGCTCCAGGCCGTGGGGCGCCCGGACATCCCGGCGAAGTTCCACCTGGTGGAGCTGCCGATCCACCTGGCGCTGCTCTGGACCTTCACCCAGGCGTGGGGCATCACCGGCGCCGCCGCGGCCTGGGCGTTGCGCATGGCGCTGGATGGCGTTCTTCTGGGTACGGCGTCGTTCCGGCTGAAGCTGGTGTCCCGGGCCGCGCTTCGGGCCCGCGGCGTGGACAGGGCGCTCGTGTTCCTGGCGTTCCTGGCGGTGGCCGCGGCTGCGGTTGCCGTGCTGGTTTCGGCGTCCGCGGCGAAGCTCGCCGGCGTCGGCGTCGTGCTGGCACTTGCCCTGGTCGCCGCCTGGTCCAGGGTTCTGCACGACGACGAGCGGGAACGCCTGCTCAGGCTGGTCCGAACCCGCACACCGTAGCCATGTCCGAGCGCGTCCTCATCATCGTGGAGAACCTGACCGTTCCCCGGGACCGGCGCGTCTGGAACGAGGCGACGACGCTCCGGGACGCCGGGTACCGGGTCAGCGTGATCTGCCCGGTGGGGCCCGGCTACGAGGACGCGTACGAATGCCTGGACGGTGTGCACGTCCATCGCCACCCCCAGGCGCCGGACGACGGCTCCCGGTGGAGCTTCGTGCGGGAGTACCTCCACGCCCTGCGCTGGGAGCGCCGGCTCGCCCGGCAGGTGTGGCGCGAACGAGGCTTCGATGTGGTCCACATCTGCAACCCGCCGGACCTGCTGTTCCTGGTGGCGCTCTCGTACAAGCTGCGCCACGGCGTCCCCGTGATCTTCGACCACCACGACGCCTCGCCGGAGCTCTACGAGAGCAAGTTCGGCCGCCGAGGGGCTATGGTCCGCGTCCTCCGCCTGCTCGAGGGCTGGACCTTCCGGACCGCCGACATGGTGATCAGCACGAACGAGTCGCTGCGGCAGGTGGCGATACGGCGCGGACGTAAGCGTCCTGACGATGTGCGGGTGGTGCGCAACGGGCCGGACCCGGACCTGTTCCGACCCCGGGAGCCGGATCCGGAGATCCGGGACGGCCGGCGCCACCTCGTCGGTTGGGTCGGGCACATGGGGGACCAGGCCGGGCTGGACGACCTGGTGGATGCGGTCGCCCACATCGTTTTCCAGCGAGGGCGCGATGATGTACACTTCATGGTGATCGGGGACGGTCCGGCGCGCCCGGCGCTGCGCAGCCGCGCCGGGGCCCTCGGGGTCGCCGACCGGTTCGAGCTCCCGGGCGCCGTCTACGGCGACGAGCTGGTACGGCGCCTGTCCACCTGTGATGTCGGCGTGCTGACGCTCCGCAAGACGCCCCTCGGCGACGTGTCCACCCCCACGAAGACCATGGAATACATGGCGCTGGCCCGTCCCGTGGTGCAGTACGACCTGGTGGAGAGCCGCCGCACCGCCGGAGAGACGGCCGTGTACGCCCGGGCCGACGACCCGGCGGACTTCGGAGACAAGATCCTGTGGCTACTGGACCATCCGGAGGAGCGTGAGCGTCTCGGCCGCGCCGGTCGCCGGCGCGTCGAGGAGCGACTCGCCTGGCGACACCAGGCCGCCTTCCTGCTGGAGGCGTACCGGGATGTGCTGGAGAAACGCTGAACGGCGCATCTTCGGACTCATGGGCGTGCACGAATACCGGCTCGGGACCGGGGACTCCCGGCGGCTCCCGGAGGGAGACCAACCATGACCGACGTGGATGGAGACGCGGGCACCCGGACCGCCCCGGTCAGCGTCGTCATACCGTTTTACGACGGCGCTGCCACCATCGGCCGTGCCGTGGCGTCGCTCGTCGCTCAGACCGTCCGTCCGGCGGAGGTGGTCGTGGTGGACGACGGCTCGCCGGACCCGTTCCGTCCCGAGGGCGTGCCGACCGGCGTCCCGGTCCGGCCGGTCCGTCACGACCGGAACCGGGGCATCCCGGCGGCCAGGAACACCGGCATCCGGGCGGCCGCGAACGAGTGGATCGCTTTCCTGGACCAGGACGACGAGTGGGCGCCCGACAAGCTGGAGCGGCAGTGGCAGGCCGTCCGGGACGCCGGCGCTCACCGGGAGCTCGTCGTGTTCGGCCGCCTGCTCATGGAGGGGCCGGGCCGCGCTCCGCACCTGCGGCCGCCGCGCAGAGCGATCCCGGCCGTGGAAGCCGGTGGGGACGCCGCCATCCGAACCTTCGTCCGGCACGGCAACGTAGCGCCGTTCGTGACGCTGCTGCTGCACCGTCGCGTGCTCGACCGCCACGGCTACCTGGACGAGGGCCTCCTGGCGGCCGACGACACGGAGCTCGTGCTGCGACTCCTGGCCGCGTCGGTCCCGTTCCGGTTCGCCGGCGCGGAGGGGGGCTGGAGCGCGGTCCACCGCTTCACCGGCCGCAACTTCTCGGAGCACGTGCCCCGCTGGGTCGGCGACCAGCTCCGGTTCATCCCGGAGCTGGCGGCACGCTTCGACCGCATCAGGCCGTACCGGGACGCCTTCCTGGCCCGGGCCCACTACACCCTGGGTCGCCACCACGACCGCCGGGGCGAGCTCCCGGAGGCCGGTGAAGAGTACCGCCGCGCTTCCCGGCTGGACCCCCTCTGGTGGCGCCCCTGGATCGCGCGCCTGCGGGTGGCCGCGCCACGGCCGGTCCGGCGGCTGCTGGCCGCGGCGTGGGACCGCCTGGAGCGGGTCGGCGACGAGACGCCGCCCGGGGCCTGAGCACCCGTCGGTTCAGAGGACGGGGACGCGCACGGGCGCGACCGCGTCCACCGTGGTGCCGATGCCGAGCTGGCCCCGGTCGTTTCTGCCCCAGCAGTACAGCGCCCCATCCGCCGTGATGGCGCAGGTGTGCTCCCGACCGGCGCTGACCCGGACCACCGGGCCGTCCAGAGGCACTACGATCGGCAGCAGCCGCAGCGTCGTGGTGCCGTCGCCGAGCTGGCCCCGGGCGTTGGCACCCCAACAGTAGAGTGTGCCGCTGACGCCCACGGCGCAGGTGTGGATGCCTCCGGCGCTCACGGCCGTCACCTTCTCGGGCATCACGGGTCGGGACGGGAACGCGCGGGAGATCCGGTCGCCGATGCCCAGGCGCCCCGACCCGCCCCAACCCCAGCAGAACAGGATGCCGTCGGTGCGCACCGCGCAGGTGTGGCCCTCGCCCGTGTCCACGGACTGCCAGGTGTACCCTCCGGCAACCGGTGCCGGCGTGAGACGGGTGGCCACGTCCCCGGTGCCGAGGCGGCCGGAGGGCCCGTACCCCCAGCAGTACGCACGGCCGTCCGCCGTCAGGCCGCAGGTGTGGGCATAGGCCGTGGTGAGCGTCTCGAACCGGAGATCGGTGGCCACGGGCGTCGGACGCCAGTGGTCCGTCGTGTCCCCGGTGCCGTGATGGCCGGCGTTGTTCCAGCCCCAGCAGTACGCACGCCCCTCCGTGTCCAGGCCACAGGTGTGCATGCGCGCCGCCGACAGATCCGAGAACGCGTGGCCGGTCGCTACGGGCTCCGGCACGGGCGCGCAGTGGAAGGCCATCTCCGGGATGCAGCGTTCCGTCACCAGTGCGTCGTCGCCGAGCTGCCCCCACCGGTTGAATCCCCAACAGTACGGACGTCCGCCCGACAGGCCACAGGTGTGCGCCTCCCCGACGGTGATGGACTCGAACGACCCGCCGGTGTGAACGGGTGTGGGCTGCGTGCACGGCCCATCGGCACACGAAGACCCCGGCCCGGCACCCACCTGTCCCCAGACCTGGTCGCCCCAGCAGTAGGCCCGCCCGTTGGCGCCGATGGCGCAGGTGTGCCGGTCCCCGGCGGCCACGGCCCGGAAGGTGGCCGGGACCTCCCCGGGCCCGGTGGCGGACCAGCAGCCGGTGACGAAACACGCCCCGAGGAGGGCGACCCCCGTGACCGTGGCCCACCGGCGCGCCACCCTCATCGTTCCCGCTCCCGGCCCCGCGGGTGCCAGCTCACCTCGAGCCCGATGCTCGTGTTGGCGTCGTCCTCCCCGAAGTCCCGGTTGTACCGCCGGCTGAACGACAGGTGGCCCGACACCGTCCAGCCCTCCAACGGCCAGACGAGGCCCCGAAGGCCGGCCGTCAGCTCGGCGTCGTGCTCGTACGGCCAGTGCCTGCGCAGGGCGACGGCGGCGCCGGCCGCGTCGTTCCGCCTCACCCGCTCCGCGAACAGGCCCCCCGTGCCCCAGGGCCCCAGCAGGTCCACGCCCACGAACTGGGCGTCCGAGCCCGGGCCCACACCGGCCCCCAGGAGCTGGCCCCGGTGCGTGTACCCCTGCCGGACCCTGCCGTGGGTGTAGTAGACCGGGAGGGGGCGGCTCCCCAGTCGCAGCTCGCTCTTCTCCTGCAGCGCCACCAGCTCCCCGTGGACGCGCACCGCCAGGGCGGAGCCCACCGCCGTCGTCTTCTGGAGCCCCAGCATGTACGCCTGGGAATGGTCCGGCTCCTGCCAGAACTCGTCCATGTCGTAGAAGCGGTCGTCCCGGGCCCACTCCCCGTAGACCTCGGCGCCGGCCTCGGGGAAGACCCAGCGGAAGAAGAGCGACACCAGCTCGTTGCCAGGGAGGTTGACGCCCTGGTTCACGGCCAGGCCCGCGATCTGGTCCAGGGTCTCGCCCAGGTCCATGTCCGTTCCTTCGTAGTGGTACACCCGCACGCCGCCCAGCCGGAGGCCGGGCAGCGGACGCGGCGAGAACGCGGCCACCGCCGCCAGAAGGCGGTTCCGGTCGTTGTCGGGGACCTGGTCGAAGTATCGCGACTCCTCCGTCTCGCCCACCACGATCTCCGCCTCCACCTCGCCGATCCAGATGTCCACGGGCCGGGACGTGCCGAGGAACACGTGCGGAAAGCCCGGCGCCGTGTTGCTCATGAGGATCGGATAGCGCTGGGCCGGGCCCCACCAGAGGTTCTCCACGGCGAAGCCCACCGCCACGCCGTACCCGTCCGCCCGCAGGTAGCTCTGGCCCCAGCCCGCGGCGGTGAACGCGTCGTCGCCGAAGCGCTGCGGGTAGTCGATGCCGCCCTTCCACGGGTAGACGTACCGGGAGTACCCAGGCCGGTCCACGGGGACGACGTCGAACGCACGGTTCTGCTGCCACGCCGCCTCCGGCGCCAGCGCCGCCGTCACCGGGCCCCAGCGGATCGCCGCACCGGCCCCGGCCCGCACCGTCACGCCCCGCCCGGCCCACGCCAGCCCGTTGTTCCGGTCGTCCGGGTAGCCCGACCGGCTCAGGATGGCCACGTCCACCGGCAGCGCCTCGACCCACAGGCCCCGGAAGAGCCGCCACTCCGGGCGTCCGGGTCCATCGGCACAGCCCTCCGGCCAGCGGGCCTCCGAAGCACGCCGGATGATCCGGTCCCCGCTCGTGGCCAGGTGCGTGGCCTCCAGGATGCGCGCCAGCTCGTCCAGCGGCGTGGCGAGGCCCGTCCGGGCACCCGCCGGCAGCTTTCCGCACAGGAGCGCCGGCACGCCCGCCGAGTCCGCCTGCTGTGCCCCGGCCGTCATGGGGGTTGCCGCCACGAATGCCGCCGCGACCACGACCGCGGCACGTGCCGAACGGCTGCCAAGCCGGTCTGGGCTCATAGGGACCTGCGCGTTGGGTTCACGAGTGCGTTCTCGTGCGGACGAGCCGCGTCCGCCCTCCTCCGACGGACCGTGGCCTCGCCTGCCGCGGATGGGCCGGCCAGCAAGCTAGCCCGGCCGACGTGAAGGAGACAAGCCGGCGAGGTCGTGCCCGGCGGTTCGGGGCCGTCCGGACGCCGCCGGCCTTGCCCCTGCCCACGACCACCGCGACAATAGCCTCGCCCCCCGGCACCGAGGCCGGTGGGGCGTCTCGTCCCGACCGAGGAGCGGAACCGTCGTGAGCGGCATCAAAGGCATCGTCCTGGCCGGCGGCACCGGGACCCGGCTCTACCCCGTGACCCGGGCCACCAGCAAGCAGCTCCTGCCCGTCTACGACAAGCCCCTCGTCTACTACCCCCTGTCCACGCTGATGCTCGCGGGCATCCGGGATGTCCTGGTCATCTCGACGCCCGAGGACCTGCCTCGCTTCCAGACGCTCCTGGGCGACGGCTCCGACTGGGGCATGGCCTTCTCCTACG
Source organism: uncultured Gemmatimonadaceae bacterium (assembly GCA_964416095.1). GTDB lineage: Bacteria > Gemmatimonadota > Gemmatimonadetes > Longimicrobiales > RSA9 > CAYQCY01. The sequence continues at coordinate 34,021 of CAYQCY010000027.1, forward strand.
CCGAGCAGCCGGAGCCCGAGGGGATCGCCCAGGCGCTGGTCATCGGTCGCGACTTCATCGCCGACGACCGGGTCGCCCTCGTCCTGGGCGACAACATCTTCTACGGCCACGGGCTCAGCGACCGGCTCCGCCGCGCCGCCGCACGGGAGCGGGGCGCCACCATCTTCGGCTACTACGTCCACGACCCGGAGCGCTACGGCGTCGCCGAGCTGGACGACGACGGCCGGGTCCTGGGCATCGAGGAGAAGCCGGAACACCCGAAGTCCAACTACGCCGTGACCGGGCTCTACTTCTACGACGCCGATGCCCCCGAGATCGCCGCCGGGCTCGAGAAGTCCGGCCGCGGCGAGTACGAGATCACCGACGTGAACCGGGCCTACCTGGAGCGCGGCGACCTGCACATGGAGCTCCTGGGCCGTGGCATGGCCTGGCTCGACACCGGCACCCACGACGCGCTGCTGGAGGCCGCCTCCTTCATCGAGACCATCGAGCGGCGCCAGGGGCTCAAGATCGCCGCGCCCGAGGAGGTGGCCTACCGCATGGGCTTCATCGACGCCGAACGCCTCCGCCGCCTCGCCGGGCCCCTCCGCAGCAGCGGCTACGGCGACTACCTGCTCCGCGTCCTGGAGCACCCCGCCCGATGGGCATGAGCCCCCGTACCCTGCTGGTCACCGGCGGCGCCGGCTTCATCGGCTCGGCCCTCGTCCGGATGCTGATCCGCGACACCGGCCACCGGGTCGTGAACGTGGACCGCCTCACCTACGCCGCCAACCCGGACTCCCTGCGCGAGGTGGAGGACGATCCCCGCTACGCCTTCGAGAAGGTGGACATCGCCGACCGCACGGCGCTCCGGAACGTCTTCGAGCGCCACCGGCCCGACGCCGTCCTCCACCTCGCCGCCGAGTCCCACGTGGACCGCTCCATCGACG
>CAYQCY010000028.1:0-34868 GCA_964416095.1 uncultured Gemmatimonadaceae bacterium
CTCGCCGTGTTCCAACTCGCCGTGTTCCAACTCGCCTCATCCAACGGCTGCCGCCGTCACCCGATTCCGCCCCGCCTCCTTGGACTCGTACAGCATGGCGTCGGCGCTGGCCATGAGCCCGTCGGGGTCATCGACGCACTCGGGGCAGGCGCTCACGCCGAAGGATGCGGTGATGCGGATCTCCTCGCCGCCGAAGAGGACGGGTGTGTCTTCCACGGTCTCGCGGAGCCGTTCGGCGACGTCGACGGCGGCGGCGCGCATGGTCTCGGGTAGGAGCAGGACGAACTCTTCGCCGCCGGAGCGGGCGGCGGTGTCCACCTCCCGGATCGCGCCGGCCACGATCCCACCCACGACCCGAAGCACGGCATCGCCGGCCGCGTGTCCGTGGGTGTCGTTGATGGCCTTGAAGCGGTCCAGGTCCATGACGAGGAGAGCGAAGGACCGACGGTAGCGTCGGAAGTGCTTGGCTGCTTCCTTGAGCTCCCGGTCCAGGATGCCCCGGTTGGCGAGTCCGGTAAGGGCGTCGATCTCGGCCCGTTTCCGGAGGGTCACCAGGTCGGTGCCCTGTTGGAGCTGGAGAGCGAAGATGGGCGCGAACACCTCGAGCAGCTCCATGGCTGCCGGGTCCAGCTCGGGGGCATCGGCGTTCCAGACGGCGAGGATGCCGCGGGCCCGGCCGGTCTCGTCGAGGAGGGGAATGGCCACCACGGCCCTGGGCGAGGCCTGCCACCGCTCGCCGGAGCGGACGAGGGGTCGCTGCCCCCGCCCCCCGGCCTGCTCCCGTCGGACGACGGTCCCGGTCCGGATGGCATCGCCGCAGGTGCTCCCGCCATCCGAGTACGTTCCCACCACGGGCCCACCGTCCCGGCCCGCGACGGCCAAGACCTGTGCGCTCTCCTCCTCGCACCGGGCCACGAGGGCGCCGGTTCCGCCGGCGATGGTCGCGGCCGTCCGGGCCAGCGCCTCGGGGAAGGCGTCGGGCCGGGTCTCGCCGGGCAGGGCCCGGACGAAGGCCAGCATCTCCTCGAAGCCGGCCCGGGTCACCTCCCCTGCTTCCCTCTCGACCTCCATGCGGGCGTACATGGCCAGGTAGTGGCCTGCTTGGCGGATTTCGTGGAGGCCGATGGCAGTGTCGTCTTCATCCCATTCCAGCGTGAGCAGCGCGTATCGCTCGCTGCCCGGGACCACGGCGACGGCGCCTACCCGCACATCATCGAGGGCCCAGCTCGGGCGCACGTCCAGCCGGACGGGCATGGTCTCTTCCCATACCCAGCCGAGGGCGCTTCCTCCCAGGTGCACGTCCGGCGGGGCAGCGCCCCCTGCCACCGCCCGGGGCCGGGCCCTGTTCGTCTGCGCGTCCACGTCCCACACGACGGCCCGCTCGAGACCGAGTCCGGTTCTGGCCAGCTCCAACGCCTCGCCCAGCGCGTCGAGGCGCCGGGCCACCGCCACCGGTCCGATGCGGCCTCCCTCCTCCGCCTCCCGGAGGATCCGGTCCAGGTGGCGGTCACGCTCCTCGTCACGCCGCACCGTCCTCTGCCACAGCGACCCGCCCGCTCCGCCAACCACGAGGGCCACCATTCCCTCCAGCGCTCCGCGCACCGTCCACAGCCCCGTCCACAGGTCGGCGCCGACCAGAGCCACCGTCGCGGCGCCGGCCGCAGCAAGCAACCAGCGGCCGGAACGCACGGCACCGGCCCACGCCGCCGACGCGGCGAGGACGGGCGTAGCCAGGGTCCCGGCGCCGCCCGTGGCGAGCACGGCCAGGTGCGCCGTCGCCCAGCCTGCGGTCACGGCGCGGCCGGACCGGACTCCCCGGTCCCGGACGAGCACGCCGGTCGCCAGGCCGCCGGCCAGCGCGGTCGCCGCCAGCACACCGGGCGGCAGACCCGGCGCGAAGACCAGGGCGCCGGCGTAGGCGCCGAAGGCCAAATCGCCGGCGTAACGAGACCATGCTCTCCGTCCGGGGGGTGCCAGGAAGGCGGCGCGACGGCGCCGGTGCGCGGCCGGTGCGGGCCGCCCGGACCTCAACGTTCCGCCGGGACGCGGTTCAGCCGTGCGGCGGCCACGGCCGCGCCGAACCCGTTGTCGATGTTCACCACGGTGACGCCGGCGGCACAGCTGTTCAGCATGCCCAGCAGGGCGGCGATGCCGTCGAAGGCGGCGCCGTAGCCCACGCTGGTGGGGACGGCGATGACGGGCACCTGGACGAGGCCGCCCACCACGGAAGCGAGGGCACCCTCCATCCCGGCCACCACGATGACCGCCGCGGCCTTACGGAGCACGTTCCCTTCCCGCAGGATCCTGTGGATCCCGGCCACGCCGACATCGTACAGCCGCTCCACGGGCAGGCCCAGCGCCTCGGCCGTGGCCACCGCCTCTTCCGCCACCGGCATGTCGCCCGTACCGCCGGTCACCACCAAGAGAGGGCCCGATGCCTTCACGGGGGACGGCTCGGCCGGCGCCAGGTACGCCGTCCGGCCGACGTCGTTCAGCCGCGCCTCCGGGAAAGCCTCCTTCACCGCATCACGGGCCGGCCCATCCAACCGGGTCACGAGGAAGCCATCGCCCCGCTCGGCCAGGCTCTGGCATATGCTCAACACCTGTTCCGGCGTCTTGCCCGGTGCATAGACGACCTCGGGATAGCCCTGACGCACCGATCGGTGATGGTCGAGCCGGGCGAACACCTGCCCGTCACCACCATGGACCTCCTCCATTGGCAACCAGGAGAGAGCTTCCAGAGCCTTGGCCGGGCTCAACCGGCCGCTGGCGACCTCTTCCAGCAGGCCACGCAGGCGCTCGCTCATGCCGGGACCCCGGTCCGGTAGCGCTCGAGCAGGGCGGCCGCCTCCTCCAGGCGCGTCACCTGGAACAGTTCGTGGCGCAGCGTCCGACCGCCGGGCAGGCCCTTCGTGTACCAGCCCAGATGCTTGCGAAACTCCAACATGGCCCGGTGCTCATCCTCTTCGAAGGCGATGGCGTTACGCGCGTGCTCGAGGACGATGGCGAACCGTTCTTCGATGTCCGGGTCCGGCGGGATGGGCTCGCCGTCGAGCGCGGCCCGGGCCTGGGCGAACACCCATGGCCGCCCGTGGCTGCCCCGGGCCAGCATCACGCCGGCGCAGCCCGTCTCCCGGCGCATGCGGGCCGCGTCCTCCCCGGCCCGGACGTCCCCGTTCCCCACGACCGGGATGTCGAGGGCGTCCACCACCACCCCGATCTCCGACCAGTCGGCCCGTCCCGAGTACATCTGTGTCCGGGTGCGGGCATGAAGCGTCAGGACGCGCGCGCCCGCACCCTGGCAGCGGAGCGCGATCTCCACCGGGTTTCGCAGCTCCTCGCTCCACCCGCTCCGGACCTTGACCGTGGTGGGCAGCGGCGTCGCCCTGTCCACCGCCCGGATGATCCGCTCGACGAGCGCAAGATCCCGTAGACAGGCGGACCCGCCGTTCCGGTTGACGATCTTCTTGACCGGGCACCCGAAGTTGATGTCGATGAAATCCGGGCCGTACACGTCCGCGACCAGGGCGGCCGCCTCCGCCATGGCCTCCGGGTCCGCACCGAAGATCTGGACCCCGATGGGCCGCTCGGCCTCGTGGAAGCGGAGATACTCCCGCGTCCGCTCGTTGTCGCGACGGATCCCCTCGGCGCTCACGAACTCGCTCACCACCACGTCCGCGCCGAACCGCCGGCAGAGCCGCCGGAACGGCGATTCGCTGACGCCGGCCTGGGGCGCCAGGAACAGTGGCACGAATCCTTCCGTGAATATCTGGTCGGGGTACGTCATGGCGCCGATAATCTAAAGCCGGGCCTGCGGCCCATCAATCTGACCGACACGCTTTGACACTGGTGAAACGCCAAACTATGTTTTTCAAATCCGCGGAATTCCGCGTGAATCCAAAGGCGGAGGATCCCCATGGTATTGCGGGAGTTTTTCAATAAAGACGTGGTCGACCTCGACCTCAAAGGCGACGGCAAGGATGACATCCTCAAGGAGCTCATCAGCCTTCTCGGGCTCGACGAGAAGAGCGAGGGCATCCTGTTCAAGATGTTGAAGCGGAGGGAGAACCTGGGCTCGACCGGCATCGGCCGGGGCATCGCCATACCCCATTGCCGGTCCCTGGTCGTGAACAGGCTCCGCGTGGCCTTCGGTCGGAAGAAGGAGGGGGTCGACTTCAAGGCCATCGACAACGAGCCCGTCCACTACTTCTTCCTGATCGTCGCGCCGCCGCTGGAGGTGAGCAACCAGTACCTGCCGGTTCTCGGGAAGATCGCACAGTTCGCCAAGGAGCCCGACGTACCGCAGCGCCTCGGCGAGATCGAGGACGCCGATGCCTTTCTGGACCTCTTGGAAGAAAAGGCGGTCTGAGGGATGCCTACCGGAATGCACACCCAGCTGGAGGTCCTCCTGGAGATCCAGGACCTGAAGGCCCAGTGCGAGGAGCTCGCGGCACAGGGCTCCAACACGCGCAGGGTCCAGGAAGAGGAGTTCCGGCTCGATGTGGATGAGGCCGTGGCGCAGTTGCGCGAGAAGATCCGCGACCTCGAGGACCATCTCAATCCGGCCGTCCGGCAACGCTACGACCGCATCTCCAAGAGCCTCCACCGTGTGGTCGTGCCGGCCATCAACGGGCTCTGCTACGGCTGCTTCGTCTCCATCCCCACCTCGGTGGCCAGCGAGTCCGGCGGCCCGGGACAGGAGCAGATGCGCACCTGCGAGAACTGCGGTCGGTTCCTCTACGTCATCTCCTGACCGCCGCGGTCCCGAACAAGCGACGAGCGCCGAGCCGTCACGGCTCGGCGCTCGTTCATCGTTACCGCAACAACGCTTCATCTCGCCACGATCATCTTCCGCACCGCGCGTTCCCCGTTGACGATGAACTGCAGGTAGTAGATGCCCGAGGCGACCGGACGACCGTTCTGGTCGAGGCCGTCCCAGTAGGCTTCGTTCTGGCCCGGCGTCGTGTACTCGAGGTTGTCCACCGGAACACCGTTCCCTTCCGGGTGGTTGAGCGCCGTGGGAATCGCAACGAGCTGCTGCAGGACGTTGTAGATTCGTGCGCTGACCAGGACCGGACGGTCCGCCTCGAACAGCTCCGGATGCAGCGTAAACGGGATCCGGGTCGACGGGCTGAACGGATTCGGGTAGTTTTGGTGAAGCTCGAATCCGGGACTTGCGGCGTGCGGCGGTTCATCTTCGCCCGTCACCTGACCCGACAGGGTAGCCGGGACGGCTCCGACCAGGACGAGGAGGATGACGCCGACGCCGTACAGGCGTCCCATGGTCACCTCCGCACAACATCTTGTGCCGTAGCTGAGAGTGCGATCGCCCTCCTGGCAATCTGCGGGTGTCGGTTCGACGCCTGTTCATGATACGCGGCGCCGCTCGGGGGGTCAACTGTTCTCGCCCCGTCCGGGCACCTCGCGACCGTCTCGAGTCCGGATCGTGACACCGCGGCCATCGAGGTGCTCGAGAAGCGGGATGAGGTACTTCCGTGACACGCCGAGAACCTCCCGGAAATCGCCCGGTGCCAGCTCTCGCCGGCCGGCCAGGTCCCGTCGGACACGGGCGATGGCGTCGGAGATGGCGTCCCGGTGCACGAGCATGTCGGGTCCCACGGGTACCAGTGTGCCGTCGGCTACGAGCAGGTCCACGAGCCGGTCCCGCAGCGCCGCATCGCCCGTGTTCGACTCATCCGCCGAGGGAGCGGCCAGTCCCGCGTCCCGATAGGCCGCCACGATGCGGTCCCGGACCTTCTGCTGGGATTCCGACAGCCGCACGCGGAAGGTGGCGAGGGCGACCGTCCCGCCTCCGCGTCCCACCAGCGTCCCGCCCTCGGCGAGGGCGTCCAGGGCGTGGTCCACGACCCGGGGATCCGGCGATCCGGGCGCGCTCCCGCGGACCGCTTCCCGGTCCATGCCCGGGCGCAGCGGCTCGGCCTCGTGGTACGCCTTCACCGTCCGGACCAGGAAACGGCTCAGGCCGTCCAGGATCTCGGCGTCCACGTAGAGCGGGCCGACGTTCCGGATCCGGTCGCTCTCCTCCGCGGCGGCGTATGCAACCGGAGCCGACACCGCCACTTCCAGTGGCAGCCGGTCGTGCGGCACGCCCCGGTCGCCGGCCTGACGTACCCGGGCCACCACCGCATCCGATGCAGGGCCCGTCATCCTCCGGTCCAGAACGTCGCCCAGCTCCGGGTCGAGGCGCCGGCGCTTGGGTGGTGCCGGCTCTGCCACGATGCCGCCGGCGATGGTCGTGACCGGCGAGTACGAACGGACGACGAGGCGGTCGCCGGTCCTCGCCACCAGGGGGGCTTCGAGGCGGAGCTGGGCCCAGCCGTCCTGCCCCGGCTCCAGCGCGTCGCCGTCGAGGAGCACGGCCCGGGCCATGACCTCGGCGGTGCCCAGGTGGACGCGCACGCGCTGACGGTGCTGGATCCGCCACGTCGTCCCCGGAATCACCGTGGCGCGGACCGTGAGCATGGACGAGGACGCCCAGCCGGGTTCGTCCACCACGGTGTCTCCGCGGCGCACGGCCTCCCGGTCCACCCCGGCCAGGGCCAACGCGGCGCGCTGACCCGCCTCGATGGACGGCACGGGCTGGTTATGGCGCTGGAGACCTCGCACCCGCACCGTCGGACCAGCGGGCAGGAGCCGGGCCTCCGCCCCATCGGTGAGGGTCCCGCTCCATACCGTCCCCGTCACGACCGTGCCGGTTCCCTTCACCGAGAACACCCGGTCCACCGGAAGCCGGAACAGGTCGTCCACCGGACGCGGAGCCGCGGCCTCCGCGTCGGCCAGCAGCGTGCGCTTCAACGCCTCGATCCCCTCCCCTGTCCGCGCGGAGGTGGTGACGAGCGGCGCATCGGCGTAGGCGGTCGCCGACAGGAAGGTGCGGACGTCCTCCCGGACCAGCTCGAGCCAGTCCGCCTCGACCAGGTCCGCCTTGGTCAGGGCGACCACCGCCGCCTGGACGCCCAGCAGCTCGGCGATGGCGACGTGCTCCCGCGTCTGGGGCATGACGCCCTCGTCGGCCGCGACGACGATGAGCACCACGTCCATCCCGGTGGCCCCGGCCAGCATGTTCCGGACGAACGCCTCGTGGCCCGGCACGTCCACGATGGCCAGGTCCACCGCGCCGCCGCCGAGGCGCGCGAAGCCCAGATCGATGGTGATGCCGCGTTCCTGCTCCTCCGGCAGTCGATCGGTCTCGGTCCCGGTCAACGCCCGGACCAGCTCGGTCTTGCCGTGGTCGATATGACCGGCGGTGCCCAGCACGAGTCGGCGGGTCACGGCGCCTCGATCTGAGAGGAGAGGAACCGGAGCGACCGGAGTGTGCCGACATCCGCCACGTGGTATCCGAGGAACCGGGTGAGGAGCTGCCAGTGGGCCGCCGCGCTTTCGCCCAACGGCACGCCCTCGCCGGCCAGGAGCCGGGCCAGCTCCAGCCGGGCGTCCGGTGGCAGCGTCCGACCCGCCTGGCCGCCGCCGCACCCGGAGCAATGGATGCCGCCCGCCGCGTAATCGAAGAAGACCTCGGCGGTAGCGTCCATCCGCCGACCGCAGACGAGGCAGGCGTCGAGGGCGGGTGCGAAGCCCATGTACGCGATCAGGGACCATATCTCGGAGAGGGCGGCACCGTGCACCTCGTCCTCGCGCACGGTTCGCAGCCGCTCGAAGGCCCGGTCCACCCGTTCGTAAAGGGGCGGATCCGAGGCCTCGCTGGCGGTTCGAACTAGGATCTCGGCCAGGAGGCAGGCGGAGCCGAACCGCAGCAGGTCGCGGCCCAGCTCCTGGCGTGGGCGCCCCAGCTCGAAGGCGCTCAGGGTGTGGAGGTCCCGGCCCTCTTTGAGGTAGAAGGTCGCGATCCCGGCCGTAAAAGGTTCCAGTACGCCGCCGAACCGGCTCCTGGGACGCAGCGCGCCCTTGGCGATGGCGGAGCGCACGCCGTGGGTGCGGGTGAGGAGCCTCAGGATCTTGCTGGTGTCGCTGTACGCGAACGTCTGGAGGATGATCGCGTCCGTGGTGACCACCGGCATGGCTCTATCCGCTGCCGACCAGCCGCTCCCGCAGCCCGGTCCGGCGTTCCTCCAGCTCTCGCCGATCCGCATCGCCCGCACCACCCGCAAGCGCCTCCTCGACCTCGGCCAGCTCCACCAGCAGCCGCCGACGGTTGCCGGGATGACCGAGCGTACGCCACATGGCGAACGTCACCACACCGGCCACCAGCAGGCCCAGGACGATGAAGACGACCAGCACCATGCCGTTGTCGCCGTCTCCCGTCCCCGGAGCCGCCATCGGCCCGGTGGGCGTGCCTGGCATGGGCGTCACGGCCTGGCCCGTGCCCACCTGGATCACGTACGGCTCGGCCGGGACTGCGCCCCGGACGGGGGGACCGACGAAGAGCTCGCCGGCGACGCGGGTCGCCGCGAAGTACACGGCGCTGTCGGCCTGGACATCGATGGTGAAGGAGAAACGGCCCTCCCTGTCGGTGACCGCCTCATCGATGGTCGCGCCGCCCGCCGGCGTGACCCGGTGCAGCGCCACGGGGAGATCGGCTACGGGTCCGTCCGGGCCGACGACCCGTCCCGCCAGCTCGGCGACCTGGGCATGGACGCGGCCGGCCGACAGCAGCGACAGAACGACGCACAGCGCCAGCCGGGCCGGACGGATCATGGCGTGAACCGGCCGAAGTCTTCCGGGTTGAGCCGGCGCAGGTACTCTTCCAGGTCCTCCGGCGCCTCCCCCGACTCACCCTCCTCGGCCTCGGACGAGGCGTCGGCGAAGGCGTCGTCCTCGTCGAACTCGCTGGCCTCGGCGATCTCGATGGCCGTGTGTTCCAGGAGCTCGTCGCTGGTGTAGATGGTGGCCGCCATGCGCAACGCGATGGCGATGGAGTCGGAGGGCCGGGCGTCCAGGCTGAAGTACTCGTCCTCCCGACGGATGATCATCTCGGCATAGTACGTGTTGTCCACGACACGCGTGATGTTCACCCGGTGCAGGTCCCCGCCCAGTCCCCCGAGCGCCGAGACGAACAGATCGTGGGTCAGGGGCCGGGAGAACTTCATGCCGGCCAGCTCCATGGCGATGGCGCTCGCCTCCCCCGGCCCGATCCATATGGGCAGGACCCGTCCGCCGTCCTTCTCCTGCAGGATCACCACGGGCGTGTTGGAGCTGCGGTCCAGGCCGAGGCTCTGGACGTTGACCTCGATCATGTTCATGGTCTTCCTTCTGCTACGTCCCCATCTCCCACGAGGACAGGTACTTCCTCTGCTCTTCGGTCAATTCGTCGATGCGAATGCCCATCCCGGCGAGCTTCAGGCCGGCGATCTCCCGGTCCAGCGCCTCCGGCACCCGGTACACCCGGCGGGACAGCCCGTCGCCTTCCTGGACCAGGTACTCGGCCGCCAGGGCCTGGTTCGCGAAGCTCATGTCCATCACCGACGCCGGATGGCCCTCCGCCGCCGCCAGGTTGATCAGCCGGCCCTCGCCGAGCACGAAGACCCGCTTCCCATCGAACCGGTACTCGTTCACGAAATCCCGGACCTGCCGCGGCTCGCCCTCGGCCATCTCGCGGAGACCGCTCAGGTCCAGCTCCACGTTGAAATGGCCCGAGTTCGCCACGATTGCGCCATCCTTCATGACCCGGAAGTGCTCGGGGCGGATCACGTTGATGTCCCCGGTCAGGGTCACGAACACGTCGCCTTCCCGTGCCGCCTCGTCCATGGGCATGACCCGGAACCCGTCCATGGCCGCCTCCAGCGCCTTGACGGGGTCGATCTCCGTCACGATGACGGAGGCGCCGGCGCCCCGGGCGCGCGTGGCCACGCCCCGGCCGCACCACCCATACCCGGCAACCACCACGACGGATCCAGCCAGCAGGATGTTCGTCGCCCGGAGAATCCCGTCGATGGTGCTCTGGCCCGTGCCGTAGCGGTTGTCGAAGAGGTGCTTCGTGTACGAGTCGTTCACGGCGATCACCGGGAACTGGAGCACATCCTCCTCGGCCATGGCCTTGAGCCGGATGACGCCCGTGGTCGTTTCTTCGGTGGACCCCTTCACTCCGGCGACCAGGGCCGCGCGCTCCTCCTCCGTCAGCCCCGTGGCCCAGCTCCGGACCGGACCGGCGAGGTCATCATAGCGCTCCAGCGCGATCATGTGGAGCGAGCCCACCAGGTCCGCGCCGTCGTCCATGGTGATCTCCGGCCGGTGGGCCAGCGCCGCCCGGATGTGGTCGTAGTAGGTATCGTTGTCCTCGCCCTTGATGGCGAAGACGCGGATGCCGTGGTCCTGGACCAGGTGCGCCGCCACGTCGTCCTGGGTGGACAGGGGGTTGGACGCGCACAGCGCGATCTCGGCCCCGCCCGCCTTCAGCGTCACGGCCAGATTCGCCGTCTCGGTGGTGACGTGCAGGCATGCCGAAACGCGCCACCCCTCGAGGGGACGCTCCCGCTCGAAGCGCTCCCGGATCTGCCGGAGCACCGGCATGTGCCGCTCCGCCCACTCGGTACGGAGCCGCCCCTTCTCGGCCAGGTCGATCTGCTTGATGTCGTGCGTGACCGTCGCTCCCGTCGCCATGTATCCGCCTCCCGATCTCTGGTATCGTTCGTGATCCCGGTCTTCGTCAAACGCCTGCCGCGGCACGGAGGGCCTCGACCCGGTCCGTGCGTTCCCAGGGGAAGAACGTCAGGCGTGCTCCATCCACGGTGCGCTCCACGGGCGTCCTGCCGAAGTGCCCGTTGGCCGCCGTGGCCCTGTAGATCGGCATCTGCAGTCGCAGCGCCTCCATGACCGCATGGGGCCGGAAATCGAAGACCTCGCGGACCGCCCGCGTCAGTGCCTCGTTGTCCAGGCCCTCCCGGGCCGTGCCGAAGGCATCCACCAGCACGCTCACCGGCTCGGCGACGCCGATGGCGTAGGCCACCTGGATCTCGCACCGCCGGGCGAGCCCCGCGGCGACCACGTTCTTGGCCGCCCATCGGGCCGCGTAGGCCCCCGATCGATCGACCTTCGTGGGGTCCTTGCCGCTGAAGGCGCCACCGCCGTGACGGCCCGCCCCGCCGTACGTGTCCACGATGACTTTGCGGCCCGTCAGGCCCGCGTCTCCGTGGGGCCCGCCGACCACGAACCGTCCCGTCGGGTTGATGTGGAACGTGCAATCGTCCGGATCGAAGAAGTCCCGGGGCAGCCCCGACCCGTCGCCGGCCGCGGACTGCTCCACCTCGGCCTTCATGACCGGCGCCACCACCTCCTCCACGACGGACGCCCGGATCTCCTCCGGCTCCACGTCGGGAGCGTGTTGGGTGCTCACCACCACCGTGTCCGCCCGCACGGGCCGGTCGCCGTCGTACGCAACGGTCACCTGGGCCTTGCCGTCCGGCCGGAGCCAGGGAAGCCGGCCCTCGTGTCGCAACGTCGCCAGGCGCTCCGTGATCCGGTGCGCCAGCAGGATCGGAGCCGGCATGAGATCCGCCGTCTCGTCCAACGCGTAGCCGAACATCATGCCCTGGTCACCCGCACCGCCGGGGTCCACGCCCTGGGCGATGTCGGGAGACTGGCGGTCGAGGGCCACGATCACGCCACACGTCTCCGCGTCGATGCCGTAGCTCGCGTCCGTGTAGCCGATGGACGAGAGAGTGCCCCGCACGATCCCGTTCACGTCCAGGTGGGCGGTGGTCGTGATCTCGCCGGCCACCACCACGAGCCCCGTCGTCACCAGCACCTCGCACGCCACGCGTCCGTCCGGGTCGTCCCGCAGGACGGCGTCCAGCACCGCATCGCTGACCTGGTCCGCGATCTTGTCGGGATGACCCTCCGTCACCGACTCGGATGTGAACACGTGCACGGGGGCCTTCCCGTGGATTCGGGACAAAAAACCTGGCGAATGTACCGGATCATCCAGACTCCGACAAGCTCCAGCGGCCGCTGAACAGCGAGAGATCCAGATGGCCCTCGAGGCTCCTCGTGAGGATCTCCACGACGCGACCGGGGCTCGGGGCCCGGAGCGCTTCGGCCGCCGCTTCCCGGGCCACCGTCGCCGGCACCGTCCGGATGACCTTCTTCACCTCGGCCAGGGAGAGGGATGCCACGCTCACCGCCGGGACGCCCAGACCCAGGAGGAGGAAGACGCCCAGCGGGTGAGCCGCCATCTCTCCGCACACGCTCACCTCGATCCCCGCCGCACGCCCCGCGTCCACGGTCTGCCGCACCAGCTCGAGCACCGCCGGATGGAACGGGGTGTACCGCGGAGCGAGCCGGGCATTGCCCCGGTCAACCGCCAGGGTGTACTGCACGAGGTCGTTGGTGCCCACGGAGAAGAAGTCGGCGTAGCGACCCAGCTCGTCCGCGATCATGACGGCCGCCGGCGTCTCCACCATGACGCCCAGCTTGTATCCCGGATTGAAGCTGATGCCTTCGTCGTTCAGCAGCTGCTCCTCTTCCTCCAGGATGTCGCGCGTGGTCTGGAGCTCGGCCACATCCGTGATGAGGGGGAGCATGATCCGTACGTCGCCGTGGGCCGTCGCCCGAAGGAGCGCCCGCAGCTGCGTCCTGAACAGCTCCGGCCGGTCCAGGGCCACACGGATCGCACGCCAGCCGAGGAACGGGTTCTCTTCCTTCGGCATGTGAAGGAACGCCGGGAACTTGTCGCCGCCCAGATCGAAGGTCCGGATGTAGACGGCATCGTGCGGGAACCGCTCGGCCACCTCCCGGTACGCGCCGTACTGCTCGTCCTCGGTCGGCATCGAGCGCCGACCCACCACCAGGAATTCGGTGCGGAACAGGCCGATGCCCTGGGCGCCGTGCGCCAGCGCCGTGACCGCCTCGGCCGGCAGGTCCACGTTTGCGCGAAGCGCCACCGCCTGTCGGTCCGGCGTCACCGCGGGCTCCCGGTCCAGCGCCTCTAACTCCTTCTCCCAGCCTTTGATCTGGACCCGTCGCTCCTCGTACTGCTCGACCTCGTCCGCGGTAGGCGCCACGATCACGCGCCCCGACCGGCCGTCCAGGATGATCGTCTGGCCCGAGACCACTTGCTCGGAAAAATCGCCCAGGCTCACCACCGCGGGCAGCTCCAGGGCCCGGGCGAGAATCGCCGAATGGCTCGTGCGCGTGCCCATGTCTGTGGCCATGCCCACGATGACGTCCCTGTCGAGCTGCACGGTGATGGACGGAGTCAGGTCCCGGGCCACCACGATCACGGGCCCCTGGACGGTGCCGAGGGTGAGGTCCGAGTCATCTTCGCCCAGCAGATAGCGGATGAGCCGGGTCTCCACGTCGACCAGGTCGTTGATGCGGTCCATGACCATGGGCTGGCCCGTCTCGCGCCAGTCCGACTGGAACTCCAGCATCTGCAGCTCCAGGGCGCGGGCGGCCGAGAGGTGGTTCTCCCGAATGTAAGACTCGGTGCCCTCGATGAGATCCACATCATCCAGCATGACGAGTTGCGGCTCGAAGATCTGGGCCTCCACGGGACCCAGCCGCTCCGCCGTCCCCTCGATGAGATCGCGGAGACGCCTGCGCGTCCACTCCCGCGCCTCGTGGAAGCGCTCGATCTCCTCGTCCAGCCGGGATGGGTCGACTGCCCCGTGCGGCGCACGGGGGCGCTCGAGCCGGATCACGTGCAGCGGCCCGATCACAATGCCCGGCGAAGCCGGGGTCCCATCTCGTACGAAGCGTTCTCCGTTCATTCCTCTCCGAACTGCCGATCCACGAGCAGTACCAGCTCGTCCACCGCATCCTCCGCATCCGGCCCCGAGGCCCGGATGATGAGCTCGGTCCCGGGCTCCGCGGCCAGCATCATGACGCCCATGATGCTTTTGCCGTTCACCTCCGTCTCCCCTTTCCGGACCCAGATATCCGCGGTGAACCCGCCGGCCAGCTTCACGAACTCCGCGGCCGGGCGCGCATGCAATCCGAACTTGTTCCGGATCACGACCGACCGACGGTATTCGTTCTGGTTCACCGTCATGCAACCCCCAGAAGGATGGCCAGGATGACCGTGCCCGCGAGCACCCCGGCCAACGGGTTGCGCACCCGAGGCCCGAACACGATGCCCAGCACCGCAGCGACGGCAGTGCCGGCGCCCCACGCCAGCCGTCCACCCGGTGCCGTCGCCATCGGTACGGGACTGCGGGCGACGAGCAATGCCAGCACGATGCCGGTGACGAACACCCCTGCGATGGTCAGCACACGCTGGGCCTTGCCCAGGGGGAGGCGGCGGATCCGCCCGCCCAGCTCCATGCCGCGCCGACTCCCCATCCGGAACCCGGCGATGCGCAGACCCAGGTGCCCCACATTGTAGGACAACAGGAAACCGCCCACCACCACCCACCACCGCGCACCGAGCACCGCCAGGGCCAGAGCGGCCAGGAGACAGAGAGGCCGCCACCCCGCCCAGAACACCCGATCGCCGAGGGTGCCCAGGGAGCCGCGCACGGCCATCTTGAAGCGTTGCACCACCGCATCGTCCCGTCCTTCCAGCTCCAGTCGCGCCACGGCGCCCACCGCCATGGACGCCAGGTACGGATGGCTGTTGAACAGGCCCGTGTGCCGGTCGATGGCGGCGCGCAGAGCCTCCGGGTCATCCCGATACACGAAACGGAGCACCGGCAGCAGGGCGAAAGCGAATCCGCCACCGATCAGGGTCCGGTAGTTGAACGAGCCCTGGACGGCGAGGGAACGCAGGAAACAGCCCCACCAGATCCGCCAGGGCATCACGCCACCACCAGGATCAGGACACCGAGGCTCACGCCACCCAGAAACCAGCGACGGTGATCGGCGAAGCCCCCGAAGATGTCGAGGGCGGCGGCCAGCATGGCCACGGCCGCCAGGTGCAGCACCTCCCCCGTGGTCGACGCCCCGAGCCCCCAGACCGGGAGAATCAGCCGCAAAGCCAGGACGCAGAGCACGGCGCCCACCACCCCCAACACCACGCCGCGCCCGAAGTCCAGCGTCATCGCGCCCAAATGGCGACGCTGCAGGCCGTCGGGGTCCGAGACGGCCTGCCCACCCTCCGCCACCAGCCGTTCGTCCAGGCGCCGTAGCGCGAGCACGGTGTAACCCGCGACCTGCTCCCAGAGCAGCGCCACCGTCACCACCACCATCAGGACGGCAGGAGCCGCGGCCTGGGTGCCCGCTACGGCCACGGCGCCACCGGCCGCCGCCACGGCGGCCAGTCCCGACTCGGGATAGCGGGCGGCGCCGAAAGGCAGGACGACCAGGCCGAAGATCTCAAGGATCGCGCCCACGGCCAGCCCCACCTCCGGCGCGCCGCCGAGCCAGCCCGCCACCGTGCCCGCCACCAGCGGCCGCGAGATCATGATCTGCGGAAAGGTCGTCGCGTCGAGGGCGACGAGCCCGCTCAGCAGGGCCAGGGCGAACCAGTCCACCGCGGCTCAGCGCTCGAGGAGCTCGGAAAGCGGAACCTTCCGGGACGTGGGCAAGTCCCGGGCGGTGATGTGGGCGCCCGCCTCCGAGAGGGCGGCGAGCGCGTCCCGATCCTCCTCGCTCAGGTACAGGTACGGGAGGACGGGATGGCGACCTTCGGCATGGTGCATGCCGCCCACGTTCACCTGCTCGCCCTCCAGCAGTCCGCCCGAGGCCAGGGCGTACATGGTGGCGACGTCCCGGGTGAGGACCATGACGCGGCGGTCATCCCCCCTCCAGTCGGGCAACCGGTCCCGGGCATCCGTCACGGTGAGGAAGGCCGTGTCGGTCTCCGGTGGGACGCCCATGGCGTACAGCTCCTGCTCCCAGGGCGAACCGGCCAGGTCCTCGTCCACGACCACGATGAGGTCCGGGTGCAGACGGGAGCCCCAGCCCACGACGACCTGGCCGTGGATCAGGCGCTCGTCAACCCTGAACAGAACCACCGACATCGCCGTACTGCTGGACGGGGACACACGCGATGCCCGCGTGGGCTCGATCCACGAGGCGCTGCACCAGCTCGTCCAGCGGCATGCCCCTGTGGGTCACGAAGTCCAGCAACACGGGCAGATTCACGCCGCAGATCATGGCAAAGGCCGTATCTTCCTGACAGACCCGTCGTGCCGCGATCCCGCAGCTCCCGGTGGGCAGGTCCGTGAAGACGATGGCGGGCCCCGTACCTTCCGCCTGACGGATGGCGTCCGCAATGCCATCCGGGCTCCGGCTCACGTTGCTCACGGCGACGAGGGCGTCGGGATCGGGGTCCGCGATGCTGCGCACCGCCTCCACCATGGCCTCGGCCAGGTCGGCGTGCGCCACCACGATGCCCCGGACCAGCGTCCCGCTACTCATAGTCTTCCTCGAGGTAGTCCCGGACCGGTCGCATGGCTTCGTGCAGCCGGTCGTTGAAGCGCTTCGCCGCATGGACGCCCGCGTACTTGAGCAGGTGATCCATGGCGATGACTTCCGAGATGACCGTGATGTTCTTCCCCGGATTCAACGGGATCGCCACCTTCGGCAATCGCACCCCGAGGATCTCCGTCTCCTCGGCCTCCAGCCCCGTCCGGTCGTAGTACGTGGCATCGTTCCAGTCCACGAGCTGCACCACGACCTCGATGCGCTTCTGCTGCCGGATCGCCCGGATCCCGAAGAGCGCCTGGATGTCGATGATCCCGATCCCCCGGATCTCCATGTGGTGGCGCTGCAGCTCGTGGCCGCGGCCGATGAGCACGTCGTTGCCCCGCCTGTTGATGTACACCAGGTCGTCCGCCACGAGCCGGTGTCCCCGCTCCACGAGGTCCAGCACGCACTCGCTCTTGCCGATGCCGCTGCGCCCCACGAACAGCAGGCCCACGCCGTAGACGTCCGCCAGAGAGCCGTGGGTCGTGGTGTTCGGCGCGAACTCCTCCTCCAGGTACGGCTGAAGGCGACGGTAGAATTCGCCCGTCTTGAGCACCGTCCGCAGCACCGGCACGGCGTGGGTCCGGGCCAGCTCCGTCATGAGGGCGGGCAGCTCCTGCCCCTTCGTCACCACGACGGCCGGCATGTCCAACTGGAAGAACTCATCCAGCACGGCGCGCAGCTCCTCCGGCGCGAGGGAGTGCAGGTACGAAAGCTCCGTCTCCCCGAGGATCTGGATCCGGCCCGATGGCGCCCGCTCGGAATAGCCGGCCAGGATGAGGCCCGGGCTCGAGATGCTCGGGCCCGTGATCTCCCGGTCCAGCCCCACGTCCTCGGTCAGAAGCTCGAGGCGCAGGGGCTGCCGCTTGTTCGCGTAGAAGTCCTCGACCGTGAGCGTCTTCACCCGGTTGCCATCCCGCCTTCCACGTCCAGAGCCTTGTTGGTCGGTGCCTGGTGGTCCACCCGCTTCTCACGCTCCCTCTTGAGCTGCCGCGCCACCTTCTGGACGGCGCGGTCCAGAGCGACCTGGAACGTCTCTCCATCCGCCTTGGCAACCCGTATCGGCGCGCCGTCCACCGCGATCCGGATCTCGGCCCGCCGTACGCTGCCGTCTTCGTCGAAAATCACGTCACCCGCGCTGGCGCGGGGCTGGTACTTGCTCAGACGGGCGACCCGCTCCGTGGCCCGCTGACGCACCGAGTCCGCAACCGTGCAATGCCGCGCCGTGATCGTGACGTCCATGTGCAACCTCCTGCTCGTCTCGTGAACCCGCTAGTCGGACCGTCCCGCGGCGACGCCTTCCAGAAACCGCAGCGTCGCATCCGCGGACCGGTTCCACGTGAACCCTTCGGCGAACCGCCGGGCGTTCCGGCCCATCCGGGCCCGGAGGTCGCCGTCTTCCAGCAACCGCTCCAACGCGTCGGCCAGCGAGCCGACGTCGCCGTGCGGGACCAGCAATCCCGTCTCCCCGTCCACGACGGAGTCCCGCAGACCCGGGGCATCGCTGGCCACAGTCGGCGTCCCGCATGCCGCGGCCTCCAGGTTCGTGATGCCCCAGCCCTCCTTCGGCGAGGTGAGGACGTGCACCCACGCCCGCCGGAACAGCTCCCGCTTGCGCTCCTCCGACACGAAGCCCGTGAACACGACCCGGTCCGCCACACCGAGCCGTCCGGCGACGGCGGTGAGCCGGCCCGCCTGATCGCCGGCGCCCGCGACGAACAGCCGGACATCCAGACCCCTGCGCTCCAGCTCGGCCAGCGCCCGCAGCACCAGGTCCACGCGCTTGTAGCGCTTGAGGCGGCCCAGGTAGAGGAGCGTCGGCTCGTCGAAGCGAGGCACGGACGGGTCGGGGGCGTACCAAGCCAGGTCCACCCCGTTGGGCACCACCTCGATCCGGTCCGGGTCGAGCCCTCGTCGGGCCAGATCATGGGCCGTACTCTGCGACACGGCCATGGCCGGAACGGACCGGTAGACCCGGCCCAGGGGAAGCTCGGCGAGGACCGTGGCGGTGGCGAGAGGCGGGCGAGCCTCCTGGAAAGCGGTCGTGCCGAACAGGTGGTGAACCACCAGCGCCAGGGGGTGCTGCGCCCAGAGCGGTGTGTACAGCGGTATCTTGTTCAGGTCCTCCACCATCACGTCGAACCCCTGGTCGCGCAGCCGACGCCGGTAATACCACGGGCCCGCGAAGGTGAATGTATACCGTCCACCCGCCCGGTGCACGTCCATCCCGTCCACCTGCTGGCGCGCCGGAGCGCCGGGCCAGCGGGAGACGAGGAGCGTGACCTGGTGGTCCCGGGCGATGCGGCCGAAGATCTCGTGCAGGTGGGCCTCGGCGCCTCCGGCCTGCGGGTTGAGCCGGTCCTGCCAGTTCACGACCAGGATGTTCAGGGGGCTCCCCCTCTCCGGGCGGCGCCGACCCCGTGGTCGCGCATGAGGGCGTCGAGCACGCCGTTCACGAATCGGGGGCTGTCGCCGGTCCCGTATTTCTCGGCGAGCTTGACCGCCTCCTGGATCGAGACCAGCGGCGGGACATCGTCGAAGTAGAGCATCTCCGCGGCGGCGAGGCGGAGCACGTTGCGATCGATGAGGGACAGCCGTTCCAACCGCCAGTTCGTGAGCGAGTCCTGGATGGTCGCATCCAGCGCGTCCCGGTGCTCCGCCACGGTGTCCAGGAGCCGGTCGATGTACGGCCGGCTCGCCTGGGCCACCCGCCGATGGGCAAGGACGTTGCGGGCCACGGCGCGCAGATCAGCACCGCCCCGGACTTCCCAGGCGTAGAGAACCTGGAGGGCCCAGCCCCTGGCGCGCGTACGGTCCCTCACGCCGACTCGAGCTGCCGGAACAGGTCCGCCATCTCCAGCGCCGCCTCCGCCGCTTCCGCGCCCTTGTTGCCCACGTCGCCGCCGGCCCGGGCCAGGGCCTGCTCCGCCGTGTCCGTGGTGAGGAGACCGAACCCGACGGGCACGCCGTGGTCCAGCGCCACCCGGTTGAGCCCCCGCGCCGCCTCGCCGGCCACGTAGTCGAAGTGGGGCGTCTCCCCCCGGATCACGCAGCCGATGGCCACGATGGCATCGTAACGCCCCGACGCGGCCAGATGAGCGGCGGCGCCCGGCAGCTCCCAGGCGCCCGACACGTGGACGACGGTCAATGCGTCCTCGCCCACCCCGCGCTCCAGGAGGACGCCGCGGGCTCCATCCAGGAGGCGTTCGGTGACGACGTCGTTGAACCGGCTGGCCACGATGGCCACGGAGACCTCGGTCCCGTCGGGTCGGCCCTCGTATTCGCTCACGTCTCCTCCTCCCGACCCCGGGACGACGCCGGCGTCGGGGCCGCCTCCTCGTCCGCCGCGTCCTCCATCCGCGCCGCGTCCAGCAGGTGCCCGAGCTTCACGCGCTTCGTGTCCAGGTACGCCCGGTTGTGGTCCGTGGGCTTCGTGCGGATGGGCAACCGGTCCATGATACGGAGACCGTACCCTTCGAGCCCCACGATCTTGCGCGGGTTGTTCGTCAGGAGACGGATCGAGCTGAGGCCCAGGTCCAGCAGGATCTGGGCGCCGATGCCGTAATCCCGCAGGTCCGGCTTGAAGCCCAGCGTCTCGTTGGCCTCCACCGTGTCCTGGCCCTCGTCCTGCAGCGAATACGCCCTGATCTTGTTGCCGAGCCCGATGCCCCGGCCTTCCTGTCGCAGGTACACGACGACGCCGCGACCCTCCTCGTGGATCCGGCGCATGGCCGCGTGCAGCTGGTCGCCACAGTCGCAGCGCATGGAGTGGAAGACGTCGCCGGTCAGGCATTCGGAATGCATCCGTACCAGCACGTCCTTCACGCCCGCGACCTCCCCGCGCACCAGCACGACGTGCTCTCCTCCGTCCACCAGGTTCTCGAACGCGATGACGCGGAACTCGCCGTGTCGTGTCGGCAGGTCGGCTTCCGAGATGCGCCGGACGAGCCGCTCGTGGCGGAGCCGGTACGCCACGATCTGGGCGACCGTGATGAACTTGATGTCGTGCTCTTTGGCGAACGCCTCGAGCTGCGGACGGCGGGCCATGGTGCCGTCCTCGTTCATGATCTCGCAGATCACGCCGGCCGGCTTGAGCCCGGCGAGCCGCGCCAGGTCCACCGACGCCTCCGTCTGGCCGACACGCCGCAGCACACCACCGGGCACGGCCCGCAGCGGGAAGACGTGCCCCGGACGGCGCAGATCCCCGGGCCGCGTCTCCTCGTCCACCAGCAGCCGGATCGTGGTGGCCCGGTCCTGGGCGCTGATCCCCGTGGTCACGCCGAAGCGGGGGTGGGCGTCCACGGACACCGTGAACGCCGTCCCCATGGCCTCCTGGTTCCGCTCCGTCATGAGCGGGAGCCCCAGGGCGTCCGCCCGTTCCTGGGTCAGGGTAGCACAGATCAGGCCCCGGCCGTGTCGGGCCATGAAGTTGATCAGGTCCGGCGTCGCCTTCTCCGCCGCGCAGACCAGGTCGCCCTCGTTCTCCCGGTCCTCGTCATCCGCCACGATGACGATCTCGCCGTCCCGGATCGCCCGGATGGCATCGTCCACAGTGTCAAACGGCATCAGCTTCCCCCCGGGCCGCGCCCGGCCCAGCCGGTACGCTCCAGGTACTCCACCACGAACTTCCCGAGCATGTCGCCTTCCAGGTTTACTCCATCACCCGGCCGAAGGTCCCTGAGGTTGGTGACCTCCCAGGTGTACGGAATGAGCGCCACCTGCGCCACGTCGGCCTCCGGCAGCGCGTTCACCGTCAGACTCACCCCGTTGATGGCTATGGACCCGTGCAGGACCGTCACCGAACGGACCACCTCCGGAAGCCGGACATCCAGCAGGACGTGGTCCCCGACCCGCTCGATGCCCACCACCTCCCCAACCCCGTCCACGTGCCCCTGCACCAGGTGCCCGCCCAACCGGTCGCCCAGCGCCAGCGCCCGCTCCAGGTTGACCCGGTGCCCCGGGTCATAACGCCCCAATGTGGTACGGGAAAGCGTCGTACCGATACACTCCACGCCGAAGGTGTCGCCCTCGCGCTCCACCACGGTGAGGCAGACGCCGTCCACCGCGACGGAGTCGCCGTTCTCGAGCCCCTCGGCGACGGATGGCGCCTCGATGCGCAGGCGGCGCCCGTTCTCCATGGGCTCCACCGCACGAATGGTCCCGGCCTCTTCCACGATCCCGCTGAACATGATCGGTCTCCTTACCTCGGCCCGGCGTCATCACCGGGGACGTCTTCGAACGATTCCACGACTATGCGCACATCCCTGCCCAGGCTGCGCACGTCGACGATGCGCCCGACGGGCCCCTCCGGTGCCCCCGGGAACGCGGGAACACCCGCCTCGCCGAACAAGACCGGAGCGTAGTACAGGACCAAGCGCTGCACGACGCCGGCACGCAGGAGCGCCGTTCCGAGACGTGCTCCGCCTTCGCACAGGACGGTCCGGATGCCGCGGTCCCAGAGGACGTCCAGAGCGCTCCCGAGATCCACGCCGTTCGTCGCGCCGGGCACCTCCAGCACCTCCGCGCCGGCCCTTTCCAGGGCGCGGCGCCGCTCCGGCGGGGCCTCCTTTCCGGTCAGGACCAGGACGGGCGCCGCGTCGATGGTCTGCAACAGACGGGCCGTCGGGGCGAGGCGTGCGTGGGAGTCCATCACGACGCGGATCGGCGGCCGGATCGGCTCCACATCGCCCCGGGCCGTGAGGAGCGGGTCGTCGATGCGGGCGGTGCGGCTCCCCACGAGGAGGGCGTCGAACCCGGCCCGAAGGCGGTACGCATCCGCGAGTGCCTCGGCTCCGGTGACGGCGGTGCGCTCCCCTTCCCTGCGGGCGATGCGCGCGTCCAGGGAGAGGCCGTACTTCAGGGCGACCCAGCAACGGGCATGTTCCACCACGTGGAAGAACGGGGCGTTCTGGCGTCGGGCCGCGGCCCGCTCCACCCCACCCTCCACCGCGACGCCCCGGGCCCGCAGCCGGTCGGCGCCGCCCGCTGCCGCCGTGGGGTCTTCCGCCGCGTACACCACCCGGGCGACGCCCGCCTCGGCCAGGGCGTCGGCACAGGGGGGCGTCTTGCCGTGGTGGGCGCACGGCTCCAGGGACATGTAGGCGGTGGCGCCCCGGGCGTCGTCGCCGGCGGCCCGGAGCGCCTCGATCTCGGCGTGGGGCGCGCCGAACGCCGTGTGGTAGCCCTCCCCTACCACCACGCCGTCCTTGACGAGCACGGCCCCGACCAGCGGGTTCGGATGCACGCGGCCCCACCCCCCCTCGGCGAGCGCGATGGCCCGCCGCATGAAGCGGCGGTCGTCCTCCGCACCCATCAGATCGAGAGCCGCAGGGCGAGACTGCCGAAGGGGACGCCCCCTTCGACGGCACCGCCGGGCAGCAAGGCCGGGTACTCGCCGGGTCCGTCCTGCCAACCCACTTCCGCCACCAGATGCAGGATCAGCATGGTCCACTGGACGTTGACGAAGGCCGAGGCGCGATCCACGTCCAGGCCGTCCAGCTCGAAGCTGCGCGGGCCGCCGGCATCGAGCCCGAAGCTGGTGTCGCTCACGTAGCGGTCCAGGCCCACACCCGCCGTCACGCCCAGGAGGTAGATCTGCTTCGTGACGACCGCCCGGAGGCTCCACGCCCGCAGCGCCGACCGGAAGAAGGCGTCGGTGCCTGCCAGCTCCGGATCGCCGTAGGTCACGTCGCCCATGCCGTGGAGCATGGCCGAGAGGGAGACGCCCGGGAAGACGAACGACTCCCGGAGCAGGCCGAGCCGGGTCCCGAGCCCCCACGAGAGCGACGTACCGTCCTGGAAGCCGTCCCCGGTGGGCAGGAGCAGCACCCCGGCCCGGGCCAGGGCGTCCAGCGAGAGCACCCCGCCCATGGTCGGCGCCGGCGAGACCCCCCCGAACAGGCCCATGGTGACATCCACGCCCGCGCCGGCCAGGAAGAACGCCGACGGCTCGAGGCGCGTCCGGTCCAGAATCGGCGGCGCCTCGACCCGGACCAGGCCCAGCCGCCCCGCCACGCTGAGGCGCGGCGTCGTGCCCAGGCGCATGCCGAGGGTGCTGGCGGTGCCCGGCACCGGGTTGCCGCCATAGGCCGCCACCCCGACGGAAGGCTGCACCACCAGGATGCCGTTGCCCACCAGGTTGCAGGACCTGCGGGCGTCGTCCGAGGTCAGGGTCGAGCAGGCGTCGGTGATTGCGGACGTCTGGCCGGGCGCCGGCCCGGCGACGAGGAGCAGGACCGTCGTCGACGCCGCGAGCCACCTCATGCCAGCCTCACTCCACTGCCCGGTCCGATGGCGCCCATCACCCAGGCCGTCTCACCGGCATCGGCCAGGGCGCTCAGGAGCCCGTCCACCGCCGCCGGCCTAGCCGCCAGCACCATGCCGACCCCCATGTTGAAGGTGCGGAACATCTCGTCCCGGTCCACCCTCCCCTCCCGCTCCACCACCGCGAAGGCCGTGGGCACCTCCCAGCTCCCGGTGTCGATGGTGGCTCCGAGGCCGTCCGGCAGCACCCGCTCCAGGTTGCCGGGGATGCCGCCGCCGGTGATGTGGGCCAGGGCCTGGACCCGCCCCTGCTGGATCAACGGCAGCACCGCCGCGCGGTAGCTGCGGTGCACCCGGAGTAGCACGTCCGCGACGGAAGCATCCAGGTCGGGATACGGATCATCGACGCCGAGGCCCATGCGCTCGAAGAAGAGGCGGCGCAGCAGCGTATAGCCGTTGGTGTGGAAGCCGTCGGATGCGAGGCCCAGCAGCACGTCTCCGTCCCGGACCCGGTGGCTGCCCGGTCGCTGGTCGTTCTCCGTCACGCCCACGATGAAGCCGGCCAGGTCGTACTCTCCGGGCGCGTAGAAGTCGGGCATCTCGGCCGTCTCGCCGCCCAGCAGGGCGCACGTGTTGGCCCGGCAGGCGGCGCTGAAGCCCGAGACGAGGGCCTCAACGGTCCCCTCCTCCAGGCGGCCCATGCCGATGTAGTCGAGGAAGAAGAGGGGCCTCGCGCCCTCCACCAGGATGTCGTCCACGCAGTGGTTGACCAGGTCCGCGCCCACGGTGTCGTGGCGTCCGGCCATCATGGCGACCTTGAGCTTGGTCCCCACCCCGTCGGCGCTGGCCACGAGGACACCGTCACGGAGGCCCCGGGGCGCGCGGAACAGGCCGCCGAACGAGCCGACGGCGCTGAGCACGTCGTCGGTGGCGGTGGCCGCCACCAGCGTGCTGATCCGGTCCTTGGCGCGGCTCGCGGCGTCGCGGTCGACGCCCGCATCCCTGTAGCTCAGCGGACGCTCAGACATGGCTGGGCAGCTCGTGCTCGAACGCGGTCAGTTGGCGGAAGATCCGCACGCGCTCGTGGATCTCGTCGATGGTCAGGTTCCGTAGACGGTCGGCGCCGAGCCCCTCGGCGGCGAAGGAGCCCAGGGCGGAGCCGTAGACGATGCCGCGCCGGAGCTCGTCCGGCGACATGCGGTCGACGAAGGCGAGCCACCCCACCATGCCGCCGGCGAAGGCGTCGCCGGCGCCCGTGGGGTCCAGCACCTCCTCCAGCGGGTAACCCGGAGCGAAGAACACCATGTCCGGGGTGACCAGCATGGCTCCGTGCTCGCCCTTCTTCACCACGACGTAGCGCGGCCCGCGGGCCTGGATCCAGCGCGCGGCCTGGATCAGGTTCGGGTCGCCGCTCAGCTCCCGGGCCTCGCCGTCGTTCACCAGGAGCAGGTCCACACGCCGGAGGAGCCGCAGGAGCTCGTCGTTTCGGCTCTCGATCCAGTAGTTCATGGTGTCGCACGCCACGAGCTCCGGCTGCTCGATCTGCTCCAGCACCTCGAGCTGCAGGACGGGGTCGATGTTGCCCAGGAAGACCCAGTGGGCCTGCCGGAAGGCCTGGGGGATGCGGGGCTTGAAGTCGGCGAACACACCGAGGCGCGTGTCCAGGGTCTCCCGGGAGTTCAGGTCGTAGCTGTAGACCCCGGACCAGCGAAAGCTCTCCCCGACCTCGCGCCGGAGCCCTTCGAAGTCCACGCCGCGCTCCTCCAGGAAGTCCAGCTCTTCCATGGGATAGTCGTCCCCCACCACCGCCACGAGCTGGACGGGGGTGAACAGGGACGCGGCGGCGCTGAAGAACGTGGCGGAGCCGCCGATGGTGTCCTCCACCTGCCCGAACGGCGTCTCGATGGTGTCCAGGGCCACGCTCCCCACGACGAGCACGCTCATTCCATGTCCTCCCCACGTTCCATCCGTTCCGGGGCATCGATGCCCAGCAGTGTCAGTCCGTTGCGCAGCACGATGCGGATCGCCCGCGTCAGCGCAAGCCTGGCCCTGCGCAGCGGCTGGTCCTGCGTCAGGACGGCGAGCTCCGGGTTCCGGTTCGGGTTCCCGGCATGATACCAGGAGTTGACCATGCCCGCCGTCGCCTCCAGGTACTCGCACGCGGCGTGGGGTGCCCGGGCCTCCGCCGCCCGCGCCACCGTCTCGGGCAGGAGGGCCAGCTGCTTGATCAGATCCTGCTCCAGCGGGTGCGTCAGGAGGGACAGGTCGGCCCCGGCCACCGCCTCGTCCACCGCCGCCTCGTCCAGGGCGCCCGTGCCGCGACCCGTGGCCTTGCCCATGATGCTGCACATGCGGGCGTGGGCGTACTGGATCTTGAAGACCGGGTTCTTCTCGGAATGGTCCAGCGCCAGGTCCAGGTCGAAGACCATCTGGGCGTCGCTGCGGCGCATGAGGAAGAAGTACCGGGCCACGTCGCGACCCGTCTCGGCCGCCAGCTCCCGCAACGTCACGAACTCGCCGGCCCGCTTGCTCAGCTTGACTTCCTGCCCACCGCGGAGGATCCGCACCATCTGGACGATCTCCACGTCCAGGAAGTCCTCGAGCCCCAGCGCCTCGAGCCCGGCCTTCATGCGTGGCACATACCCGTGGTGATCGGCGCCCCACACGTCGATGACGTGATCGTAGCCGCGCCGCGCCTTCTCCCGGTGATAGGCCAGGTCCGGCAGGAAGTAGGTGTAGGTGCCATCGCTCTTCACCAGCACCCGGTCCTTGTCGTCGCCGTACCGGCTGGTCCGGATCCAGGTCGCCCCCTCCGACTCGTACAGGAGTCCCCCCTCGCGGAGCTCCGCCAGCGTCTCCTCGATGCGTCCCTCCCCATACAGGCGCGACTCGGTGTAGTAGGCGTCGAAGGTCACGCCGAAGGCGCGGAGATCCTCGTCCTGCTCCCGGCGCAGCCGATCCACGGCCCAGTCCCGGAGCACCTCGAGCTGGGCCGCTTCGTCTCCCGAGCGGAGCCGGTCCAGCGCTTCGGCATCCAGCTCGTCCTCCACCTCGGCCGCCAGGTCCACCACGTAGTCGCCACGGTAGCCCTCCTCGGGGAACGGCACGTCCCGCCCGGCGCGCCGGAGCCACCGTGCCCGGAGCGACGCGGCCAGCCGGTCGACCTGGACGCCGGCGTCGTTCACGTAGAACTCGCGCTGCACGTCGTGGCCCGTCCACTCCAGCAGCGAGGCGATGACGTCGCCCAGGGCGGCACCGCGGCCGTGGGCCACGTGGAGCGGCCCCGTGGGGTTGGCGGACACGAACTCGACCTGGATCCGGCGCCGACGCTCCGCCTGGACGCGACCGTACCCGGTGTCCGCATCGAGCACCGTCGAGAGCAGATCCTGGACCACGCCGTGCTTGAGCCGGAAGTTGATGAACCCCGGCCCCGCCACCTCCGCGCTCTCCACCCCCGCAGCGTCCAGATCCAGGCGGTCCAGAAGGCGTTCCGCGATGGCCCAGGGCGCCTGACCCAGCGGGCGCGCCAGGGTCAGGGCCAGGTTCGTGGCCAGGTCCCCGTGCTCCGGATTCCGCGGACGTTCCAGCTCGATGGCGGGCGCGTCCGCGCCCAGATCCGCCACCGCCCGGGCGAGCTGCTCGCGTAGCTGATCCTCGGCCATTCAGGTCCCCGCGTCCTTCGATGTCTTGTCCGCCGACGACGTCTTCGACGACGCGTCGTCGCCGCCCTTCTTCTCCTTCTCCGCCGCCTTCTTGTAGCTGTCGCTACGGTAGTCCGTGATGTAGAAGCCGGACCCCTTGAACAGCAGACCGGCGCCGCCGGACAGGACGCGCTCCGCCACGGCGCCGCACTCGGGGCATTCCGCCTGCGGCGGGTCCGACATGCGTTGGAACAGCTCGAACTCGTGCCCCCGGGGGCACCGGTACTCGTACGTGGGCATGGACAGATCTCGGTAAGGCTGAGGCTTATGCGCCATTCAAGAGCATATGTCGGGCATCACATCGAATTCGAGTTCGAATTCGGGTTCGAGTGCTTCGGGGTGCGTACCCGGTTCCCGGCGCGGCACCCGGCCGGGCGTCAACTCCTGTCCCCTGCGTACTCGCCCCATTCCTCGCGCAGGGCGTCGCTGATCTCGCCGACGGTGGCCAGGGCCTTCACGGCGTCGATCATGGGTGGCAGCAGGTTCGATCCGTCCCGGGCCGCCGCCCGGACCGCGTCGAGGGCCCGCGCCACCGCCGGACCGTCCCGGGATGCCCGCGCCCCGGCCACCCGCTTCTTCTGGGCGGCCTCCAACGTGTGGTAGTCCGGCTGCTCGATGCGCGGGCTCGGCCCGTCTTCCTCGAAGGCGTTCACGCCCACGATGACCCGGCCCCCGGCCTCCACCACCCGCTGGTGCTCGTACGCCGAGCGATGGATCTCCTCCTTGAAGAACGGCACGGCCCGGGCGGCGCCCCCGAGCTCGTCCACCCGCTCGATGTACGCCTCCGCATCCGCCTCCAGCCGATCCGTCAACGCTTCCACGTAGTAGCTGCCACCGAGCGGGTCCACCGTACTCGCCACGCCGGACTCGTGGGCCAGGACCTGCTGGGTGCGCAGGGCGAGCTTGGCCGACTCCTCCGTGGGCAGGGCCAGCGCCTCGTCGTACGCGTTCGTATGGAGCGACTGGGTCCCGCCCAGCGTCGCCGCCAGCGCCTGGACCGTCACACGGACCACGTTGTTCAACGGCTGCTGCGCCGTGAGCGTCACGCCGCCGGTCTGGGTATGGAAGCGCAGCATGGAGGCACGGTCCGAGGCATCGAACCGGTCACGCATGAGCCGCGCCCACAAGCGACGCGCCGCCCGGAACTTGGCCGCCTCCTCGAAGAGGTCGTTGTGGGCGGCGAAGAAGAACGAGAGCCGGGGCCCGAAGGTGTCCACGTCCAGCCCGACGTCCACCGCCCGTCCCACGTACTCCAGGGCGTTGGCGAAGGTGAAGGCGATCTCCTGGGTGGCCGTGGCGCCGGCTTCCCGCATGTGGTAGCCGCTGATGGAGATCGTGTTCCAGCGAGGCACCTCGTCGGCGCAGAAGGCGAAGGTGTCCGTCACGAGCCGCAGACTCGGCTCGACGGGGTAGATGTAGGTGCCCCGGGCGATGTACTCCTTCAGGATGTCGTTCTGGATCGTCCCCGACAGGGCCGCCCGGTCCACGCCCCGCTCATCACCGAGGGCTACGTACAGAGCCAGCAGGATGGCCGCGGTGGCGTTGATGGTCATGGACACCGAGACCTCGTCGAGGGGGATGCCGTCGAAGAGGACCCGCATGTCGTCCAGCGTGTCGACGGCGACGCCCACACGGCCGACCTCGCCGCCGGCCATGGCGTGGTCCGAATCGTAGCCCATCTGCGTCGGCAGGTCGAACGCCACGCTGAGCCCCGTCTGGCCCGCATCCAGCAGGTACCGGTACCGGCGGTTCGTCTCCTGGGCCGTGCCGAAGCCCGCGTACTGGCGCATGGTCCACAGCCGGCCCCGGTACATGGTGGGGTACACGCCACGGGTGAAGGGGAACGCCCCCGGCTCACCGGGCTGCCGTGCCCCCGGTCCGTAGACGCGCCGCACCTCGATCCCGCTGGGCGTCTTCACCACGTCGCGCCCCTCAGAGCTCCGTTCCGTCATCCGTCTCGTCGGCGCGGAATTCCACCAGCACGGCGCCCTTCTCCACCGCCTGGCCCGCCTCCACCAGGACCTTCGACACGACGCCGGCCGCTTCGGCCTTCAACTCGTTCTCCATCTTCATGGCTTCGACGATGACCACCCCCTGGCCCAGCTCCACCGCGTCGCCCTCGCCGGCCAGGATCCGCGTCACCAGGCCCGGCATCGGGGCACGCACGGGCTTCGGACCCCGCGCCGCGCCGGCCTTCCCCGTCATGGCCCGGATCGCCCGGGTACGCTCGTCCATCACCAGGGCCTCGAACCGCTCGCCGGCCATGTGCAGCTCCCACCCGTCCGTGCCGGCCCGGGCCGCCACCGTGAGAGACCGGCCAGCCGCCAGCAGGTGCCGTACCGGCGTGCCCGGGATGGCGACGAGCTCCGCCTCCACCTCCTCGCCGTCGACCCGTGGCACGCCCTCCGTGAGGTCGACCTCGTAGGTCGTCCGTCCGATGGTCACGTAGTAGCGCATGTCAGCTCCACCACCGTCTCCACGTGGGCCGTCTGGGGAAACAGGTCGAAGCTCCGGACCCCCGCGTGCCGGAACGCCGGCCCCAGCCGCTTCAGGTCCCGGGCCAGCGTGGCCGGGTCGCAGCTCACGTACACGATCCGCCGGGGCGGGCTCTGCTCCAGAAGAACCGTTACCTGCCGGGCGAGCCCGGCGCGCGGCGGGTTCAAGATAACCATGTCCGCCGGCAGTGTCTCCCCGAGCCGGTCCTCCACCCGGCCTTCCACGAAGCGGGCATCGGGCGCGCCCCGGCGTGCCTCCCGCACGGCCAGCGCATCGGTTTCGATGCCGACCACAGCGATCCCTTCCCCGGCCAGCCGACCGGCCCGGAGCCCGACCCCGCAGTAGGCGTCCACCACCCGACCCGGCGATGCGTCCCGGACGAGTCCCAGTACGTGCGCCTCCAGGAGCGCGGCGGCGGACCGGTTCACCTGAAGGAAAGCGGCGCCATCCACGCCCACCTCCACGCCGAGCCACCGGTCCGAGACATCGTCGCCCGCGACCCGCACGGGCGGCTCATCGTCGCTGGCCTGCCAGGCCGCATCCAGCTCCGGCACCGCATCCACCAGGAGGTCCAGGCGCCCCGGTCCCCGTCCCCCCTCCACCAGCAGGCTCCCGCGTCCCGCCGTCGTGGCGCGCACCGTCAGGCGCAGCTCCCTGCCGGAGGGCAGCCGTCGCGCCCCGTCGCCCCAGGCGTCCCGGATGCCGGACCAGATCCTGGACACGGCGGGCTCCGCCAGGAGACAGTCGCCGCCCACGTCCACGATGCGGCCCGGTCGGTCCAGCTCGTGGAACCCGGCCACGACCCGGTGCCGCAACCGCTTCAGGGTGAAGGTGACCCGGTTCCGGTATCGGAGCTCCTCCGGCGATGGGACCACGTCCGGCACCTCGAGCTCCAGGCCGCCGATGCGGCGCACCGTCTCCCGCACGACCTCCCGCTTGGCCCGCAACTGCGCGGCGTACTCCAGGTGCTCGAGGGTACAGCCGCCGCACCGGTCGTAATACGGACAGGGGGCCTCACGCCGGTCCGGCGATGGCCTGCGGAGCTGCACGAGCTCGCTCCGCGTCCAGCTGCCGTGGTCCTCCCGGACCCGCACCGCGACCTCGTCCCCCGGTGCGGTGCGGTGGACGAAGGTCACACGTCCGTCCGGCAGCCGGCCCACGCCCGCTCCGCCGGCGCCGATGCCGGTGATCTCGATGACGGCGTCAGCCATGAAGGTCGCCCCCGGTACCCTGAAACGGGCCGGGGGCAACATAGCGGCACATCGTCCGGGCTGAAAGCGGCGGTCCGACGCGCGTTGTCCGTATCCGGAGGCCGCCCTCCGGCCCCCCACCGAGCTAGTGTAGCGTCGCCGGAGTTCCGTGTGGCACCGAGAGCGCGGAAGCGCGCGAGAGGCAAGGCGCGAAGCCGAGGAATAGCAGCGCTGTTGCGAGGCTGAGCAACGCCGCCTCTCGCGATGCAGCCGCGCTCGAATGCAACGACATTTCGGCGACGCTACACTAGGTGGGCGGCGGCGCCTCCGTGGGCGCGTCCTCCGCCACCTCCCGCACGACCTGGATGGTGTCCTGGTTGACGACGATGTCGCCGAGGTGCCGGCCCCGGGGCAGCAGCGCCGAGTCCCGCAGGGGAACGAAGGCCGGAGCGGACTGGAGGTAGTCGCTCAACCGCTGGTGCTCCATGAGCAGCAGGCCGGCGCCCAGTAGGTACCCACCTTCCAGCTCCAGCTCCACGCGCCGCGCCGCGGCGGCGGCCAGCGCGTTGGTCAACGGCAGCTCCCCGTCTTCCGACGACGCCCACAGGATCTGGTCGACCTTGAGGGCCATGTGCGTCACGTGCTCGCCCGTGCCCATCCAGTCCACGCTCGTCAGGTTGACGTACCGGGTCCTGCTGGCCAGGTACGTGGCCAGGAACTGGCCCTGAGGAACGTGCACGTTCGCGTCCATCACGCGGTGGTCGCGGAGGAACAGCCGCAGCCTTCGTGCCGGGTTCTTGGGCGCCCGTCCGGGCGCTGCGTTCGCTTCCATGGGTCACCCCAGGAGTCACTGATCCGTTCGCTGCCCTGCATGGGCACCGATCTACGATCCTGCACCGGCGGTCAGGCCCGCCGGGACCGCTCCGTCTCCAGCCGTAGAAGAAGTGCGTCGAAGCGCGTGGCCAGCTCGGCCACCAGCTCCCCGAGCGGGGCCACGTCTCCCTCCGCCGCCAGCGTCTCGATCTCCTGCGCCGTCTGCTGG
This sequence comes from uncultured Gemmatimonadaceae bacterium, assembly GCA_964416095.1. GTDB lineage: Bacteria > Gemmatimonadota > Gemmatimonadetes > Longimicrobiales > RSA9 > CAYQCY01. The sequence continues at coordinate 32,016 of CAYQCY010000028.1, forward strand.
ACCGCCCGGCCACCCAGGTTGCCCGCCGTGGACTTCAGGGAATGGGCGGCTCGCTGGACGGCACGGGCCTCCCCGGCCGCCAGTCCGTCCCGCACCGCGGCCATGCGCTTCGGGCCGTTGTCCAGGAAGAGGTCGATCATCTCCACGAGGAACTCGTCGCCGCCCAGGCGACGCAGCCGTTCCACGGCGGCCGGATCCAGTACTTGCACACGCGTGCTCATGCCGTTCGCGCCCGCCTGAGCGCCGCCTTGACCCGGGCCATGAAGCGCGGCGGATCGATGGGCTTTTTCAGGTAGTCATCGGCGCCGCTCTCCATGAGCCGGTACTCGTCCTCCGGGTCGGCCGACCCCGTCAGCACGACGACGGGCAGCCCCGACGTCGCCGTCGAGGACCGCAGCCGCGCCAGCACGTCCCGGCCGTCCACGTGCGGCATCTCCAGGTCGAGGACGACCAGGGAGAAGGAATCCCCCGCGATCATGTCCAGCGCCTCGTCCCCGTCCGTCGCCTCCGCGGCCTCGAAGCCGTGCTTCTCCAGGATGGTCCGCACCAGGAGCCGGTCCTCCGGGTCGTCGTCCACGATCAGGATGCGCGGCGACTCGGACCCCGCCTCGACCCTGGCGCCCGGCCGAGGAGACACGTCCCGCTGCTCCGGCTGCACCGCGGGCACCTCCTCCGCGATGCTTTCCGCCGCCGCCGCCGCTTCCTCCGACGGCTGGATGGGGATCGCCTCGTCCGCGGGCTCCGGCCCCTCCTCCACCACCGTCTCCACCTCGGCCGGCGGCTCCGCGGACGCATCCGCCCGGGACTCGGCCTCGCGACGGGCCCGGGCCTCTTCGTCCGCTTCCTTCTCCTTCCGGTCCTCCGCGTCCAGGCCCACCACGCGCTCCAGCTCGTCCAGCGTCGTCTCGCCGCCACGCACGCGCTCCAACCCGACCTGCAACAGCGGGCGCATCCCCTCCTCCAGGGCGACCTTGTAGATGTCGGCCATGGACCGCCCCTCGGTGACCATCTCCTCGATCTCCGAGGTGGTGATCATCACCTCCTGGAGCGGGATCCGGCCCCGGTACCCGGTGTCGGCGCACCGCCGGCAGCCCACCGCGCGCATGGCCGGCCGGACGTTGAACAGCTTGGCGAGCCGGATCTCGTTTTCGGTCATCTCGCCGCGGATCGGCTCCGCGCACTCGTCGCAGAGTCTCCGGACAAGACGCTGCGCGATGGCGCCGCGCAGCGTGTTCGCCAGGTTCGCCCGGTCCAGCCCCAGGTCCACGAGGCGCGCCACCGTGCTCACGGCGTCGTTCGCGTGGACCGTGGCCAGCACCATGTGGCCGGTCATGGCCGCCTGCACCGCTACCTCCGCCGTCTCCAGGTCCCGGATCTCGCCTACCAGGATCACGTCCGGGTCCTGTCGCAGGATGGCGCGCAGCGCGCTGGCGAAGGTCACGCCCCGCTTCGGCTGCACCTGGATCTGCGTGATGCCGCCCAGCTCGTACTCCACCGGGTCCTCCACCGTCATGATGTTGACCTCGCCGGTGGCCAGCTCCCGGATGGCCGCGTACAGCGTCGTCGTCTTCCCCGAGCCCGTGGGGCCCGTCACGCACAGGATGCCGTCCCGGTGCGCCAGGAGCTGCTGGAGCCGGCCCAGCTCGTAGGGCGGCAGGCCGATCGCCGTGATCTTTTCTGCCTCGCCGCCCTTGAGCAGTCGCAGCACGGCCTTCTCGGCGCCCCGCGTCGGAACGGTGGAGATCCGGATGTCGTAGGGGCGGCCTTCCACCAGGATGCGGGTGCGGCCGTCCTGGGGACGCCAGCGGTCCGCGATGTCCAGGTTGCCGAGGATCTTGATCCGGGAGATGACCCGGACCAGGGCGGGCAGCGGCAGCTCCATGTAGTTGCGCAGGACCCCGTCGATGCGGAACCGCACGGTCCCGCCCCGGGGGCCGGGCTCGATGTGGATGTCGCTGGCCCCGTTCTGGGCCGCGTCCCGGAAGATCAGGTTGGTCAGCTTGATGACCGGCGCCGCCTGGGCGTCCGCCTCGGTGACCACTTCGGATTCGGAGCTGCTCTCGCTGACCACCGCCACGTCGCCGGGCAACGTGTCGTCCACCTTGCTCAGCAGCGACTCGATCACGCCGTCGGACGAGTAGGAGTTGTTGATGGCTTCCAACAGGAAGGGCGGCGGCGCCACCTCGAAGACGGCCTTGCGGCCCGAGATGAACCCCAGCGCCTGCTCGGCCGCGAAGTTCGTCGGGTCGGCCGTCGCGACGATGAGCTGACGGTCATCCTCTTTCAGGGGAAAGATCTGGTACTGACGCGCGATCTTCTCCGGGACCAGCTTGAGGGCGTTGGCCTCGCCGCCCTCCAGCGAGGCGACCTGCAGGCGGAAGTACTCGGCCACGTAGTCGGCCAGTTGGTCATGGTTGATGCCCAGGGCATCCGCCACCTGCAGCCAGGCCTCGGCGGTGGCCGTGCCGGGATCCAGCTCCAGGTCATCCGCACCCGGAAGCCCGGTCCTGCGGGCTACGTGAACGAGCCAGTGTTTCTTCTGGAGGCTGCTGTTCGACACGGGCGTTCCTGAGTCCCCGTCAGCGAGCGACCGCTTGCGCCACGGATCCCGGCCCACGGGTCGGTCGAGTCGTCAACCGTAGTCGCCCGGATTTCAACTTCCGGTATGAGAACGGCGCTGATGGCGCCGATCCTGGCATCCTCCGGCGTGCGCCAGACGCGCAGAACGACCGGGAGAGCATGAGCGCGGGACGCCGCATCAAGCTAGACACGACCCTCAGAAAAGGCAAGCGATTTGAAGGTGGACCTTCCCCATTTTTTGCGCGTCCCCGCTGATGCAGCCGGGCAAAATCG
>CAYQCY010000029.1:0-32302 GCA_964416095.1 uncultured Gemmatimonadaceae bacterium
GCCCTCGTCCACCCCGACGACTACCGTGCGGCCGTGCTCCTTGCGGTGAACCACTCCGGAGATACGGACAGCACCGGTGCCATCGCGGGAAATGATATCGTGGTTGCATGCGCGGAGAAGCCACGAGCCAACAGGACCGTGTGGTACGTGGCGTACCGGCTTCCGACGACAGCGGCGGGGACTGGTGGAGACAGGTCGCCGGCGCCCGGGAGACGCGGACGCCTGGGTTAGCCGGCCGCCTCAACCGCCCTCTGTCACCACCGGCCCGGTCGTCATCGGAACGGGCTGTCTGCTCCCCGCTCAACGCGGGACGGTGTCTGCCAGCTCCCCGAGCTGATCCAGGGCGCGCTGCAGGGTACGGAGCGCTTCCTCGAGGGTGCGGCCGAGCTCCTGGAGCGCGTCGCTCGGCGCGGGCGCCGGTTCGGCGCCGATGGCTGCGGCCTCCTCGGTTGGTGGGGCAACGGCAGGCAGATCGCCGACGAGGGCGTGCACGGCAGCGTCGAGGGTGGGGTGCATGACCACCTGTTCGGCGTCGGCAAGAATGATGCGGCGCAGCTCTGGGAAATCGAGGGTTTCGGGCTTCAGGAAGACCGGCTCGGCGTAGAGGAGCGCGTCGCCCAGCGGGATGACCAAGAGGATCCCGCGCATGACCTCCGAGCCCACCTGGCCCCAGAGGGTGAACTGCTCGGAGATGACGGCGTCATTGTCGATGCGGGCCTCGACCTGGCTGGGGCCGTCGACGTGGCGACCGGACGGGAACCCGAAGAGGACCAGCTCGCCGTAGTTCTCGCCGTCGCTGCGGGCGGCCATCCAGCCCACCAGGTTGTGGCGATTGGCAGGGGTGAACGGCTGGATGAGGAGGAACTCTTCGGCCTCCTCGCCGGGGAGCCGGGCCACGATGTAGTAGGGACGGAGCGACTGGGACCGGCCGAACGAGTTCTGGACCGGGACCGACCACTGGTCTTCCTTGTTGTAGAACACGACCGGGTCCTGCATGTGGTACTGGAGCAGCATCTCGGTCTGCACGGTGAACTGATCCAGCGGAACGCGGACATGGGCGCGGAGATGTTCGGGCATCTCATCCGCCGGCGTGAAGAGCTCGGGGAACACCCGCTGGTATGCCTGGATGAGCGGGTCATCGGGCTCGAAGACGTAGAAGTCGATGCTGCCGTCGTACGCGTCCACGACGGCCTTCACACTGTTGCGGATGTAGTTGAAGTGGTCGTTCCAGATGGTGGAGTAGGGGTAGCGGTCGGTCACGGTGTATGCGTCCTGGATCCAGAAAAGCCGGCCGTCGGCCACCACGCTGTACGCTTCCCGGTCCCTGAGCAGGAACGGTGCGATGGTGCTGAAGCGCTCGCGGACGGTGCGCCGGTACTGGATCCGGCTTTCGGGCCCGATCTCGCCGGAGATGAGGATGTTGATATCCCGGAACTCCCAGGCGTAGATGAGGCGCTGGAAGAACGAGGAGAGCTGAACCCCGCCATCGCCCTGGTAGCGGGTGTAGACGGGTCCGTCGGGCCCCGGGTAGTTGAACTCCTGCATCCCGCTGTGCGCGATGACGTACGGGAGGCTCTTCAGCCCGTAATAGACCTCGGGCCGCTCGAGAGGGATCGGGCCCTCCGGCGGGACGTCACTGACGAAAAACGTGGGCCGGCCCCCGGCCTCCACTTCGGTGACGGGGCTCATGGCCACGCCGTATCCGTGCGTGAACTGGAGCTGCCGGTTCACCCAGCGCTGGGCCTCGGAGGGTAGTTTCTCCGCCGACAGCTCGCGGGTGGCGAGCATGACCTGGCGCAGCTCGCCGCCCACCCGGTAGCGGTCGGTGTGCACTGCCAGGAAGTCATAATAGAGCCGGAAGAACTGGATCTGGTTGTAGCTCTGCAGCAGCGGACTCTCGTCCCAGAGGCGGACGTTCTGGATCGTGCCCCGGTTGGCCGTCACCGTGCTGGCATCCACGGTGCGGAGGGCGGGGTGGCTCCGTGACTGGAGCTGGTCGAGCCCGAAGGCCTGGCGGGTGTACCGGATGTTGTTGGCCAGGTAATCCCGTTCCCGGGCCAGCTCGCTCGGCTCCACCCGGAGCCGTTGGACCACGCCGGGCGCGACGCTGCCGACCAGGACTGTGGCCACGAACCAGACGGCCACCGGCCAGATGAAGATCCGGTTGCTGCTGGAAACGACGCCGGCGACCCCCAGGACTCCGGCGGTGATCACCGCGATGGCCGTGAGCAGCGCCTGGCCCGGGAGGTTGATGTAGGTGTCCGTGTAGCCGACGCCGTACACGGCGCCCGTCGGTGAGTACAGGAGCTCGTAGCGGCCCAGCCAGTGTCCGGCGGCTATGATGAGGAACAGGCCCGCTCCGAGGAGCGCGAGCTGGATCCGCGCGGTTCGGGCGAAGGTGACGTGGTCGCTTCGCGTCCGGGCGACGATGTAGTAGAAGGCAGCCACGATGAACGCCACCGCGACGAGCGCCGCCAGGAGCCAGAGTCGCAGCAGGTCCAGCGCGGGGAGCGTGAAGATGAAGAACCCGAAGTCCTTGTTGAAGACCGGCTCGGCCTCCCCGAAAGGCACGCGGTGAAGAAACAGCAGGACCGTCTCCCACTCCACCGCCGGGTGGGCGGCGAGTAGGAGGGCTGCCAGCACCGTGACCCCGGCGGCAACCCGCACGAGCAGCTTCCGTACGAAGTGGTAGTCGCTCTGCGACAGGCCTTCGGGCAGCACCGGCGTGCCTCCCGTGGCGCGCCGGGCGAAATAGAGGTTGGGGACGGCAACGGCGAGGAAGACGACCACGCCGATCAGGTAGAGAGCCACCTGCGCGACGGTCGTCGTGATGAGGACATCCTCGTGGCCAACGCTACTGAACCAGCGCCAGTCGGCGTAGAAGGACCGGGCCCAGCTCACCGCCAGCCAGACCAGCACGGCCGCCAGGATCCACAATCCCCAGCCGACGATCCGGTCCAGCTTGGGCAGGTCGAGGTCCCGCAGATTGATGGGCCGCTGCTGGCCACCGCCGTGGCCGGTTCCTGTTCTTGGAAAATCCGTCATGTCAAACCGCCTGTGGACGCGGGAAAGTCGATGCGGGAAAGGTACGGGGAAGGGCGCGTCGAAGCGAGGGAGAGCGGGGCTGCGGGCGCCAGACGCACCGCCGCGGTGCGAACGCCGCCGATACCATTCCTATCCCGGCGCCTCGTTCCCCGACAGCACCGCCTTCGCCGTCTCGTACGCCGCCTCGACCCGCTCCCGGTCGGCCTCCTCGGCAAGCGCTTCCACGGCCGCGTGCCGGATGATCCCGGCATGGCGGATGAGGTCGCGTCGCAGCCCGGGCTGCCGGGCCCGGATGCCGACCGCGGTCATGGTCTCCAGGAGCTCGAGGGGCACGTGGGGATCGGACCGGCCGTAGTGGCGGACCTGGTCGAAGGCGAGGTCCAGGAGCTCGGAGACCGTTGGGGTCGGCACGAACAGCCGGATCGTGCCTTCCTCATCCCGGAAGGCGGGAGTCGGCAGCTTGCGGTCGCCCAGCAGGGCCAGGGATTGGCCCAGACGACGGATGGCAGCGCCGGCGGTGAACGGGTCGTTCGTGCCCGGCGACAGAGCGCGGACCGCCACCTCGGCGAGCTGTCTCACGCCCCGCTCCACGTCCCGGGTGGATGCCCGGCCGGGGCCCAGGACCAGTGCGCCGGCGATCTTCTCGCGGATCTCCTCCCCCGGTTCCCCCTCCAACCGGGCCAGTGGCCTCTCCTCCACGACGAAGGAGCCCCGGCCGTGGAGCAGCTCGATGACCAGGTCGTGCTCCCGGGCCAGCTCCAGGAGGCCGTCCGTATCGATCTCCTGCACGTACCCGCTGCCGGCGGCGACGACCGTTCGGGCCGCGTCCCGGAAGCCCTCCGGCAACGCGTCCTCGGGGCCGAGCGCTCGATAGACGCCGTCGTCGTCCTCCCGGGCGGGGAAGGTGTGGTGGATCGCCCGGTCCAGGTCGGCCCCGGCCACCTCGATGACATGGGACGCCTGGATGGACGCGGCCGCGTGGTGGATGAAGTAGATGAGCACGGCGACGCCGGCGAGGGCCAGGAGCAGGGCGAGGGTCACGGCGAGCTGGGGGACCGTCATCGTGCCCGGCTCCAGCGGCACGTCACGGAGCACCAGGAGGCAGTAGACGAAGGTGCCGATGAAGATGCCCAGCACCACCTGGTTGCCCCGGTCCCGGAGAAAGCCCCGGATCAGGCGCGGGCCGAACTGGGAGGAGGCCAGCGCCATGGCCACGATGAGAATGGAAAAGATGACGCCGGCCACCGTGATCATGGACCCGGCCACGGTGGAGAGGAGGGTGCGGGCACCATCAGGATCGCCGGCGCCGTGCAGCCAGCCGACGACCTCACTCCCGGTCTCCAGGAGCAGCCGGTCCAGTGCCAGAGCGCCCTGGGACGCGGCGACGGCCGTCAGGGTCATGAGGGTGGGGACGAACCAGTAGCTGGCCCGGAGGGCGTCCCAGGTGCGGAGGAGTCTGGCTTTCACGGTCGGGGTCCCGGTTCGTCGTGCGTGCCGGCGAATGTTAGCGGTCGCGCGCGTCGGCGCAACGAGGGCGAGGCTCGATCCCGATTGCCCCTCTCCCCCCGCCCGCCTACGTTACCGCGCGGCCGGGCAGCGGTGGCCACATGGATCGACCCCGGGACACATCGACATGAACCGTTTGACGCCCGAACGGGCCACGGAGATCCTCGCGCGGTTGGCGGAGGTACGCGTGCTCGTGGTGGGCGACGTCATGCTGGACATCTACCTGCGGGGGGCGGCCTCCCGTATCTCGCCCGAAGCGCCGGTTCCGGTGGTCCAGGTGACGGACGACTGGCGGGCGCTGGGAGGGGCGGCCAACGTGGCGGCCAACGTGGTGGCGTTGGGCGCCGCCTGCGACCTGGTGGGGGTGACGGGCGAGGACGCGGCCGCCGCCCAGCTCCGGGAGGCGGTGGCGGAGGGGGGTGTCGGGGACGGCCTCCTCGCCGTGTCCGGCCGGCCCACGACGGTGAAGACCCGGATCATGGCGCGGCAGCAGCAGGTGGCCCGGTACGACCAGGAGGTGGACGGGGACCTGGACGGGGAGGCGGCGGCGCGAGTGGCGGAACGGGTCGACGCCATGATGACGGAGGCGGACGCCGTCGTGCTGGAGGACTACGACAAGGGCGTGCTGGTGCCGGCGGTCATCGAGGCGGTGCTGGATGATGCCCGGGAGCGTGGCGTGCCCGTCGTCGTGGATCCGAAGTCACGGCACTTCTTCGACTACCGGGGCGCGACCGTGTTCAAGCCGAACCTGCCGGAGCTGGCGGCGGCGTTGCGGGCCCCGGTGCTGGCCGCCGACGAAGCGTGGATGGAGCGGACGCGAAAGCACCTGGACTGCTCGCACCTGCTGCTCACGCGCGGGGAGGAAGGGATGGCGCTCATGACGGAGGCGCGGGAGCACGTGCTGGTCCCGGCGGTGGCCCGTGCGGTGTACGACGTGTCCGGGGCCGGCGACACGGTGAGCGCCGTGGTGGCGGCGGCGCTGGGTGTGGGTGCGACCATGGTGGAGGCGGCGGTCCTGGCGAACCACGCGGCGGGGATCGAGGTGGGGAAGGCGGGCGTCGCCACGGTGTCGCCGGAGGAGATCGCCGCCAGCGTGGCACGACTGCAGGACGACTGACGCACGAACGCCGGAGACGACATGGCAGAGCTGAAGCCGGTGCAGACGGAGAAGGCCCCGGGCGCCATCGGGCCGTACAGCCAGGGCATGATCACGGGGAACCTGGTCTTCACGGCCGGCCAGATCGCGCTGGACCCGGCCACCGGGCAGTTGGTGGAGGGGGACATCGCGGTGCAGACGGACCGGGTCCTCCGGAACCTGGAGGCGGTGCTCGCGGAAGCGGGCGCGTCGCTCCAGAGCGTCGTCAAGACGACGGTGTTCCTGGCGAGCATGGATGACTTCGCCGCCATGAACGAGGTCTACGCCCGCTACATGGACGACCACAAGCCGGCCCGCTCGGCCGTCGAGGTGGCCAGGCTGCCGAAGGCGCCGGAGGTGCTGGTGGAGATCGAAGCGGTCGCGGTAGTGGGCTAGCCTTCGTACACGTCGTCCACCTGGAAGCCCACGCCCCAGGCGCCCCGCCCGGTGTGGGTGGCCAGGACCGGCGTGGCCGGGCCGACCAGGATCTCGGGCGGGTCGAACCGGTCCCGGATGGCATCCCGGACCTGCCGGGCCACGTCGGGCGCGTCCACGTGCGCGACGCCGAACCGTACCGTCTTCGCGTCGGCCGGCATCGCCTCGGCCAGCATCTCGATCATGCGCTCCACGAGGCGCTGACGTCCGATGACCTTGGAGCCGGGGTGGACCTTGCCGTCGGGGCCCACCCGCAGGATCGGCTTCACGTTGAGCATCTCGCCGAGCAGGGCCTTGCCGCGTCCCACCCGCCCGGACGCCAGCAGGCGGTCGAAGCTGTCCACGGTGAGGAAGAAGGTGGAGCGGTCGCGGATGCGACGCAGCTCGTCGGCGATCTCCGCGGCCGGCATGCCCAGCTCCGCCAGCTCCGCGCCGCGCAGGGCGAGCATGCCCTGGCCCAGCGAGGCCGAGCGGGAGTCCACCAGGTGGATGGGCGCGTCCCGGAACCGCTTGGCGCTGGCCTCGGCGGAGGCGTAGGTGCCCGAGAGCCCGCTGCTCAGGGTGACGACGATGATCTCCTCGCCTTCCTCGGCCGCCTGGCGGAACGCCTCGGTGAACGCCGCCGGCGGCGGCTGGGAGGTGGAGGGGTGCTCGCCCCGCCGGAGCCGTTCCACGAAGGCCTGGGCGTCCATGTCGACGCCGTCCCGCAGCACGCGCGTCTCGTAGATCAGGGACAGCGGCACGACGTGGATGCCGTGGGCCTGCACGATCTCCGGGGCCAGGTCGTGGGCGCTGTCGGTGACGATGGAGACGGGACGACGGGCGAGGCCGATGTGCGCCGCCGCGGCCCGCTCCACGACGTCGTGCTGTACGTGCATGTCTTCGGCCTTGTGGGAGACGAGCTCGCCGGCCCCCCTGAGATAGACGAAGACGTCGTCCGGGACGTCCGTGTGGATGTGGACCTTGAGGATATCGTTGCTCCGGATCACGATGATCGAGTCGCCCCGGGCCCGGAGCCAGCTCTTCACCTCGTCGGCCGGCGGCAGGCCGTCACCCCGGACCAGGGCCTCCGTGCAGAATCGGAAGCGCTCTGACTCGGTGGGGAACTCCACGTGGGCCGCCACCGGTTCCGTGTCGAAGCGCTCGTCCTCGTCCGCCTCCACGAGAGGGTCGCCGTTGACCAGGGCGACGGCGCCTTCCAGGAAGTGGACGAAGCCCTTGGCGCCGGCATCCACGACGCCGGCCTTGCGCAGCGCCGGTAGCATCTGGCGCGTCCGGGCCAGCGCGTCCCGGGCCCGGGCCGTGAGACGCTCGAAGAGCTCGGCGAAGTCCCGTTCGTCCCGGTCGTCGAGCTCGGCCTCCTCGGCCGTTTCCCGGATGACGGTGAGGATGGTCCCCTCGACGGGCCGCTCGATGGCCTCGTACAGGCGGACGGTCCCGGTGCGCAGCGCAGTGGCGAACTCCGAGGCGGTGAGCCGGACACGCTCGCCCACGCCATCGGCGAAGCCCAGCAGGAAGTGGGAGAGCATCATGCCCACGTTGCCGCGGGCGCCCACGATGCCGGCCTCGGCGGCCTCCCGGGCGACGGCGGCGGCGGAGCGGTCGCGGTTGTTGCGGAGCCGGGCCGCGATGCCGCTGCACGTCAGGGCGAGGTTCGTGCCGGTGTCGCCATCGGGAACGGGGAAGACGTTGATACGGTTGAGCTCCGCCTTGGCCCTGCGGGCGCCCTCGCACGCCGCCAGGAGGCCCACGCGCAACCGACGGCCGTCCAGATAGCGTATCTTCATGGGAGGAAGTTAGCTTCGCTCGCATGGCGGTCAATGGCCGCGCGGGGAAACCTGACGGCGGCCACGGGGTTGAAGAGGCGCGACCCACGCCATGAACCCATCGGAACCGACGGCTATGGGAGACCCGCTTCAGGTCACGCCGGCCACGACGGACGCGAGCCGTTTGGACGCGCTGGTGGACGCGGTGGAGACCGTGTTCCACGGCCACCGCGAGGTGGTGCGTCTCGCCACGGCGGCCCTCCTGGCCCACGGGCATCTCCTCTTCGAGGACGTGCCGGGGGTGGGCAAGACCACGTTGGCCCGGGCCCTGGCCGCGGCCACGGGGCTCGGCTTCCGACGGATCCAGTTCACCAGCGACCTGCTGCCGTCGGACGTGCTCGGTGTCTCCATCTTCAACCCGGAGACGCGTCAGTTCGAGACGCGTCCGGGCCCCGTCTTCACGAACATTGTCCTGGCGGACGAGATCAACCGGGCGCCGCCCCGGACCCAGAGCGGGTTGCTGGAGGCCATGCAGGAAGGGCGGGTCACCATCGACGACCAGACATACGACCTGCCCGAGCCGTTCATCGTGCTCGCCACGCAGAACCCGCTGGAGCATCATGGGACGTACCCCCTGCCCGAGAGCCAGCTCGACCGGTTCCTCATGCGCCTCACCATCGGCTACCCCGACGAGGACTGGGAGCGGCGCATCCTCCAGGAATCGGCCCGGACCGCGGACCCGCTGGACACCCTGGCGCCCGTCATGCACCCGGACGAGGTGATGGCGCTCCAGGCCATGGTGGAGCGGGTGCGCGCCGAGCCGGACGTGGTGGACTACGGGATGCGCATCGCGCGGGCTACGCGCTCGGAGGGCCGGATCCGTCTGGGTGTCAGCCCACGAGGCGCCATCGCGCTGCTCCGCGCCGCCCGTGCCTACGCCCTGGTCGACGGCCGTGACTTCGTCGTGCCCGACGATGTCCGCCGTCTGATGGAGCCGTGCCTGGCCCACCGCATCGTGCCCGTCGGGGGTGCCCCCACCGCCGACGCCTACGAGGAGATTCGTGTCATCCTCGACGACATCCTCGATGCAGTGGACGCTCCCGTCTAGGCAGCGCATCCGGGCATTCCTGGCGTGGCTCAAGCCGCCCAGGCGTCTCCATTTCACCCGGGGCGGCGCCCTCTTCACCGCCGGTGCCCTCGCCATCGGCTTCTCCGCCGTGAACACCGGGGACAACCTCCTGTACCTGCTGCTGGGCGCCATGATGGGATTCATCGCGGTGAGCGGCTGGCTCTCCGAGCAGGTCGTGCGCGGCATCGAGGTGAAGGCGCTCCCGCCCAGGGCCGCGACGGCGGGCAGCCCGGCTCGGGTCGGCTACGAGCTCGTGAACGGCAAGCGGCGGGTCCCCAGCTACGCGCTGGAGATCGTGGACGACGCCGGCGGACGCACGTTCGCCGCCGTGGTGCAACCGGGCCACGCCGTGATCGTCCGCGCGGAGCGCGTCTTCCCGCGCCGGGGCGTCTACACGCTGGGTCGGGTTCGCCTGGCCACGTCCTTCCCGTTCGGCCTCTTCGTGAAGGAGCGCGACGTGGCGGTGCAGGGCGAGGTGGTGGTCTGGCCCCGTCGGGACCGGCCCGTGTGGGAGCCGGCGACCGCCGGCGACCAGGCGGTGCGCAGGGGACGGGCCGAGGGTGGGGCGGCGGGGATGCGCGGCGAGTTCCGCGGCCTCCGGGACTACCGGCCGGGGGATGACCCCCGGGACGTACACTGGCGCTCCACGGCCCGGATCGGCAGCCCGCTCGTCCGGGAGTACGAACGGGACAACGCGCAGGTGCTCTGGATCTGCCTGGACCTGGCCGTCGAGGAGGCCGAGCGGGCCGAGGAGGCTGCCGAGACCGCCGCGGCCCTCGCCGACAGGGCCATCCGGCGGAACGAGCGGGTCGCCCTGGAGACGTCCGATGTCACGGTCGTGCCTGGCCAGGGGCGGGCCCACCTGGAGCGGATCATGGATGCGCTGGCCCGGGCCCGGTTCCGACCCGGGGCACCGCCGGTCCGGCCACCCGTGGACCCGGCGACCTGCGTGCTCGTGGGTGCCCGGGGCGTCGAGCAGTTCGGGGACAGCTTCCAGGGAGGCAGCCCGTGAGGCTACACCGCCTCCATCACCGGCTCGCCGTGGGCATGGCCCTGGCGGCACTCGCAGCCCTCGCCGGCGGTGCCGGGCTCCAGCCCGTCGTCGTGCTGCTCGCTGCCCTCGGCCTCGTCCTCGCCCTGTTCTGGCAGCCCGAGGAGGCGGTGGGTCGCGTGCTGAACCGTGTCTTCGCCGTGGCCGCACTGCTCCTCGTCATCCGGGCCGGGTACCTGGTCGCCTTCCGCTCGGACGACCGGCTCCTGCCCATGGTGGACCTCCTCCTGCTCCTCCTGGTGGCGGAGGCGCTGAAGCCGCTGGAGCGCGTCAACGATGTACGTCTCTACATCCTCTCCTTCGCCCTGCTCCTCGCCAGCACGGTCTACCGGCCGGGGCTGTTGTTCGGGGTGGCGTTCGTCGTCTACGTGGCGCTGAGCACGCTCACGCTCATGGTGGGCCACCTGCGACGCAAGACGCGGCGATACGGGGTCCGGGACCTGGCCATCGGCCGTCGCTTCCTCCTGGGCACGGGCGCCCTCTCCGTCGTCACGCTCGCGGTGAGCGCCGTCCTCTTCCTGGCCTTCCCGCGCGTCTCGCGGGGGTGGATGCCCGGAGGCCGGGGCTTCGCCACCAGCATCGCCGGTTTCTCGGATGAGGTCTCCCTGGGTGCTCACGGGGCGACCATCCGGTCGAATCCCCAGATCGTGCTACGCGTCGAGTTCCCCGACGGACCACCAGGCAATCCGGGCGGCCTGCACTGGCGGGGCCGCTCCTACGACCGCTTCGATGGGGTCCGCTGGACACGGTCCGACGATCTGCCGAACAGCGCGCCGGGCCCGGACTGGTACCGGCGTCGGTGGGCAGGAACGCCGGTGCGGCAGGAGATCTTCGCGTCCCTCCTCGACACCCGCGTCCTGTTCGGGCTGCACCCCGTGCTGGACGTCCGCGCCAGGAGCCGGATCCGTCCCGTCATGGACGCGGCCGGAGACCTCCGGTTCTTCGGCAACGTGCCGCCCAGGTACGTCGTGGAGTCGTATGCGGACGGGCCCGGCCCGGACGCGCTTCGAGCCGCCCCGTCCCGGCGCGCGCCGGCCTCCCGGTACTACCTGCAGTTGCCGGCGCTCTCGCCGCGGGTCTTCGAGCTGGCCGACTCCCTCACCGCCGGGGTCGACACCCGATACGACCACGTCCGTGCCGTCGAGGCCTGGCTCCGCGGCTTCGCCTACACGCGGGAGCTGCCCGCCACGGCCCGGGAGGCCACCCTGGAGCACTTCCTGTTCGAGCGTCAGGCCGGCCACTGCGAGTATTTCTCCACCGCCATGGCGGTGCTTCTACGCGCCGTCGGCATCCCGGCCCGGAACGTCAACGGCTTCCTCGGCGGCGAGTGGAACGGCGTGGGCGACTACCTGGCGGTGACCCAGAACCAGGCGCATTCCTGGGTCGAGGTCTGGTTCCCGGACCACGGCTGGATCGCCTTCGACCCGACCCCGTCCGGGGACGCCGCGGTGGCGGGCGGCGCCCTCCTCTGGTTCTGGCCGGGCCGCTTCCTGCTGGACGGGCTCCAGCACCGCTGGAACAAATGGGTCCTGGAGTACTCTCTCAGCGACCAGCTCCGCATTCTCCGCACGACATCCGGCCTGTTCGACGGCGGGGCCCGGCCCTCGGACGACGAATCGAACGGCGGGCTCCCGGGCTGGCTCGCCTGGTCGCTCGCCGCCGTGGGCGCCGCGGCAGTGGTCTGGGTCCTGGCCACCGCGCGGCCACGCCGGGCCCGCCCCGAGACGCGTCTCTACCTGGGCCTGCGCCGGCTGTACGCCAGGGCCGGTTTCGACCCGGGTCCCGCCGGCGCGCCGCTGCGGTTCATCCGCGGCCTGGGGCGCGTGAACGCGCCGGGTGCGGCAGCGGCCACGTCGCTGGTGAACCGGTATCTGGAAGCGCGGTTCGGCGGTGTGCCGCTGGCCGAAGACGACGTGCAGGCCATGAAGCAGGAGCTGCAGGAGGTCCGGCAGGCGCTCCGGGCATCCCGCTGAGGGTCCGGCACTACGCTTCTCCGTCTTCCGGACCCGGCAGGAGCCGTCGGATGCCCCGGGGCCGGGTCGCGCCCGCGGTGCCGTTCGCCGAGATGAGGGGCGCTGACTCCCGACGCCGCGCGATGCCCAGGGTGCCCACCACGATGAGCAGCGCGCCGAGAACGCCCACGGCGTCCGGGAACTCCCGGAAGAAGATGATCCCCCAGAGCGCCGCGAACACGATCTGGAGGTAGCCGATGGCCGAGGCCCTGCCGGCGGGCGCGAGGGTCAGGCCATGGGTCACGGCGATCTGGGCCAGGAGCGTGGCCAGACCCACGCCCAGTAGGAGCGCCCACTCTCCGGCGGTTGGCGCCATGGCGATGGGCACCACGATGGGGACGGAGGCCACCGTGCTGATCACCGCGAAGTAGAACACGATGACCAGCGGCTCATCCGTGGCGCCCAGCTTCCGCACCGTGACGAAGGCGGCGGCGCTGAACAGGGCGCCGGCCATGCCCACGGCGACGCCGAGGGGGTCCAGCCCTCCAGCGGTGCCGAAGATGAAGCCCGGCCGGGCGATGAGAATCACGCCGGCCAGGCTCAACGCCACGAACCCGATGGCCCGGGCCGAGATCCGCTCGCCGAGCAGAAGCGCCGCCAACAGCGCCGTGAAGACCGGATTCATGTGATGGATCACGGTGGCGTCGGCCAGCGGCAGCCGCGTCAGGGCGAAGAAGAAGCAGCTCAGCGCCGTGAAGCCCAGCACGCCGCGGGTCACCAGAAGCCCCCGGCGCACACCCGCCGGGGAGAGGCCTTTCCGGCGCAGCAGGGCCCAGGACCCGATGGCCAGCACCACGGACCGGACCAGGACGATCTCCTGCGATGGCAACCGCGCTCCGGCAGCCTTCACCTGGAGACTCATGATGCTGTAGAAGAACGCGGACACCGCCATGTAGCGGATGCCCAGCGCCACCGCTCCCGGTCCGTTTCTACTCACGGCCTATCGGCAGGTCATGGACGGAGAGGCCGCGGCACGTCCGGACGGCCCGCCTCAGGAAGCATCGGGCCGCTCTTCCTCCGTGTACTCCCGTATCCCTGCCCGGAGACGGGGATGCGCCCACCACAGGTACCCACCCATGGCCAGCGCTGCCAGCAGGTTCGCCACCGCCACCGACCACCACGAGAGCAACCCGACGATCGCGCTGGCCACGACCAGCACCGCCAGGTAGGTCAGGATGAAGCCCGCCACCAGGAAGAAGAACACGGGGTACCAGAACAGAGGGTAGCGCTCGGCCTCGGCCACGAACCAGGCCACCCCCACGCCCAGGAGGAGGAACAGGACCAGGTGCACGCCGTTGAACGCGAGGACCGGTCCCGCCATCGCCGCGCCCTGGACACTGTCCGCGGCGTAGAACAACGCCGATCCGAGCACCGCCGCCACGTGGAACGGGGAATCGCCCTGGATCAGGTCCAGGACCCCGTAGAACAGCGCGATCACCACGTACCCGATGCCACCCGCGATCAATCCGTCCGTGAGCACCCGCGCACGCAATGCTTCCATCCCCGCCTCCTTTCACTCACGGTTCTTCGACACGCCGGTCATCCACCCGCACCCGTCGCGACCGTCCGAGCCCGCGTGCCTCGCGCACGTCTCTTCCGGCCCCCCGCCACCCTACCACATGATGCTGTGTCGTCCGCGGCCCGCGCGCAAATGCCATCCGTCGGAGCGGGGGATGCCCCGGCATCCACAATGGACGGCGGTGGGGCCCGACGGTTATGATGCGGATCCGTTCAACCGCTTGCAGGGAGACACCGGACGCCTTGGCCACCATCCTCTGCGTCGACGACGAGCCTTCGGCCATCGAGGTGATGCGACACGCGCTGGAGTCCGCCGGACACCGCGTCGTCGCCGTCCACAATGTCGACGCCGCCTGGAACGTGCTGGACAGGGGAACGGCCGACCTGGTCCTGTCGGACTACCTCATGCCGGACACCGACGGCCTGGACTTCATCGCTCAGCTCCAGGAACGCGGCGTCCACCTGCCCGTCGTCATGGTCACCGGCCACGGCTCCATCCGCCACGCCGTGGAAGCCATCAAGGCCGGCGCCGCCGACTACGTCACCAAGCCGATCGACGCCGCCCGGCTTCGCCACACGGTGGAGCAGGCCCTGGACCTCGACCGCCTGCGTCGGGAAAACGAGGAGTTGCGCCAGGAAGTGGTCCGCCTGCGCGGCGAACGCACCATCCTCGGAGAGTCGGTTGCCATCCGTGCCACCCTCGAGACCGTCGCCATGGTGGCGCCCACACGGTCCACCGTGCTCATCCTGGGAGAGTCCGGCACCGGCAAGGAGCTCGTCGCCCGGGCGATCCACGAGCACAGCGAGCGCGCCGACGGACCCTATATCACCGTCAATTGCGCCGCCATCCCAGAGACCCTCGTGGAAAGCGCCCTCTTCGGGCACGAGAAGGGCGCTTTCACCGGCGCCACCCGGCAGGTCAAGGGCGCGTTCGAACGGGCCCACAAAGGGACGCTCCTCCTGGATGAGATCTCCGAGATGGACGTCGACCTCCAGGCCAAACTCCTCCGCGTTCTCCAGGAGATGGAGTTCGAGCGCGTGGGCGGTTCCACGCCCCTCCGCGTCGATGTGCGCGTCCTCGCCACCACGAACCGTGATCTGGACCGGGACGTCCAGGCCGGACGCATTCGCCAGGACCTCTACTACCGGCTCCGCGTCGTCCCCATCCGCGTGCCGCCCCTCCGCGAGCGGGTCGACGACATCCCCCTCCTCGCCCACCATTTCGCCGCCAGGGCCGCCGCACACGCCGACAAGACCTTCAAATCCCTCACGCCCGAGGCCGTTCGCCTTCTCCAGGCTCACCCGTGGCCCGGCAACGTACGTGAGCTCATGCACGCCGTCGAGCGCGCCGTCATCCTCAGCCGCGACCCCGTCCTCCAGGCCGAGGACTTCGACCTCCTGCCCCACATCCCACACGACGAGCACGACCATCATACACCCGACCAGCCCACCGTCCTCCTCCGCACCTTCGACCTCCGCGAGGCCGAGGCCGTCCTCATCCGTCACGCACTCCGCGCTACCGGCCAGAACCGCACCCGCGCCGCCGAGCTCCTGGGCATCACCGACCGCACCCTCCGGAACAAGCTGAACCGCCCCAGCCCCGACTGATCCGGAAAGACTGTCCGGTTCCCGGCCGGAAATGTTTTCCGGAACAGCCTACCTCCGACGCGGCCCGACCATGCCAGGATATGGCTTGGTTGTACAGCCCTAATCGGCCAATGCATAATGATATAGCTCTGCATACCTAACGTTGGGTATGAAGCCCCTGTATGAGCTGTGAAGGTGGGAACGGCCCTTGCCCGGTGAGAGGGGTGTGGTGCGACGGGGCGGGGTCCGGCGAGGGGCTCCGTGCCGGTCCCGGTGCTGCGGCGAAGGAAAGGAAGGCCGTGAAAAAGGCGAGACGGGAGATTCGGACAGACCTGTGGGAGGCGTATCGGGGACGAGGCGAGGAGACGGCCCGGCAAGCGCTGGTGTTGAGGCACGAGGCACTGGTGCATCGGGAAGCGCGCAGGTTGTACCGGCGCGAGGGGTACGCGTTGGAGGTGGCGGACCTGGTGAGCGCCGGGATGGCGGGGCTGATCCAGGCGGTGGAAAGCTTCGAGCCGTCGCGTGGGTTGGCGTTCAGCACGTACGCGGTGCCTCGGATCCGGGGGGCCATCATCGACCAGCTACGGTGCTGGGACACGCTGCCGCGCTCGGCGCGGCGTCGGGAGCGTGCGCTGCGGACGGCGCGGGAAACGTTGGCGAGTAGCCTGGGGCGGCGGCCGACGGAGAAGGAGCTGGCGGAGCACCTGGAGGTGGACGGTGACACGGTGGCCGGCTGGCGGCGCGACGCGGCGACGGCGGTGCGCATCTCGTACGAGCGGCCGTCATCGACCGCCGGGGAGGAGGGCTGTTCTCTGCAGGAGGTGCTGCCGCTGGAGCAGACTTCGGCGTCGGACGACCTCGCCCGGCAGGAGGAAGCGGCGCTGTTGCGAGAAGCGGTGAGCGGGCTCCCGGAGCGGGACCGGCAGGTGCTGGCGCTCTACTACTACGAGGGGCTGACGCTGCGGGAGATCGGGGAGCTGTTGGGGGTGACCGAATCGCGTGTGTCCCAGATCCGGACGGCGATCCTGGCGGAGCTTCGCGGGCGGCTGGGACATCTGCGGGCCGCGTGAGGCGGCGCCATCGGGGGCGGTGCTGTCCGGGAACCGGACGGATCGGCCCCGGCATTCAAGCAAGACGGAACGCCTGCCGAACCTGGGTCGCGTACCGGGACGGGAGGCGCGATGGAACGCGGGACGGAGGCGAGGACAGAGGGCCGGAGCGGTCGCGACGGGCCGGATGTGCCGGATCGGCAGCCGGTGGACCGGCCCCGGCGGTTGACGCGGGCCAGAGCGCGGCTGGCGGCGGGCTACTACGAGACGCCGATGATCCAGGCCGCCATCGTGCGCGCACTGCTCTCCAGCGGGGACCTGGAAGCCACGTGAGCACGGTGCTGCGACGACCTTGACGGTCCCGGAGGGCCGGACCAGCTTCGTCGGCGAGGGGGCGGAGCGGGTCTGGTGGCCCGACCGGTCTTCAAAACCGGCTGGCCGTGCTAGAACCACGGTTGGTGAGTTCGATTCTCACACGCTCCCGCCAGCGACGAGCCCCCGGCAGGACCTGCCGGGGGCTCGCTGCATCGGCGCCGGGGGATCAAGGGGCCGGCACCGCGTATCGCCGCCGGGTCAATGTCGCGCGATCTCCCGGATCTCGGCGGGCACGGGGGGCCGCTGGCCTTCGGGCAGCGGGGTTTCGTATGGTTGTCCGGCCATCTTCTCGGCGAAGGCCTCCCGGGCGGCCTGGACGACATGGGGCGAGACCATGAGCTCCACCGTGGCGCCGCCGAGGACGCGAGCGGCGGTGAGCATGGCTTTGTGGCCGATGCTCATGCCGGCGGTGGCCACGACGGGCCACGCGTGCCATGGGGCGTCGATGGGGGAGGAGGCCACGCGGAGCTTGGCGGTCGGCGCCAGGCGGCTGACCTCGGCCACGTCGGTGGAGCCGCCCTGGGCCGGGATCTCCTCGTCCGGCAGGTCCTCGATCCCCTCGAACATGCCTTCCTCGGGCTTGTCCGTCGCCTGCTGGATCGCTCGTGCGAAGGCCTGCTCCTCGTCCGTCCACCGGGGCGGGCCGACGGCGCGCAGGTTCCGGTCGAGGAGCTCGGAGAGGGGCCGGTTGAGCAGGTACGCGTGCACACCGGTGACGAAGGTGACCTCGTGGGTGGTCTGGGTGGCCATGGCCGCGCCTTCTGCGGCCTGGAGAACCCACTGGTAAGTGGATTCGACGCCGTCCCGTTCCAGGTCCCGGACGTAGTACCAGACACGTGCGTAGTCGGGGACTACGTTGGGCGCGCCGCCGCCGTCCTCGATGACGTAGTGGATGCGGGTGGAAGGTCGGACGTGCTCCCGGAGCATGTTCACCGCGTGGTTCATGAGCTCCACGGCGTCGAGGGCGCTTCGCCCGTTCCAGGGGTCGCCGGCGCCGTGGGCGGTGGCGCCGAAGAACTCCACCTTGAAGTTGTTCATGGCCCGGGTGCGAGAGAAGTCGACGCCGGTGTGGTCGCTGGGGTGCCAGTCCAGGACGACGTCGAGGCCGTCGAACACGCCGTCCCGGGCCATGTAGACCTTGCCGATGACGGTTTCCTCGGCGGGCGTGCCGAAGAGCTTGATGGTTCCCGGGATGCCCCGGTCCTCCATGACCGCCTTGGCGGCGACGGCGGCGCCGGCACTGGCGGTGCCGAAAAGGTTGTGGCCGCAGCCGTGGCCGGGGGCGCCCGGCTCGAGAGGCTCCTTGTGTGTGGCCGCGATGTTGCTGATCCCCGGCAGCGCGTCGAACTCGGCCAGGATGCCCACCACGGGCGAGCCGCTGCCCCAGGTCGCCACGAAGGCCGTCGGCATGTCGGCCACGCCGCGCTCCACGGTGAAGCCTTCCCCCTCCAGGAAGGCGATCATGGCCTCCGCCGAGCGCACCTCGCGGAGGCTCGTCTCGGCGAAACGCCAGATCGACTGGCTGAGCTGGACCAGCCCGTTCTGCCGCGCGTCCACCGCGGCCCACGCGTCCCGGCGCAGCCGCTCGACGTCCTGGGCGGACGCATCCGCGGTCGCGACCACCACCAGGAACGCCAGCGAGACCAGGAGTCCGACTCGCCGGGGAATGCCCATTGGCTTCTGCATGCCTGCCCTCCCTCTCCGGTTGCGTAGGGTTCGTGGGGAACGGTCGGGCTCCGGCGGTCTTCGCGCAAGCGGCCGGTGCCCGCCGGGCGACATCGAGGACTGCTCCGAGTTCCAGGTGCTCCAGGAGCTGTTCGGCACGCGCCTGGCCGTGGCGAACCTGGAGCTGCGGCTGCCCATGGTCGGGCCCCTCGGCGTGGTGTCGAGCAGCGGCGTCGTGCCGCCCTTCGACCGACCGGCCAAGGGCAGCTACCTGGCCTTCAACCTGAACACCGGCTTCTGAGACCTGCGCCCGGATCCGGGGAGGGGCTCGCCCGGTCCAGGGCGGGCCCCGTCCGGTTGCCGGCGCACGAGGCGCCGGCTACCCTGATGGTGCGGGGCCGAGCCCCGTCCGTGACACCGATCGTTCGCCGTTGATGGAGCACGCCGACCATGGCTTACACACCGTTCGATCCTCCGAAGCGCACCCTTATGGGTCCCGGGCCGTCGGACGTGCCCGACCGCATCGTGCAGGCCCTGGCCCGGCCGACTGTTGGACACCTGGATCCGGCTTTCATCGGCCTCATGGACGAGATCAAGGAGCTCCTGCGCTACGCCTTCCGCACCACGAACGAGCTGACCATGCCGGTGTCGGGGCCCGGCACGGCGGGGATGGAGAGCCTCGTCGTGAACCTGGTGGAGCCCGGCGACACCATGGTCGTTTGCCAGAACGGGGTGTTCGGCGGCCGGTTGGCGGACATGGCGCGCCGTGCCGGCGGCGATGTCGTCGTGGTGGAAGACCCGTGGGGTAGGGCGGTGGACCCGGACAAGCTGAAGGAAACGCTGGAGGACCACCCGGAAGCGAGGCTCGTCGGGTTCGTCCAGGCGGAGACGTCCACCGGCGCGGCCTCGGACACCGAGACGTTGACGGAGATCGCTCACGCCCACGATTGCATGGTGATCGTCGACACCGTCACGGCCCTGGGCGGGACGCCGGTGGAGGTGGACGCCTGGGGCGTCGACGCGACGTACGCCGGCACGCAGAAATGCCTGTCCGCGCCGCCCGGGCTGTCGCCCATCACGCTGTCGGAGCGGGCGGCGGCCAGGGTACGGGAGCGGGACACGCCGGTCCGGAGCTGGTTCATGGACCTGACCCTGGTCATGGCCTATTGGGGCGGCGGCAAGCGGTCCTACCATCACACCGCGCCCGTCAACGCCCTGTATGGCCTCCACGAGGCCCTGCTGATGCTCCGGGAGGAGGGCATCGAGCAGGCGTGGGAGCGGCACCGCCGCAACCACCTGGCGCTGCGTGCCGGTCTCGAGGCGCTGGGGCTCGACTTCATCGTGCCGGAGGCGGAGCGCCTGCCTCAGCTCAACGCCGTCTCCATACCCGAAGGGGCGGACGACGCCACGGTCCGGAGCCGGCTGCTGGAAGAGCACGACCTGGAGATCGGCGCAGGGCTCGGCGCCCTGGCCGGGAAGGTCTGGCGCATCGGCCTCATGGGCTACAGCAGCCGGCCGGAGAACGTCCTCCGCTGCGTTCGCTCTCTCGGTACGGTCCTCGGGGACGAGGGCGTCTCCCTGGACGTGGACGAGGCCGTCGCCGCGGCGGAGAACGCCCTGGGCGCCCTGGCCTGAGACCGCCCGGGGCCTCAGCGCACCCTGGCCTCGTCGTGGGCGTGGGACTCGGCGGAGCCCCTGGGAAAGAGGAGGGCCACCAGGAGCCCGAGCACGGCCATGCCCGCCATGACGAGGTAGACGTTCGTCAGACCCGCCTCCAGGGCGCCCACCAGCGCCTGGAGGCGGTCCGGCGCCAGCTCCCCACGGAGTGCCGGGTCCATGGCCACGTTCGGGTCCGCCCCGGGCCCGATCCGGGCGGCCAGCCGCGCATTGAGCACGGCACCGAGCGCGGCCACCGCCACGGCTCCGCCGATGGTGCGAAAGAACTGGACGCTGCCGGTGGCGACGCCGCGCTGGCGCCACGGCACGGCGTTCTGCACGGCCAGCAGGTACGGCGTCGACATGAATCCCAGCCCGAGCCCCACGAACAGCATGGCGAGGGCCACGGCCAGG
The DNA here is from genome assembly GCA_964416095.1 of uncultured Gemmatimonadaceae bacterium. Classification (GTDB taxonomy): domain Bacteria; phylum Gemmatimonadota; class Gemmatimonadetes; order Longimicrobiales; family RSA9; genus CAYQCY01. The sequence goes on from CAYQCY010000029.1 coordinate 20,344, forward strand.
CGCCCGGACTCGGCGTCGGCCCGGGCCAGGAGCAGGCAACCTACGACGCCGATGGCCGCGCCCGCGATGATGAAGGGTCGGTAGCCCACCCGGAGGAGGAGCCAGCCCGAGAGGGTGCTGGCGATGGGCCAGCCGATGGACATGGGGGCGAGGGTCATGCCGGCGTCGATGGCCGTCCCACCGAGCACGCCCTGGGTGAACATGGGCACGAAGGCCGAGGCGCAGAAGAGGATCGTGCCCAGCACCACGCTGCCCATGCTGGACACGGCTATGACCGGGTTGGCGAAGAGGCCCAGGGGCAGCATGGGCTCCGACACCTGGCGCTCCGTGTGCAGGAAGACGACCATGATGAGGCCGGACACGGCGATCATGCCGAGAGTGCGGACATCGGTCCAGCCCCAGAGCTCGCTGCCTTCCTGGATCGCCAGCAGCAGCAGGGCGATGGCTACCGTCAGGGTCACGGTTCCCGTCAGGTCCAGGCGGTGCTCACGGCGACTCCGTTCCTCCCGGAGGTAGGCGAACAGCAGTGCCACGGACGCGATGCCGAAGGGGATGTTCAGGTAAAAGACCCAGCGCCACGAGATGAGGTCGGTGATGAGCCCGCCCGCGGCGGGCCCCACGAGACTGGAGACGGCCCAGACGCCGGAGAAAAGGCCCTGCATGCGCCCTCGTTCTTCCAGCGTGTAGATGTCCGCGATGAGCGTCGTGGACACCGGCATGACGCCACCGGCGCCCAGGCCCTGGATCGCACGGTAGATGATGAGCTGGGTGAAGGTGGCGGCGGTGCCGGAGAGGGCGGCGCCGAGGATGAACAGCGCGACGGCCACCGTGTAGATGCGCCGGCGTCCGAAGAGGTCCGCCAGCTTGCCGTACATCGGGACCGTCGTGGTGGAGGTGAGCAGGTAGGCGGAGAAGACCCAACTGTAGCGGGACACGCCTCCCAGCTCGGCCACGACCGTGGGCATGGCGGTGCCCACCGCGGTGGCCTCCAGCGCGGCGAGGAAGATGCCCAGGATCAGGGCGGCGGTCACCAGTTTGCGTTCGCGGCCCGGCTCCACTATTCAGTCCTGCATCGGCGTGGCTCGACCCGCGCCTGTCCTCGCCGGCGGGGGATGAACGGATGATCTTGCCGAGCCCCGGACCGGGGGTCAACCGCAGTCCATGACCGACTCCGTGCGCATCCAGCGCATCCGTCGCCGACCGGGAAGCGAACGCCTTCGCATCGTCCTGGAGGACGGAACGGCGGTGGAGCTGGCCGAGGCCCTCGTCCTCGAGGCGGGGCTGCACGCGGGCGATAGGGTGGACCCGGCCGTGCTGGACGACCTCACGGCCCGGGACACGCCGTATCGAGCCCGAGAGGCCGCCCTCAACCTGCTCTCGTACCGGGCACGGTCCACGCAGGAGCTGCGACGCCGGCTCGCCCGCAAGGGCTTCACGGATGCCGTCGTCAAGGAGACGGTCCACGAGATGGAGAGCAAGGGCTACCTGGACGACGACGCCTTCGCCGCCGCCTTCGTCCGGGACCGCCTCCGGTCGAAGCCCCGCGGCCGGCGTCGCCTGGCGGCCGAGCTCCGTTCCAAGGGCATCGATGCCGATACGGCGGATCGGGCGATCCGGGAGACGTTCGGGGAGGCGGATGCGCGGGAAGAGGATCTGGCCCGGGAGCTGGCCAGGGCGTGGGCCGCCCGCAACGAGATCCCGGACCGGGAGGCGGACCGGGACGCGTGGTACCGCCAGCGGCAGCGGCTCTACGGCTACCTGGCCCGGCGCGGATTCGCGCCCGATGTGGTGCGGGATGCCCTACGGGGCGTCTTCATGGACGATTGACCTGCCTCGTCCCGGTGCGTACCATGCCTCGGCATCCCGGTTTGCTTGATCCCATCTCACACGGAGCGAGTCGGTTGGCCGACGCACCACGCCGGCGCTTCGCCCACGTCATCCTGAACCCCATCTCGGGTGGTGGCCGGGCGCGCAAGCTGCGGCCACGGATCGAGCGGGCGCTGTGGGACCGGGGCGTGGAGTTCGAGGTGACGGAGACGGAGGGCCAGGGTCATGCCGTGAGCCTGGCACGGACGTGGGCGCCGGCCGACGTCGACGTGCTGGTGGCGGTGGGCGGCGACGGGACGGCCCACGAGGTGGCCAACGGGATCCTGGCCGCGGCGCGGGACGGAGTCGAGCCACCCGCCCTGGGCGTCGTGCCCGTGGGGAGCGGGAACGATTTCGTGAAGCTGCTGGGGCTCTACCGGAAGCTGGACCGGGCCTTCGACGTGGTGGCGCACGGGGAGGCCCGGCGTCTCGACGTGGGCCGGGCGGCGTGGGAGGGTGGGGAGGAGTATTTCATCAACGGCGCCGGCACGGGCATCGACGTGGAGGTGGTGCGGCAGATCGTGCAGCAGCCCCACATCCCGGGCGTGCTCAAGTACCTCAACGGCGTGCTCCGCGCCGTGGTGGGCTTTCGGGCGATCCCGCTGCGGGTGTTCGTGGGCGACGAGGTCATCGCCGATCGCATGATGATGGTCGCCCTCGGCAACGGCCGTTGCATCGGGGGCGGCTTCTGGGTGACCCCGGAAGCGGAACCCGACGACGGCCTGCTGGATATCCTGATGGTGACGAACCTGAACTACGCGCAGATCGCCGCCGTGATCCCGAAGGTGATGCGGGGACGACACATGGGTGTGCGTCAGGTGGCCATGCGCCGGGCCCCGGAGGTCCGCATCGAGGCGGCCGGCGAGGAGCCGCTCTTCTTCCAGCTCGACGGGGAGCTGCGGGAGCCCGCCGAGGCGCGACAGCTCCACGTCTCGATCCAGCCCGCGGCGCTGCGCGTCCTGTCCGCCGAACCGAGGCAGCCGCCCGCATCCGGCTGAAGCCCGTGACCGCATTCCAGCGCCGGCCGGGACGTTCCCCGGGACACGCCGCGTGGGTCGCGGTGGCTCTGGTCGTCTGCCAAGTGACGGCGGCCGTGGGCCAGGAGCCCGAACCCCCGGACACCCTGGCGGGAGTGCGGAGCGACACCCTGGCGACGCCACCGCTGGATTCCATCGGGGCGCTGCCGTCGGTGTTGCGTGTGCCCGTGCGCGACACGGCCGTGGCCGACAGCGTGCCGCCGCCCCGCCCGGGGTGGGCCTTCGCCCAGTCCGTGCTCCTCCCCGGCTGGGGACAGGCCCGCTACGACTCCCACTTCCGGGGAGCCGTCTACTTCGCCGGCTGGGCCGGTAGCTGGTTCATGAACATCAAGAACTTCGCGAAGCTGGACGAGGCGCGGGAGATGCGTGCCATGCGCCGGAGCTCCGTGCTGGACTCCCTGGCCGTGGTGGCGGAGACGGACACCATGATCGCGGCGCTCCTCGCCGATGAGGCCCGGGCCGAGGAGCTGAACGCGCTGATCCTGGAGGACTCGATCGCCGACGACCTGCGCAAGCTCGTGAACGCCCGGGAACAGCAGCGGGAGGACTGGATCGCCTGGACCATCTTCTGGACGCTGGCAAGCGGGATCGACGCCTTCGTGACCGCGCACCTGGCGGATTTCCCGGACGTCATACAGGTGGAGGCGGTCCCGGGCGGCGGCGTCGCTCTCCGCCTGGAGGTGCCCCTGCCGGGCAGGCGCCGCTAGGGATCCCGGCCCCAGCTCCGCAGCTCCGGCCGCCCGTCCCCGGCGATCCTGATGTAGCTGCGGTGCATGATCCAGTCGCCGGCGTTCAGGTAGTACCGTTGCGGCGCGACCTCCTGGACGGCGGGCAGATGGGCGTGCCCGCACACCACCCAGCCGAGGTCGGGCTCCTCCGCGAGGCGCTCCCGGGCCCAGGCTTCGATGTACGCGGCGCGGCCCTGGATGGCCGGGTCGCTGTCCGCCTTGGCTTCGGTGGTGGAGACGGCCCGGGCGAGACGTATTCCGAGCTCGGGGTGCAGCAGCCGGAACGCCGTGATGGCGGCCCGGCTGCGGATCAGGGCCTTGAGCAGCCGGTACTTCAGGTCCCCGCTCCCCACCCCGTCCCCGTGGGCCACCAGCGCCGGGCGCCCCGCCAACTCCACACGGACCGCGTCCTCGTGGAATCGGAGCCCCACCCGCTCCTCCAGGAAGGCGCCGCCCCAGGCGTCGTGGTTGCCGCCCACCATGACGATCTCGGTGCCCCGGTCCGCCAGCGCGGCCAGCGCGGCCAGCACGCGGAAGTGCCGGCCGGGGATCACGGTCCCGTACTCGAACCAGAAGTCGAAGAGGTCGCCGGGGAGGAGAAGGGAGGCCGCGTCGTCGGCGATCCCGTCCAGGAAGCGGAGAAACGCGCGCTCCGTCGTCTCCGGAACGGCCCCGAGGTGCACATCCGACACGACGTAGACGGGGCTTTCCATGGGGCGCAAAGCTACCCCGTGCCTTCGACCCCTACAAGGGCCGCGCGTGGCGACGCGTCGGTGGGACCGGTATGTTGGCCACGAAACGCGAATACGGCCCCGGGATGGAGGACATGACGCCGGACCTCGACTGGATCACGCGGGCCCCCCTGGACGAAGATGCGGTGGCGCGACGGCTGGATGCTCTCCGGGACGGGCCGGTACCGGACGAAGGGGCGGAGGCCGACGCCCTGGTCCGGGTCGTGGCCTGCACGGACCTCACCAGCCTGACCGGTGACGAGACGGAACGGGACATCCGCGGCCTCGCGGCCCGTGCCCGGACGCCGCTGGCGCCCGCCCTGCTGGAGGCCCTCCGGCTCGAGGAGCTCCACACGGCCGCCGTATGTGTCTATCCGGCCTTCCTCGAGGTGGCCCTGGACGCGCTGGACGGCTCGCCCGTACGACTCGCCACGGTGGCGGCCGGTTTCCCGGCGGCGAACGGCACCCTGACGGAACGGGTCGGGGAGGTCCGGGCCGCGGCGCGAGCGGGAGCCCACGAGATCGACGCGGTCCTGGACCGGGACCTGGTCCGGGGCGCGGCATGGGATGCCCTGTACGAAGAGATCCGGGCCTTCCGGGAGGCCGCCGGGGACACCCACCTGAAGATCATCCTGGGCACCGGCGAGTTGCCCGGACTCCTCCACGTCCACCGGGCCAGCCTGGTGTGCCTGGCCGCGGGGGCGGATTTCGTCAAGACGTCCACGGGGAAGGAAGCGGTGAATGCGACGCTTCCCGCAGGCGTCGTCATGCTGGATGCCATCCGTGTCATCGAGAGCCGGACCGGCCGACGGGGCGGGTTCAAGCCCGCGGGGGGCATCCGGACGGCGGATCAGGCGCTGGAATGGCTGGCCCTGGCCGACGAGGCGCTGGACGGGGCGACGCCGGGCCGGTTCCGCATCGGCGCCAGCTCGCTCCTCGGCGACGTGGTCCGACGGCTCGAGACGCTCGTGGACGAGAGGGGACGTGAACGAACATGACCGGACCGTACACGCACCGGTCCACCGTCCGGGTCCGGTACGGTGAGACGGACCAGATGGGCATCGCCCACCACGCCAACCACCTCCTCTGGTGCGAGGTGGGACGGTCCGACTTCATGCGGGAGCTGGGGAAGAGCTACGCCGACCTGGAGAAGGAGGGCCTGTTCCTGGCGGTGGCCGAGGTGAAGGTCCGCTACCACGCCAGCGCCCACTACGACGAAGCGGTGCACGTCGACACCTGGATCGAGCGCCTCCAGTCCCGGTCCATCACCTTCGGCTACCGGGTCCTGCGTACCGACGACGACGGCGAGACGCGCCTGGCCACGGCCTCCACGCGGCTCATCGCCGTGGACCGGAACGGGCGTCCTCGTACCCTGCCACCGGAGCTGCGTACCCTCTTCGACGGCGTGTCGCGCGACGCCTGAGCCCCGGCCGGGTGGCGGCCCGTGGAACTCCCGCGCACCGCGAGGCTATCATGGTCGGGACGCCTTGACGCTCCTCGCGCGGCTCGGGTATGTTCCGCTCTTTCGCCCACGGCATGAGACGCAACCGCTCGACAGCGCTGGCCGGCCTCCTCGCCCTGGCGGCGTGTGCCTCCGCCGGTGTGCCGGCAGGCCCACCGGACCCTGCCGTCGAGGAGGCGATGCGGCTGGCTACGACGCCCCCCACGCCGCTGCGGGTCGTCTTCGACTGGCGCGCCCGTGAGCGGGATGGCCGCTTCAACGGGCGCGGCGTGGCCCGCCTCGAGCCGCCGGACCGGGCGCGGTTGGACCTGTTCGGGCCCCGGGGCGAAGGGCTGCTCAGTGTGGCCGTGGTCGGACGCCGGGTGCATCTGCCGCCCCTGGATCAGACGCTGGACCTGCCTCCTCCGGCCATGCTCTGGGGTACACTGGGTGTAGTCGCGCCTCCGGCGGAGGCGCGGCTGGTGGGGACGGGTCGGGCCGACGGACGCACCCGGCTGACCTACGAGGTGGAGGGCGGCCGGCTCTGGTACGACCTGGAGGACGGGCGCCTGCGCGGTGTGCGCTGGGAAGGCCCGGGCCGCCGCCTTTCCGTGACTCTCGAGGGCGCGGCCGGGCACGGCACCCCCGCTCGGGCCGTCTTCCGGGATCACGAGGCGTACGTGGAGCTGGTACTGGACGTGGAGCAGGTGGACGATGTCGATCCGTATCCGGATGAGATCTGGTATCCCGGCCGCTAGCGTGCTGGCGTTGGCGCTGCTGGCGGGCTGCAACTACGGGCTGCGGGGCGGCGGCGGATTCCCGGCACACATCCGGACGATCTACATCGCCCCGTTCGAGAACGAGACGGCGCAGTTCGACCTGGAGCGCCAGCTTTTCGAGCAGCTCCTGTCGGACCTGCCGCGGCAGCTCGGCATCCGGCCCGCGCCGGAGTCGGAAGCGGATGCCGTGCTCCGCGGGAGCGTGGTCCGCTACGACGACCGGTCGACCAACTACCGGCCCGGCCAGCAGCAGGTGAGCCCGCAGGTGCTGTCCAACGAGATCCGCATCGGCATCTCGGCGGAGCTCATCGATGTGAGGAGGAACCTGATCCTCTGGGACGGCAGCCTCACGGGGCAGGGCACGTACCAACAGGGCGAGAACGACACGGTGGGCCAGGAAGAGGCAATTCAGAACCTGGTGGAACAGATCATCGATGCAGCGCAGTCCCAGTGGTGACCATGGGGCGTGCCGTCGAGGGGTGGGCGCGTCCCGCCGGGAAGGGGAGACCGAGGAACGCATGATCAGAGGATGCTGAAGCGACGCGCGGCCTGGGCCGCGCTCCTCCTGGCCCTCCCGTTCTTCCTGGGCGCGGCGGAACCGGTCGGGCACGGCGTGCGGCCCGAGCACTTCTTCCTGGTGCTCATCGCCATCCTGGTGGTGGGGAAGGGGTTCGGCGAGCTGGCCGAGCGGATCGGTCAGCCGGCGGTCCTGGGCGAGCTCGTGGCCGGCGTCGTGCTCGGCGGCAGCGTCTTGGGCATCGTTCCGGCCGACGGCGCCGTTGCCGACATGATCACCATCCTCGCCGAGGTGGGGGTCGCCATCCTCCTCTTCGAGATCGGGCTGGAGACGGATCTCAAGGAGATGTTCCGTGTCGGTCCGTCGGCGTCCATCGTCGCGCTGGTCGGCGTGGCGCTGCCCTTCGTCCTCGGCTTCGGGTACTGGTACTACTTCAGCCCGGACATCGGCGTCAATCCCGGGGGCATCACGGACACCATGGTGGCGGTCTTCGTGGGGGCCACGTTGACGGCGACCTCGGTGGGCATCACGGCCCGGGTCCTCACGGACCTGAACCGCATCCACACGCCGGAAGCCCGGATCATCATCGGGGCCGCCGTCGTGGACGACGTGCTCGGGCTGGTCATCCTGGCCATCGTCAGCGGTCTGGCCGCCGGCGCCGCGTTGGGCCTTCTGGGCATCGCCCGCACTTTCTCCATCGCCGTGGGCTTCCTGGTGGCCGCCGTCATCATCGGCAACTGGATCGCGCCGCGACTGTTCGGGCTCATCGATCAGCTCAGGGTCCGGGGCGTTTTGCTGGTCAGCGCCTTCGCCTTCGCGCTCCTGTTCGGGGCCCTGGCCGGACTCGCCGGCTCGGCCATGATCATCGGCAGCTTCGCCGCCGGCATCGTCCTCTCCTCCACGAACCAGTTCGACATCATCGAGGAGAAGATCAAGCCCGTGGCGGACATCTTCACGCCGATCTTCTTCGTCTCCGTGGGCACCGCCGTGGACATCACCCTCTTCCTGCCGTGGAGCGAGAACTTCGACTGGGGCGTCCTGGGCGTGGGCTTCGCGCTCCTCGTCATCGCCATCATCGGCAAGGTCGTGTCCGGCTACACCGTCGGCTGGGGACGGAAGAAGATGAATCACATGGCCATCGGTGTGGGGATGGTGCCCCGGGGCGAGGTGGGTCTGATCTTCGCCCAGCTGGGCCTCACGCGAGGGATCTTGTCCTCGGAGGCGTTCAGCGCCATCCTGATCATGGTGATCTTCACCACCTTCGTGGCGCCGCCGCTCCTCAAGGTGATCTTGCGGGGGCCGCCCACCGAGGAGCCCGAGCCGCTGCCGGTGCACCCGGGCGCGGCGGAGATCGAGACCGCGCGAGCCCGATGGTCCTGATCATCGCCACCCGCGGCAGCGCGCTGGCCCTCTGGCAGGCCCGTCACGTCAAGGCCCTGCTCGAGGCGGCCCACGACGACCTGACGGTGGAGATCCGGATCCAGAAGACCACCGGGGACAGGATCACCGACATCCCCCTGGCCAGCATCGGCGACAAGGGCCTCTTCACCAAGGAGGTGGACCGGGCCCTCTTGACCGGAGAGGCGCACGTGGCGGTCCATTCCCTCAAGGACGTCCCCACCGAGATCGAGCTGGGGCTCACCCTCGGAGCCGTCTCCGCCCGGGAAGATCCGAGGGACGCCGTCGTCTTCAGGCCGGGCGCGCCGAAGAGCCTGGCGCAGTTGCCGGCGGGTGCCACCGTAGGCACCAGTTCCCTGCGACGCCGCGCCCAGCTCCTGGCCTGGCGGCCCGAGCTCGTCGTGGAGGACCTGCGGGGCAACCTGGACACGCGCCTCCGCAAGGTCGCCGAGGGGGACTACGACGCCGCCATCCTTGCCCTGGCGGGCATCCGCCGCCTGGAGCGCGAGGACGAGGTGGACGAGATCCTGGAGCCGCCACAATGGCTCCCCGCCGTGGGCCAGGGTGCCCTGGGCATCACCATCCGCCAGGGAGACGAGGGTACCCGGGCCGCAGTCGCCGCCCTGGACGACCCGGACACGCGGGCAGCCACCACGGCGGAGCGGTCCTTCCTGAACGCCCTGGAGGGCGGTTGCCAGGTCCCTATCGGCGCACTGGCCACGGTGCAGGAGGGTGCTCTCCGCATGCACGGATTCGTCGCGGCGCTCGACGGTTCCGGAGCCGTGCGAGGCGAGATCGACGGCGCCATGGCCGAGGCCGACGCGCTGGGGCGCACCCTGGCGGCCCGGCTCCTGGACGGGGGCGCCAGGCCCATACTCGAGGCGATCCGGGCCGAGCAACCGTACCGCCCGCCGCCCGCCCCATGACGTCCCTGGCCTCATGACGCACGACGACCCCGCAGCCCGCATCCTCGACCGCGAGACGCTCCTCGCCGGCTTCGGACCGCCCCGGGATGACGTCCTGGTCTTCACGAACGGAGTCTTCGACATCCTGCACCGGGGCCATGTCGAGTACCTGTCCCGGGCCCGGCGCCTGGGCGACCGGCTGGTGGTGGCCATCAACAGCGATGCCTCGGCCCGCCGCCTGGAGAAGGGGGCCGGCCGGCCGCTCAACTCCGTGGAAGACCGCTGCTACGTCTTGGCGGCGCTCGCGTGCGTGGATGCCGTCACCGTCTTCGACGAGGACACGCCCGGCGCCCTCATCGCCGAGCTGGTGCCGGACGTGCTCGTGAAGGGCGGCGACTACCGGCCCGAGACCGTGGTGGGCCGGGATACCGTGGAGGCGGCCGGCGGCCGCGTCGTCATCCTGCCCCTCGTGGAAGGGCGCTCCACCACGACGCTGATCCGACGGATCCGGGAAGGAGACCGATGAACCCCACGGCGAGGACCGGCCGGGCCGATGAGGAGCTCCGGGAGGTGGCGCTGGAACGGGCCGCGGCGCCGTACGCCGAGGGCTCCTGCCGGGTCCGGTTCGGACGGACCGACCTGCTGTGCACCGCCACCGTCGAGAACGGGGTGCCGCGCTGGCGGGAAGGGCAGGGAGCCGGGTGGGTGACCGGCGAGTACGCCATGCTGCCCCGGTCCACCCAGACCCGGACGCGACGCGAGAGGAACGGCGCCGGAGGCCGCACCCGCGAGATCCAGCGTCTCATCGGCCGCTCCCTCCGGGCGGCCACGGACCTGGACCTTCTCGGCGAGCACACCATCACGCTGGACTGCGATGTGCTCGTGGCGGATGGCGGTACCCGCACCGCCGCCATCACCGGGGCCGCCGTGGCCCTCCATGATGCAGGCGACTGGCTCGTCCGGGAACGAGGCATCGAGCGGAACCCCATGCGGGAGCTGGTGGCCGCCGTCAGCGTCGGCATCGTTCACGACAGCCTGTGCCTCGACCTGGAGTACGTGGAGGACGTGGCGGCAGACGTGGACATGAACCTCGTCGCCCTGGAATCCGGCGGCCTCGTGGAGGTCCAGGGCACCGCCGAAGGCCGGAGCTTCGACCGGACACAGCTCGACGCGCTGCTGGACCTGGGCCTCGAGGGCATCCGGCGGCTCATCGCCCGCCAGAAGGCCGTCCTGGGAGGCTGACGTGCGACTGCTTCTCGCCTCCCGCAGCGAGCACAAGGCCCGCGAGATCCGCCAGATCCTGGCCGCCGCCGGCGACCTCGAGCTCGTCACCCTCGCCGACGTCGGCGTGGAGCACGACCCGGAGGAGGAGGAGATCGAGGTCTTCGACACGTTCCAGGACAACGCCATGGCCAAGGCCAGGTACTTCGTGGAAAAGACGGGACTCGTGACGCTGGCTGACGACTCGGGGCTGCGGGTCGACGCCCTGGACGGCGAGCCCGGCGTCCACACGAAGCGGTTCTCCGGCAGGGACGACCTGGACGGCGATGCGCTGGACGAGGCCAACATCGACACCCTGCTGGAGGCGCTCGACGGCGTCCCCGACGATGAGCGTGACGGACACTACGTCTGCGTCGCCGTCGTCCTGGCACCGTCCGGAGCCACCGCCTCCGCCGTAGGCACCTTCCATGGACGCATCGGCCGCGAGCGGCGCGGCACCGGCGGCTTCGGCTACGACCCCGTCTTCGTCCTCCCGGACCGCGGCCTGACCGTGGCCGAGCTTTCCGCCGAGGAGAAGAACCGCCTGAGCCACCGGGCACGGGCCTTCCGGGCCCTGGCGCCCCAGATCGAGGGAGTGGTGCAAGGATAGAAGCCCGGTGATATCACTACCCGTTCAGACTGCCGAGAGCCATGGTCGCCGGCCCATCCCCGACTGAGGACCGACCCGACGAGCAGCTCGTCCAGCAGGTGCTCGTCGGCGCCAGGAACCGGTACGCGTTCCTCGTTCAGAGGCACCAGGACGCCCTGTTTCGCTACGCCCGCCTCCTCACCGGCGACGCCGTCACCGCCGGCGAGCTCTGCCAGGAAGCGTTCGTCCACGCGTACGGCACGCTCAAGCGCTGCAAGCCCCGGTCCCGGTTTCGGTTCTTCGTCTTCAGAACCCTCCGGGAGCTGTACGGCGACAGGATCCACGCGGCGCCCCCCGACACCGACACCGCGACGGACGATCCGTCCCGGTCCCTGGTCGATGCACTGCCGTTCCTTCCGGGCCTCGAGCGGGAGGCGTTCTTCCTCTTCCACGTCGAGGACTGGACCTGGCACGACATCGCCGAGCTCACCAACGCCACGCTCGACGACGTGGAGGCACGCGTACACACCGCCAGGAAAAGGATCGAGCGGCTCCTCGACAGGTGAGCGCCCGTGCCCCTTGACAACCAGACGCCCGGCGGCCCTACCGGGACGCCGCGTCGCCGGCTATCTTCCGTGGCGCTTCCCTGCGGGAGCCGCATTCACACAACGGGGCGTGGCGCAGTCCGGTAGCGCACCTGCTTTGGGA
>CAYQCY010000030.1:0-25936 GCA_964416095.1 uncultured Gemmatimonadaceae bacterium
CTCGCTGGATCCCCCTCGCGTCACCCCGTCGCTTCACCCTCCTCGCGGTCCACACCTCGCCTCATCCTCCTCGCTTCAGCCTCCTCGCCTCACCATCTCGCCTCACCGTCTCACCGTTGCGGCCGCAACGCCGGCCCTGTCTCTTGTACGGTTCGAGCCACGCACCAGGAGACCCGCCATGCAAGCCCGGTCCACCGGTTCCCGCGCCATCCGATCCATCGCGGCCCTCGGCGCCGCCGCCTTCCTGGCCGTCGCGCCGGGCCTCGACGCCCAGCAGGACGACCACCCGCGTGCCGCCGACGGCAGGAAGATCCTGACCCTGGACGACTACGGCGAGTGGCGCCGCGTCCGCGAGGTGGAGCTGTCGCCCGACGGCCGTTGGCTCGCTTTCGCCTACGTGCCCAACGACGGCGACAGCGAGCTCCACGTGAAGGCGCTCCGGGGCGACGACGACTTCACCGCCACCAACGGGACCTCCCCGGCCTTCTCGTCCACGTCCGGCCACGCCGCGTTCCTGACCACACCGCCGGACGACGACGGCGACGGTGGCGGCCGCGGCAACGGGCCCGCGACGCGGACCGCCCACTGGATCGACCTGGGCACGGGCACCCGTGACTCCGTCCCGGACGTCCGCTCCTTCGCCTTCGCCGAGGGCGGGCGCTGGCTGGCCGTGCACAAGGCGAAGTCGGACCGGGAGGCGGAGCACGACGGCGCCGACCTGGTCCTCGTCGACCTGGCGCGGGGCGGGAAGCGGAACGTCGGCAACGTCTTCGCCTTCGCCTTCGACTCCGCCGGCACGCGCCTGGCCTACCTGGTGGACGCCGCCGACCGGGCCGGCAACGGCCTCTACCTCATGGACCCGGCCACCGGGCGCGTCACCGCCCCCGCCACCGGCGATCACCTCTACGAGGGCCTCGCCTGGAACGACGCCGGCACCGCGCTGGCCGCGGTGCAAGGCGACACCGTGCCCGGCATGGAGCAGCGCGCCAACGTGCTCCTGGCCTGGACCGACGCCACGGCCGCGATGGAGGGCGCGAACCCCACGGTGTACGACCCCGCGCAGGACGATGACTTCCCGGACGGCTTCGTACTCAGCGAGCTGCGCCGCCCCGCCTGGACTGAAACCGGCTCACGCCTCGTGGTCGGCATCAAGGAGCAGCGGGAAGCGCTGGACGAGGACGAGGACGACTCCGAAGACGAGGCCAACGTCGTCGTCTGGCACTGGGAGGACGACCGGGTCCAGTCCGTGCAGCGGGTCCGGGCAGAGGCGGACCGGCGCTCGACCTTCGCGGGCGTGGTCCACATCAATGACGGCCGCCTCGTGCGCCTCGAGGACGACGGCATGCCCCGGGCCCAGGTCGTGGGCGACGGCGACTGGGCCATCGGCCGCCGCGACGGGCCGTACCGGCTCCTGCACGACGAGGAGTGGGGCCAGGCGGACGTGGTGCGCATCGACACCCGTACCGGCGCGCGGACCACGCTGGCCGAAGGCGTGCGCTCCCAGATCGGCGCTTCGCCCGACGGCGCCTGGTACCTGTGGGGCCGGGACGGCGAGGTGATGGCCACCGAGATCGCGTCCAACACCACGACGAACCTGTCCGAGCGGACCGGCGTCGACTTCTCGCAGGACGCGCGCCAGACCCCCGGCGAGCTGGGCACCTGGGGCGCGGGCGGGTGGTCCGAGGACGGTGCGTGGGTGCTGTTGAACACGGAATACGACGTGTGGGCCGTGCCGCTGGGGTCGAATTCGAGCTCGAGCTCGAGTTCGGGGGTCGCCGGGCGGGGCGACGTTCAGGGCGCCTACAGCCTGACCGGCGGGATGGCGTCCCGGGACTCCATCCGGTTCCGGGTGGTCCGGGACTTCGCCTTCGACGAAGACGAGGACGACCCCGCCCACGAAACCGTGGACCTCACGGAGCCCGTGCTCCTCTCCGCGTACGGCGAATGGACCAAGAGGTCCGGCTGGTGGCGGGTCGAGCCGGGGTCCGACGCGCCGGCGCCGGTGGTCTGGGAGGACGCCATGTACGGCGGCGTGGAGCGGGCGGAGGAAGCGGACGTCGTCGTGTACACGCGGCAGACCTTCGAGGAGTTCCCGGACTGGTGGGTCACGGACACGCGGTTCCGGCGGCCGCGCCAGGTCACGGACGCGAACCCGCAGCAGGCGGAGTACGCGTGGGGCACGCGGCGGCTCGTGGACTACGTGGACGACCGGGGCAACCGCCTCCAGGCGACGCTGACGCTGCCCGCCGGCTACGAGGAGGGCGAGCGCTACCCGATGCTCGTCTACTTCTACGAGACCATGTCGCAGCGGCACCATTCCTACTCGATGCCGGTGTACGACGACCGGCCCCACATGTCCACGTACGCGTCCAACGGCTACCTGGTCCTCATGCCGGACATCGTGTACGACGTCGGCCGGCCCGGCTCCTCGGCGCTGGACGACCTGACGGCAGCAGTGGACCGCGTCATCGAGCTGGGCTATGCGGATCCGGACCGGATCGGGCTCCAGGGCCATTCGTGGGGCGGCTACCAGTCGTCGTTCGTGGTGACCCGGACGGACCTGTTCACCGCCGTGGTCACCGGCGCGCCGCTCACGAACCTGGTGAGCATGCACAACATCCTGTACAAGCGGACGGGCAACCCGAACGCGGCGCTCATCCAGTGGGGCCAAGGCCGTATGGGCGTCTCGCCGTGGGACAGCCTGTCCCTCTACATCGAGGAGTCGCCCGTCCACCAGGCCGAGGGGATCACGACGCCGTTCCTCATCCTGCACGGCACCGACGACGGCGCCGTGGACTGGAACCAGGGACTCGAGTTCTACATCGCGGCCCGGCGCCTCGGCAAGGAGGTCATCCTGCTGAGCTACCCCGGCGAGCCGCACCACCTCCAGGAGGAGGCGAACCAGAAGGACTTCCAGCGCCGCATGATGCAGTACTTCGACCACCACCTGAAGGGCGCCGAGGCGCCGGCGTGGATGACGGAGGGGGTGGACTGGCTGGACCGGGGGCGTCAGGGGACATGACCGCGCTTCGACGCTGGCTCGACCGCAAGAAGGACGGACGCTGGGCCTGGTGGGAGGCACTCGTTCTCATCGCCGGCCCACCGGCGCTGGGCTGGTACGCCCTCCGGGCCTATCCGCTCCTGGACGGCTCCGACCCGCTCTACGTCTGGGCGTTCTGGGGCGGCACCGCGGCCGGCCTGATCCTCGCCCTCACCCGGGGCCGGCTCTTCGGCTTCCACCGGGTCTCGGGCGCCTTCAAGCTCCTCGGCGTGCCGGTCCTGGCCGCCTGGATCGGACTCTGCGTGCTCTGTCTGGCCCTCTTCGTCAACGGCGCGCTGGACCCGGCCGCCATGCAGGAGGAGCCCTGGCTGGTCACCGAGGCCTGGGACGTGCCGCCCGTCCAGGACGGCGACACGCTCTACTGGCTCGAGGCCTCCAGCCCGGACCGGGGCCTTTCCATGGACCTGGAGCTGGAGCGCGCCGCCTGGCACCGGGTCGAAGAAGGCGACACCGTCTGGTTCCGCGTCCGGCCGGGCCTGCTGGGCAGCCCCTGGTACGAATGGTACCGGGTCATGGTGGGGCGGCCGGAGTCCGAAGCCGGGTGACCGGAGCCGCCACCGGTCCGTGCCTCTCCGTATCAACCGCGACAGGCGCACACGTATGATCACGACGAATGGAGCTTCCATGTCCGACCAACCGGCGTACCTTGCGCGCCCGATGCTCGTCCTCGCCCTCCTCCTCGCCGCGCCCGCCACGGCCCAGGAGCTCGACACGACCCTGATCCGGGACCTCGAGTACCGCATGATCGGGCCCTACCGCGGCGGGCGTGTCACCGCCGTGGACGGCGTGGCCGGCCAACGAGACCTCTTCTACATGGGCTCCACCGGCGGCGGCGTGTGGGTCACGGACGACGCCGGCGAGAGCTGGACCAACCTCTCCGACGGCTACTTCGACGTGGCGTCCGTCGGCGCCGTGGAGGTGGCCGACGCCGATCCGAACGTCATTTACGCCGGCACGGGCTCGGCCTGCATCCGGGGGAACGTCTCCACCGGCCGCGGCGTCTACCGTAGCGTGGACGCCGGCGAGAGCTGGGACTTCGCGGGCCTGCCCGAGTCGGGCGCCGTGGGCAGGATCGTGACGGACCCCCGGGACCCGGACGTGGTCTTCGTGGCCGCCCTGGGCCACATCTTCGGGCCGAACCCGGAGCGGGGCGTGTACCGGTCCAGGGACGGCGGCGCCACCTGGGAGAACGTCCTCTTCGTCAGCGACAGCACCGGCGCGGTGGACCTGGCCATCAACCCGGAGAACCCGCGCATCCTCTACGCCGCCATGTGGCGCGCGGAACGGAAGCCGTGGACCCTCATCGACGGCGCCATGGAGGGTGGCGTCTACCGCTCCAGGGACGGCGGCGACACCTGGGAGAAGCTCACGAACGGGCTTCCCGAAGGGCCCGTGGGCCGGATCGGCATCGACATCTCCGCCTCCGACCCGGACCGGGTCTGGGCACTGGTCACCGCCGAGCCCGGTGGCGGCGTCTTCCGCTCCGACGACGGCGGCGACTCGTGGACGCGCACCAGCGTCAAGCGCGACCTCCGCGGCCGCGGCTGGTACTACTCCCACATCACCGCCGACCCCACGGACCCCAACACCGTCTACGTGGAGAACGCCGGGTTCTGGCGCTCCATCGACGGCGGCCGCACCTGGGACCGGGTCCGGGTCCCCCACGGCGACGTCCACGACCTGTGGATCAACCCCCATGATGCCGATGTCATGGTCGTGGGCGACGACGGCGGCGCCCAGGTCTCCCTCACCGGCGGCGCGTCCTGGTCCACCATGCACAACCAGCCCACGGCGGAGATGTACCGCGTCGAGGTGGACGACCAGTGGCCCTACCGGGTCTACGGCGCCCAGCAGGACAACAGCACCATCAGCGTGCCCAGCGCCTCCACCGGCGCGCTGACCCCCGAGTCCGAGTGGTATTCGGTGGCCGGCGCCGAGTCGGGCCACATCGCGGTCCACCCCGAGGACCCGGACCTGGTCTACTCCGGCAACTACATCGGCCGCATCGACCGCTACGACCACCGCACCGGCCGCAGCCGCAACGTGATCCTCTATCCCCAGATGCAGGACGGCGTTGCGCCGAAGGACCTGAAGTACCGCTTCCAGTGGAACGCGCCGATCCTCGTCTCGCGCCACGACCCGGACGTGGTCTACCACGCCTCCAACTACGTGCACCGCACCCGTGACGGCGGCATGACGTGGGAGACGATCTCGCCGGACTTGACCACGGACGACGAGGCCCAGCAGGCGCTGCCCGGCGAGCCGATCCAGCACGACCACACCGGCGTGGAGGTCTACAACACGGTCTTCGCCCTGGCCGAGTCGCCCCACGACCCGGCCGGGCTGTGGGCCGGCAGCGACGACGGGCTCATCCACGTCACCCGGGACGGCGGCGAGAGCTGGACCGACGTCACGCCCCGGGACATGCCCGCGGGCGGCACGGTGAACGTCATCGAGCCGTCGGAGCACCGGCCGGGGAAGGCGTACGCCGTCGTCTACCGCTACCGGGAGGATGACTGGCGGCCGTACGTCTTCCGCACCGAAGACTGGGGACACCGCTGGCGCCTCCTCACCGACGGCCGCAACGGGATCCCCGCCGACCACCCCGTCCGCGTCGTCCGGGAAGACCCGGAGCGGGAGGGACTGCTCTACGCCGGCACCGAGTTCGGCTTGTTCATCTCCCTGGACGACGGCGAGCGCTGGCACCCCTTCCAGCGGAACCTCCCGGTCACGCCCGTCACCGACCTGGCCGTACACCGGGGCGACCTGGTGGTGGCCACCCAGGGCCGGTCCTTCTGGATCCTGGACGACCTGTCGCCGGTCCGGCAGCTCACGGACGACGTCGCGTCCACCGACCTCCACCTCTACCGGCCGCGGCACGCCTACCAGCTCAACCTGCGCGGCTTCCGGGGCGACCGGGCGCCCGAGGGCCCGCCCCGGGGCGCCGTCATCGACTACGTCCTCGGTGAGAACGTCGAGGAGCCGGTCACGCTGGAGATCCTGGACGCCGACGGCACCGTGCTCCGCACCTTCTCCAGCGAGGAGGACGGGGACGGCGACGAGGAGCCGATCCCGGCGGAGACGGGCCACAACCGCTTCGTCTGGGACCTGCAGGTCCCGGGGCCCGAGATCATCGAAGGCGCAATCATGTCGCTGGGCTACACCGGCGGCGCGTGGGCCCCGCCCGGGACGTACACCGTCCGGCTGACCGCCGGCGACCGGGTCCGGGAGCAGCCGCTGGAGCTGCGCAAGGACCCGCGCATGCCCGACCTGCCCGTGGCGGACCTGCAAGCCCGCTACGAGCTGACCATCCGCGTCCGGGACAAGGTGACGGAGGTCCACGACGCCATCGCCCGCATCCGGTCGGTCCGGGGGCAGGCGAAGGCCAGCGCGGGCCGTGTCGAGGAGGCCGCCGAAGACGACGTCGCCGACGCCGTCCGCCAGCGCGCCGACACCGTCGCCGCACGGCTCACCGCCGTGGAGGAGGAGCTCATCCAGACCCGCAACGTGGCGGGCCAGGATCCACTCAACTTCCCGCCGAAGCTGGACAACCAGCTCGTCTACCTGTACGGCCACGTCAACGCGGCGTACGGCCGCCCCACGGCCGGCTCCTACGAACGCTTCGAGGACCTGCTGGCCGAGGTGGAGCCGCTCCTGGACCGGCTGCGCCAGGTCCTGGAAACCGACGTGCCCGCGTTCAACGTACTGCTCCGTGAGCACGACCTGGACGGGGTCGTCGTGCCGCGTTGAGCGGCTCGCGCGGAGGCGCGGAGCCCTGGAGGACAAAGACTTTCAACAGGGAGGACGGCGAGGACGGGGAGAACGGATGGCTGAAGGCGATGGACCCGCAACAGCCGGAGACCGAACAACAGAAACAGGTGTTCGCCGGCACTGTCGGGCTTCGCCGCGAACCCCTCCGCGTCCTTCCCGTCCTTCCTGTAGATCCTCTCGCCGTCCTCGCGGCTGCCAAAGATGTCCTAACCCGTCAGCTCCACGGCCCCACCCCGGGCGATGGCCGCCAGGATCGCCACCTGGGTCCGGGTCACGTCCAGCACGCGGGCCGCGGACGTCTCCGGCTCGGTCCGGTCCCGGACGCAGCGCACGAAGTCGCGCACCGAGTCCACGAAGGCGCCGGCGAGGCGGCCGTCCACCTCGTCGGCGGTGTGGATGCCGGTGAACTCCACGACCTCCTCCCCGTCGGCGCAGTGGAGCTCCACGCGCCTGCCCCGGGCGTCGTAGGCGATGGAGCCCTCGTCCCCCACGATCATGAACCGGTCGGCGGCGAGGACCGGATGGCTCTCGGGGTGGATCCAGGAGGTGTGGAAGCTGCCGGTGGCGCCGGTGTCGTACCGGATGAAGGCATCCACGGCGTCGTGCACATCGAAGCCCCGGGCCTTCAGGACGCCCCGGTGCTCCTGGGCAGCCACCCCGACGGGGCGGGCGCCGAGGAACCACGCCACCAGGTCCAGGTCGTGGCTGGACATGAAGAAGACCGGCGAGGTGTGCTCGGCCCAGTCGGGGATCATGGCGGTGGGCACGTCGATGCGGTCGTGGCGCACGTGCTGGACGGCGGCCGGCGTGCCCAGGGCGCCGGCGGCGATGCGGTCCCGGATCCAACGGTAGTCCTCCACCCCGCGCTGGCTGTGGTTGACCTTGAGGACGCGGCCCTGCTCCGCCGCGGTCTCCGCCATGTCCTGGGCCTCGCCGAGCACCGTGGCCAGCGGCTTCTCCACCATGACGTCCAGGCCCCGGTTCAGGGCGTTCATGACGGTCCGGTAGTGGACGTGGTCCGCCGTGGCGACGACGACGGCGTCACCCCCATCCGCGTCCAGGGCGGCGTCGAGGGTGCCGAACGCCCGGGCGCCGTGGGCGTCCGCCAGCGACTCCGCGCGTTCCGCCGTGCGGTTCACGACGGCAACGAGATCCGTCTCGGCCAGCTCGTCCAGGACGCGGGCGTAGCGCCGGCCCAGGATGCCGGCGCCCACCAGCGTGACCCGTAGCGGATCCATGGAATCCTCCGTGCGGTTCGGGTGTGATCATCGTCAAGGTAGGGCGGCAGGGCGAGCGGTGCGACGCACGGGCCCGGGAAACACGAATGGCTCCAATCGGCTGTCGACCGTGTACCTTGGGGTGGGACGGTGTACGGCACCATCGATGTCGGGGGGAATGACCATGCGCGGATTCGGGCGGCAGGCCGCCACAGCAGGGTGGCTCTTGCTGGTAATCGCGGTGGCGGCGTGCAGCCGTCACCGCCTCGACGAGTACGACTTCATGGATCACACCGTCGCGGTGGTGACCAGCGCGCCGGCGTCCGCACGGCTCGACACGGGGCCCATCACGGTGGGAACCGACAACCCGCTGGAGATGGTGCTGGAGAACCGGCGCGACGCGCACTACCTCCTGGAAGTGTTCGTGGAGTGGTACGGCATCGAGGCCAGGGACGTGGTCACGGCCAGTGTCCTCTCCACCCTCTCCGTGGAGGAGCTGGAAGGCGTCCTCGAGCGGGTCGCGGACCTGGCCTCGGACCACGTGACGGGCCGGCTGCGCCACGCGCTGCGGGACGTGCGGCGGCGCTAGCCGGGGGGCGAGGGTTCACGCCGTCGCTACACCTCGATGGACTCGACGTACACCGTTCCGAACCGGTCGGTGGCTTCCACCGTGACCCGGCTGGTGCCCGCGGACACGGGCGCGTAGAAGAGGTGGTTCGTGGGGATCGGCTCCACCCACGGCCGGTGCGGCGGCAGCTCGGGGCCGGTATGCTCCACGACGCACCGCGGGTCCAGCCCCACACGACGCGCCATGGCGCCACGCCGCTCGCCGTCCTCGTACCAGACGACGCGCCACTCCGGGTCCCAGTTCCACACGTTGGCCACCAGCTCATCCGGTGCGCGGGCATCGGAGCCCGGCGCGTAGAGGCGCATCTGGTGGTCGGCGTCCCGGCCCGTCGCCTTGTAGCGCCAGCGTAGCTCCCCGCCGTGGGCCTGGTAGACGCCGTAGCCGTTGGGCGTCCCATCCCGGCAGATGTCGCCGGCCCACCAGGATCCGCACACCGATCCGTTCACGTGCTCGTGGACGCCGCCCTCGAAGACGTGCTCGCTCTCGTGGGTGTGGCCCGAGAGGATGTGGGCATCGTACGGATCGAGCAGGCGCCAGAGCGCTTCCCGGTTCATGACCGCGCCCCCCGGGCTCGGCCGCTCCTCGCCGCGCCGCAGGTGCTGGCTCGTCATCACGGGGATGTGTACGCATACGACGACGGTGGCGCCCGGCTCGACCCGCTCCAGGTCCGCCGCCAGCCAGGTGAGCTGCTCCGCCGTGATGTAGCCCAGGTAGCCGGCGCCGTGCCAGAAGACGTCGTCCAGGACCACGTAGTGGATCGCGCCCCGGTCGAAGGAGTAGTGGCCGGGCCCGAAGTGGCGCTGGAAGGTGGCGGTGGACGCCTCGTCCGTGCGCCCCTCGAAGTCCATGTCGTGGTTCCCCACCACCTGGAAGAAGGGAACGCCCATGGCGGCCACTGCCCGCTCGTACTCGGGGTAGAGCTCCAGGTTGTCGAACATGATGTCGCCGCACGCCACGCCGAAGACGGGCACGTCGCCCAGGCTTCGGACGGTGGCGCGCACGTCCGGCACCGTCTCGTCCATGAGCCGGCCGATCTCCCACATGTCCTCCGTCTGGGTGTCGGCCAGGAGCAGGAGCGCGTGTCGCTCATCGCCGCCGGGGATCGGCTCCAGCTCGAACGCGGCCTGCATCTCGCCGCCGCGCCCCGGCCGGATCCGGCGATGGAGCAGCGCCGTACCCGTCTCGCTCACGGGGACGCGCTGTCCGGCGGGCAGCGACAGCGAGAGCCAGCGGCGGGCGGCATCGCTCACCAGCTCGTAGCGCCCGTCCACGTCGGTCAGGGCCACGTCGAGCCCGTCCGTGACGGCGGCCCGGGCAAGCCCTCGGCCCCGGGCCGTGACCCGGCCCCTGATACGGATCGGGGAAGCGGGCCGGAGCGCCGGCGTGGTCGCGGAACCCCGGTCCGGCAACGCCAGCGCCGCGGCGGCGGCCAGGCCGGTGCGGAGGAAGGCGCGTCGGTCGAGAGGCTGGGAATTCATGTCGAGACTCCTGTCGAGGCCGCGGGTGCTTCTCCGCAGGATAGGAAGCCGTGCTCGCCGGCGCACGGGTCCCGTGCAACGACGTGGTCACGAGCCTCACCGGCCGGCGGCCCCGGTGCGCCGTGTCGGCCGCGGCCGTCGCATCGTGGCACCGGCCCCGCCGAGGCTGTACCTTGGCGTAATCGCCTGCGCATCCCCGTGGACACGCTCATCGTGATGGTACGCTGAGATGCAGGTGCCCGTGCACGTCAGCTACGACATCGTCCTGATCGTCCTGTCCTACGCCGTGGCGGTCGTGCCGTCGTATGGAGCCCTCGACCTGGCGCGGCATGCCCGGGCGGGCGGGCCCCGCGCCCGGACCTGGCTCGCCTTTGCCGGGGTGGCCCTCGGGTTCGGCATCTGGGCGACCCACTGGGTCGCGGCGCTGAGCCTCCAGACCAGCCTGCCGGTGGCGTACGACCTGGCGCCGACGCTGGCGGCGCTGGCCCTGTCCATCGGGGCGAGCACGGCCGCCTTCTGGCTGACCACGCGCCGGGCACGGTTGGGGGCCGGCGAGGTCTCCGTCGTGGCGGCGCTGATCACCGTGGCCGCCACGGGCACCCACTACCTGGGCCTGGCGGCGCTCCAGATCTCGGCCCGGCCCGTGCTGGCGTCACGGACGGTGCTCCTGGGCATCCTCGCGGTCTTCGCGGCGTCGCTGGCCGGGATGTGGCTCGTCTACGGCACGCGGGAGACCCGAGGCATGACGCGGCTGCGGCGTCGCCTGTTCGGCGCGCTGCTCCTGGGTGTCGGCATCGCCGGCGGCCATGCCTTCGTCGAGGCCGGGACCTCGTTCGTCGCTCTGCCCGGCGGCCTGCGGCCGGTCTCGGGCGTCGAGGACGTGTTCTTCATCGTCGCCATCGCGCTGGGCGCCACCGTCGTGCTGGGGCTGGTCCTGGCGGCCACCATCGCCGAGGCCCGGGGCAGCCAGCGCCAGATGGGCTACATGGTCGCGATCATGAGCGTGGCGGCGCTGCTGGTGGGCGCCATCAGCGGCTTCGTGTCGTACGCGGCGACGCTCCAGACCATGCGCGAGGCGTTGCGCGAGGCCGTGTCCATCCAGGGCCGGTTCATCGAGGCGGTGGCCCGGTTCGACGAGGAGCACAGAGGGGACCGGGAGCGCGGCCGCGAGGTCACGCTCGAGCAGGTCGCCGACGCCCAGCGCACCATGCCGCCCATCGGCCGGACCGGCGAGTTCCTGGTGGGCGTGCGCCGGGACGGACGGATCGAGTTCCTCGGCTCGGACCAGGAGCCGGTCCCCCGGGAGACCGACCACGCCGAGCCGATCCGCCGCGCCCTGGCCGGCGAGGCCGGCACGCTCATCGGCCCGGACTACCGGGGCGTGACCGTCCTGGCGGCGTATCGCCACGTCCCGGCACTGGACATCGGACTCGTGGCCAAGGTCGACATGGCCGAGGTCCGGGAGCCGTTCGTCCGGGTCGCCCTCATCGGCGGCGCCGCCACGTTCGGCGTGATCCTGCTGGGCGCCCTGCTCTTCATCCGGTTCGCGAGCCCGATCCTGCGCCGGCTGCGGGAGGGCGAGTTCGTGGATACGATCCTCGCCAGCGCGCCCCAGGCCATCGCCCTCGTGGACCGGACCGGCGCCATCACGAAGGTGAACGACCGGTTCGCCGGCGTGTTCGGCTACGAACCGGACCAAGTGCAGGGTCGCCAGGCCGCCGAGGTCCTGGCGGCGGACGAGGACCGGGACCGGTTCGCCGCGCTCCGCCAGGAGGTCCTGGTCGCCGGGCACGCGGAGGCGGACCTCCGGGGCCGACGGCCCGACGGCGAGCTGTTCTGGGCCCGCCTCGCCGGCTCCCCCGCCGCGGGCCTCGAGCCGGGCTGCATCGTCTTCTCCGGCGACGACGTCACCGGGATCAAGGAGGCCGCCGAGGCCATCGAGGCCGCCGAGGAGCGCTACCGGAGGCTGGTGGAAGCGGCCAGCGACCTGGTCTGGTCCGTGGACGCCTCCGGTCGCTGGACCTTCCTGAACGCCGCCTGCGAGGAGATCTACGGCGTGGCGCCGGACGAGCTGCTGGGCACGCCGTTCCTGGACCGGATCGCGCCGGAGGACCGGGAGTCGGCGGCGCAGACGTGGGGCACCATCATGGCCGGCGGCGAGATCGAGAACCACGAGACGGTCCACCTGGATGTCCACGGCGAGCGAAAGACGCTGAGCTTCTCCGGCCGGGGGATCCGGAACGAGGACGGCAGCTTCGGCGGCGCTCAGGGCACGGCCCGGGACGTCACGGAGCGGGCCCGCGCCATCGCGGCCCTGAACGAGCTGGTGCGCCAGCAGGAGCTGCTCCGCTCGCTCATCAACAACACCCCCGACCTGGTCTTCTACAAGGACGAGCAGGGCGTGTACCGCGGGTGTAACTACGCCTTCAGTGACTTCGTCGGGATGGAGGAAGAGGAGATCGTGGGAAGGACCGCCCACGACATCTTCCCCGGCGACCGGGCCTCCGAGTACGCGGAACAGGACGCGGCGGTCTTCGAGAAGGGCGAGCCCATCAAGCACGAGCACTGGGTCGAGTACCCCGACGGGCGCCGTGTGCTGCTGGACACTCTGAAGACCCCGTTCCACGGCCCGGACGGCGAGCGGCTCGGGCTCATCGGCATCTCCCGCGACGTGACGGACCGCAAGCGCATCGAGGAGCGGCTCGAGGCCCTGGCCCAGGAGGCCCAGCGGGCGAGCGCCATGAAGAGCGTTTTCCTGGCCAACATGAGCCACGAGATCCGGACCCCGATGAACGGGGTCCTGGGCATGACCGAGCTGCTGCTGGAGACGGACCTGGACCTGGACCAGCGCCAGGCCGCCGAGCTGGCGAAGACCTCCGCCGAGTCGCTGCTCCAGATCCTGGACGACATCCTGGACTTCTCCAAGATCGAGGCGGGCCAGCTCAGCCTGGAGTCCGTCCCCTTCGACCTGCACCGGGTCGTGGACGCGGCCGTTCGGGTCCTGGCCGTGCGCGCCGCCGGCAAGAACAACGAGCTCGTCATCGACATCCGCCCCGAGGTCCCGGGCTGGGTCCGGTCGGATCCGGGGCGGCTGCGCCAGGTCCTGACGAACCTGGTGAGCAACGCCGTGAAGTTCACCGAGGCCGGCGAGGTCGTGGTGACGGTGACGCTGGAGGGCGGCGGCACGGCGGCCGGCGAGGAGGCGCGTATCCATTTCAGCGTGCGGGACTCGGGCATCGGGATCCCGGAGGAGAAGCTGGACACCATCTTCGGCGAGTTCGTGCAGGCGGACACGACCACGACCCGGACGTACGGCGGCACCGGCCTGGGGCTGACCATCAGCCGGCGGCTGGTCGAGCTCCTCGGCGGCACCCTCGAAGTCGAGAGCAAGGTGGACGTGGGCAGCGAGTTCTTCTTCACCCTGCCGCTGGAAGTGGCCGAGGCCGGGCGAGAGCGGGCTCTGCCCGCCGGCGCGCTGGAGGGGCGCACCGTGCTGGTCGTGGACGACCACCCCCTCAACCGCAGGATCGCGAGGGAGCACCTGCGGACCGCCGGCGTCGACGTCCAGGAGGCGTCCGACGCGAAGGCCGGGCTCGCGCTCATCCGGAAAGCCGCCGAACGCGGCAAGCCGCTCGACGTCGCCGTCGTCGACTGCCTCATGCCCGGCCAGGACGGGTTCCAGCTCGCCGAGCAGGTCCGGGCCGACCCGGCCCTCTCCTCCACCCGCCTCATGATGCTGACCTCGGCGGGTCGGCCGGGCGACGCCCGCACGGCCAGGGAGCTGGGCATCCAGGCGTACCTCATCAAGCCCATCACCCGGTCGGACCTGCTCCAGGCGGTGGCCACCCTCCTCGGCCGCACCGAAGGCGACGAGGAGCTCATCACCAGGGAGACGGTGGCGGCGGCCCGGGGCGAGCTCCGCATCCTGGTGGCCGAGGACAACCCGGTGAACCAGATCGTGGCCACCAGCATGCTCCGCTCCCGGGGCCACACGGTGGACGTGGTCGAGACCGGCACCGAGGCCCTCGATGCGGTGAAGACCCGGTCGTACGACCTCGTGCTCATGGACGTCCAGATGCCCGAGATGGACGGCATCGAGGCCACCCGGGCCATCCGGCAGGAGCCGGGGCTGGAGGCGCTGCCCATCATCGCCCTCACGGCCCACGCCCTGCCCGAGGAGCGGGACCGGTGCATGGCCGCCGGGATGAACGCCTTCCTGTCCAAGCCGTTCAAGCCCCACGACCTCTACGCCGTCGTGGAGCGCTGGACCGGCGACGAGGCGGCCGTCGAGGGCGCGGCTCCGACCCCGACGGCGGCGGACGGGGAAGAGACGGCGGTCGCCGCGGCCGCGGACGCGGCCGGCCCGACGGACGCCGCCGGCGAAGCGAGCCCGCCGGTCCGGATCGGGGAGTTCCGGTCCACCATGCGGGCGGCCGGGATCGAGCACGTGGTGGACGCCACGATCGAGGTCTTCCTGTCGGAGGCGCCGGGACGGACGGACCGCCTGGCCCGCGCTCTCGACGCCCGGGACGCGGACGCCATCGCCGCGGCGGCCCACGCTCTCAAGTCCGCGGCCCGGAACATCCACGCGGTGGACCTGGGCGAGCTCCTGGAGTCCCTCGAGGCCGCGGCCCGGGACGACGACCTGGACCGGATCGGCACGCTGGGCACAGAAGTGATGACCGAGTTCGAACGGGTCACCGAGTTCCTTCGGAAGAACGGCTTCTGACGCCCGCGCCGCCTGCAACGTGAACCGATGCGAGGGGGATCGGTGAAGGCTTTCCAGGACTACTACGACGACGACACCGCCCACTGCTACGGCTGTGGCCGGCTCAACGAGCGAGGCCACCAGCTACGCAGCTTCTGGGACGGCGACGAGACGGTGGCCACCTTCACGCCCGAACCGTACCACACGGCCATCCCGGGCTACGTCTACGGTGGGCTCATCGCGTCGCTCATCGACTGCCACGGCACCGGCAGCGCCGCCGCGGCCGTCGCCCGGGAGACGGGCCTGGACGCCGAGAGCGAGCCGTACCCCCGCTTCGTCACCGCGTCGCTCCAGGTCGACTACCTGAAGCCCACGCCGCTGGGCCCGCCCCTCGAGGTCCGGGGCCGCATCGAGGAAGTCGGCGAGCGGAAGGTCATCACCTCCATCACCGTCTCCGCCGACGGCGTCGCCTGCGCCCGCGGCCGCGTCGTGGCCGTGCGCATGCCCCCGTCCATGGGGCACGGCCGAGAACGCGATTGAGCCGGCGCGCTCCGAGGGTTACCTTTCACGCGATTGTCCCGGAACCCCGCATCCCCGAAGCAGATACGCGCCCCGGTGCCGGGGCCTCGACACGGCTTCCATGACCAGAACCGGTTCCGCGCCCGATCTGTGTGTCGTCGTTCCCGCATTCAACGAGGCGGACAACGTCGAAGCGTTGTACCGTGAGGTCTCGACGGCCCTCGAGCCCACGGGCCTGGACTACGCCTTCCTCTTCGTGGACGACGGCAGCACCGACGAGACGCCGGCGATCCTGGAGCGCCTGCGGGCCGACGACGAACGGGTCCGCTACCTCCGCCTGGCCCGGAACTTCGGGCTCCAGGCCGCCCTCACCGCGGGCCTGGCCCACGCCGACGGCCGGGCCGTCGTCGTCATGGACTGCGACCTCCAGGACGACCCGGCGGCGCTGCCCGAGCTCGTCGAGGCGTGGCGGGACGGCGCCGACATCGCCTATGCCGTCCGGACGCGGCGCCGGGAGGGACTCCTCAAGCGCATCGCGTTCCGCGCTTTCCACTGGCTCATGTCGCGGCTGGCCGAGATCCCCATTCCCCGGGACGCCGGCTCCTTCGCCCTGTACGACCGGCGCGTCGTGGACCAGATCAACGCCATGCCCGAGACGAACCGCTACCTGCCGGGACTACGGGCCTGGGTCGGGTTCCGCCAGGTGGGCGTGCCCGTCGAGCGGCGGGAACGCCACGCCGGCCGGCCCGCCCAGTCGCTGCGCCGCCTCTTCGGCCTGGCATTCGACGGGATCCTGGCCTTCTCCAAGGCGCCGCTCCGCCTGGCCACCATGCTGGGCTTCACCGTCACGGGGCTTGCCGCCGCGGGCCTGCTGGTCGTGGTCTACTGGCGCTTCATCGAGCGGTCGTTCCCCGCCGGCGTCGGCCAGGCGACCATCGCCCTGGCGCTCCTCTTCCTGGGCGGCGTCCAGCTCCTGGTCGTGGGCATCATCGGCGAGTACCTGGGCCGCGTCTACGACGAGGTCAAGCGCAGGCCCCACTTCGTGGTCATGGAAGCGCGCCTCGGCACGGCGAAGGCCGAGGCCGGTCCTCAAGGTCCACCGGCGGACGCCGCCTCCGACCCGTCCACAGAAGGCCGATGACACGGCGCCCCACGCCGTTGGGCACCGGCCGGCCCTGGATCGCCGCCATCGCCGTGGTGGTCGTCGCCTCCGGCGTCGTGTCCGCCCTGGCGTCCCGCCGCACCTCCACCACCTTCGACGAGATCTTCATGGTGGCATCCGGGGCCCGGGGCTGGGCCACCGGGGACTGGTCCATGACCCTCGACCACCCACCCGTCATGCAGTACCTCTACGGCGCCGCCGCCCACCTCGCCGGCGTCGAGCTACCGGAGGAGACCACCGTCGAGACCGACGAGGGCGGTGGGCCCCGCTGGGGCGCGTTCAACCGGTTCGTCTACGCCCAGGAAGTCTACTTCAACGGCGGCAACGACCCGGAACGGCTCGCCTTCGCCACCCGCCTCGTGGGCGTCCTCCTGGCCATGGCCCTCGTCGCCCTCGCCGCCGTCCTCACCTGGCGCATCGCCGGACCCCTCGCCGCGCTCCTCGCCGCCGCCCTCACCGCGTTCCTGCCCGACGTCCTGGCCCACGCCGCCATCAGCTACAACGACGTGCCCCTGGCGCTCGTCTACCTGGCCGGCCTGTGGGCATGGGACCGGGCCATCCGCGAGCCCACCCTCCGGACCGCCGCTCTGGCCGCCGCCCTCTCGGGCCTCGCCCTGGGCATCAAGTTCAGCGCCCTCGCCCTGGGCGCCGCCGCCCTCGTCCTCTTCGCCCTGGACGCCTTCGCGCGGCGTTACGACCGGGCATGGTGGACCCGCATCGGCGCCCTCCTGCCCCCCGCCATCGCCATCGCCTACCTGACCCTGGTGGTGGTGTACCGCGGCGACTTCGCCCTGGACCAGTTCCGCTGGGGGCTGGGCCAGAACATCTGGCACGCCAGCGTCGGCCACGGCGTGCCCGTCACGCTGCTGGGCCGCACCAGCCCCGACGGGTTCTGGTACTTCTTCCCCGTGGCCATCGTGCTGAAGACGCCGGCGGCGCTCCACGCACTGGCCGTCCTGGCGATCATCGGCTTCTGGCAACGATGGCGTGGACGGACGGCCAAGGGGGATCGGGAGACGGGGGGACCGGGCGACCGGGCGACGGGCGGAGCCGGGCAAGGGGACCAGGCCCGTCCCGAGGAGGGAGCGGTCCACCACGAACCCGGCGCACCCGATGAGCCAACGGCGGTCGGCGGTCGACCGCCACGAGCCCGGCTCACCCGGCGAGGCAACACCGATCACCGATCACCGATCAGCCCCGTCCTCGTCGGCGCCCTCGTCTTCCTCGCCTTCCTCCTCCAAGCCGACCTCAACATCGGCATCCGCCACGCCCTGCCGCTGCTGCCGCTGCTGGCGATCCTGGTGGCGGTCGGCGTGGCCCGGCTGTGGGCCACGGGCCCGCGCCTCGCCCGGTGGGTGGCCGGCGCCCTCGTCGTGGCGTTCGTGGCGTCGTCGCTGGCGTACTACCCCCACTTCCTCACGTACCTGACCGAGTACGTGCCCTTCCGCAAGGAGCTGGGCTTCCGGGTCATGGTGGACTCGAACCTGGACTGGGGCCAGGGGCTGCTGGAGCTCCGGGATTGGATGGAGAAGCACGACGTGGAACGGGTCTACCTCAGCTACTTCGGGTCCGCACTGCCGGCGGGCTACGGCATCGACTACGTGCCGCTCCAGAGCTTCTTCCCCCTGCGTCCACCGCCGGACCCGGCGGCGGACGCGCCGGACCCCGGGTGGCTCGTCGTGTCGGCCACGAACCTGGCCGGCATGTACCTGCCCGACGACCCCTTCGCCCCCCTCCGGGCCACGCCGCCCCAGCACGTGCTGGCGAACTCGGTCTACGTCTACCGGATCCTGGACGACAACGAGCCCGCATCCGGCGGTTGAGGGAGGGCGGTTCTTCAGTCTCCGGGTTGCTGCGACCGGCTCTGCCGCTTCAGGCGGCGGATCTCCTCCACCATCTCGTCGATCTGCTCGTCGCTGTACCCCTGCTTCTCCACGGCCTCTTCGAAGGTGTCCCAGGTCGTCGCGCCACAGGCGATTGCCTGAACGCCCTTGTCGATGAGATAGGAGATGGACTCGGGCACGTCATGCACCAGCTCTTCCATCGACATATCACGCCGGATCATACGCTGCTCGGCTCCTTCGGGGACGCCTCCGGACGTCAACGTCCCGGCACCGCCTCGTTCCGCCCTGTCGTGACCAGGATGGCGCCCCCGCTGTGCCCCGTGCCGAACCGGTTCGTCGCATCGCTGGGCCCGAGGAACTCCATCCGGATCACACCCTCGCGCCGGTAGTCCCGGAGTACGCCGACCCTGCCCTGCGGGACACCGTCCACATACACCATCGGCCGCACCGGCACCGGGTCGCTCGGGGTCCCCGACGACCTCTGCCGCAGCCACTGGGGCCGGAGCCGGCGCACGACATCGTAGATGTTGGTCGCCGGCACCGACGCGATCTCTTCCGCCGTCAGTACATCCCTTCCGGGACCGGTCTGGCGTGCCCGGCCCACGCACGCGACCAGTAACACGAGGAACAGCAGGGGGAGCGCTCTCATGACGTGACTCCTTACGGCGGCATGCTCCATGACACGGTGCGCAAGAACCGGCCGCGGCGCAAACCCGTGAGGCCGACGAAGGGTCACAGCCCCGCCACAGCCTAATGCTCCGCGTGCTCCCGCTCGCCGAACTGGCGGTCCAGGAAGAGCAGCGCCGCCGTGTTGTCCCCGGCCATCTCCAACTGCCGGACCGCCGTCTCCGCGCTGTCCTCCTCCTCCACCTGCTCCTCGATGAACCACTGAAGCATGACCTGCGTCGGGTAGTCGTTCTTCTCCACCGCCAACGCGTAGATCTCGTTGATGGACGCCGTCACCTTCCGCTCGTGCTCCAGCGCCATCTCGAAGATCCCCTCCGGCGCGCCGAACTCCGACGGCGGCTCGGCGATCGCCTTCAGCACGACCCGGGCACCCCGCTCCACCAGATAGTCGAACAGCCGCATGGCGTGCGCCTTCTCCTCCGCCGCCTGGAGCCGCATCCAACTCGCGAAGCCGCTCAGGTTCGCATCCTCGAAATGGGCCGCCATGGCCAGGTAGATGTACGCCGAATCAAACTCCTTCTTGATCTGCGCGTTGATCGCGTCGTGGACCGCCTTGTCCAATGGAGCCTCCTCATGGTAACGATTATCGTTAATGGTCGCGAAGCTAACACCGGCTCGCGTCGGCGTCCAGCCGGGCGGCGCATCATTGCCCTCGCGCGGTGCTCCTGCGTACCTTCCGGGTCCGGAGAACCACGACACGCAGGGACGCGATTGTGACGGCAGCGCTACTGGCCATCGTCCTGGCCGGCGTACCGAACGACACGCTGTTCTTCCGTGGCAGCGCGGGCGAGCTCCAGGTGCGGGCCTCGCGGTACGAATCGGTGCAGGTGCAGGTGGACGGGCGCCTGGACGAGGCGGTCTGGTCGGAGGCGGCGGTCCTCGCCGGGTTCACGCAGTTCGAGCCGGTGGAGGGGCTGCCTGCCACGGAGAACACGGTGGTCCGGGTCTTCTACACGGAAGAGGCGATCTACTTCGGGATCCACGCCCAGGACAGCCGTCCGGAGCAGATCCGGGCCACTCTCGGGGAGCGGGACCGGGCCATCTGGGGTGACGACTGGATCCGGATCATGCTGGACACCTTCAACGACCGGCGCCAGGCGTACCTCTTCTACGTGAATCCGCTGGGCATCCAGGTGGACGGCTTCTGGATCGAAGGGCTGGAGCGGGGCGGGAGGAGCGGGCCCCGGTCGCCGGTGGACTTCAACCCGGACTTCATCTGGGACTCGCGTGGCCGCGTGGCTGAGGACGGCTGGATCGCCGAGATCCGGATCCCGCACGTGAGCCTCCGGTTCCCGCCGGCGGAGGAGCAGACCTGGGGCCTGAACGTGGCGCGGGAGGTCCGGCGGACGGGGTACAAGCAGTCGTGGGCGCCCATCACGGCCAACACGCCCAGCACACTGGAGCAGAGCGGCGCGCTGGTGGGGCTCCAGGGGCTGCGCCCGCGCCGGCTCCGCGAGGTCAACCCGGTGGTCACCGGCAAGCGCGTCGGCGCGCTGAACGACGCCGATGTCTTCGTGCGCGACGACCTCGAATCCGAGTTCGGCCTCAACGCGCGCTACGGCCTGACCCGCAACCTGGTGCTGGACGCCACCTTCAACCCGGACTTCTCCCAGGTGGAGGCGGACGCCGACCAGGTCACCGTCAACGAGCGCTTCGCCATCTACTTCCCGGAGAAGCGGCCGTTCTTCCTCGAGGGCACGGAGATCTTCAACACGCCCCAGCGCCTGGTCTACACCCGGTCCGTGGTGAACCCGATCGGCGGCGCCAAGCTCACCGGCAAGATCGGCCCCCTGAACGTGGGCTACCTCGGCGCCGTGGACGAGAGCCCCGTCGACTTCGAGGAAGCGGGGGACAACGCCCTCTTCAACCTGGTCCGGCTCCGCCAGGACGTGGGCACCGGATCCACCGTGGGCGCCGTCTTCACCGACCGCACCCTGCTGGATGGAAGCGGCTTCAACCGCGTCGTCGCCGCCGACGCACGGCTCCGCTTCGGCACCTACACCGTCACCGCCCAGCTCGGCGGGAGCTGGACCGCCGAGCCCGTCGAGCTGGACGACGCGGGCCCCGGCGGCGAGACCGTGTTCGTCTCCGGTGACACCGAGTTCGGCCCCATCGTCCACGCCCAGCTCGACCGCTCCAGCAGGACGCTGAGCTGGGGGCTCCGCTTCGAAGACGTGGCGCCCGAGTTCCGGGCGGAGTCCGGCTTCATCCGCCGCATCGGGGACGTGCGCACCAACGCCAGCCTGTCGTACAACGTGTGGGGCCGGCCCGGCGCCCTCCTCGAGCGCTGGACACCGGAGATCCGCGTCGAGGGCTTCTTCGACCACGACGACTTCTGGAGCCGCAACGGGCCCGAGGAGCTCGAGGTGGAAGCACAGACCAGCTTCCAGGTCCGCGGCAACCACACCTTCACCATCCTCGTACGGAACGGCTACTTCGCCTTCCAGCCCGAGGACTACGACGACTACGAGGTGTGTCCCGTGCCGGTGACGGAGTCGGACGACGCGTGCCCCGCGGCGCCCACGTCGTTCACCCTGCCGGATCCGCTCCGGAACATGCTGGCCCTCGCCGCCTTCGGACGGTCCCAGACCACCCGCTGGCTGACGATCAACGGCCGGTTCTACCTGCGCGAGGTGCCCATCTACGGCGAGGCGTCGCGGGGGCTCGAGGTGCAGGCGGCGCCCAGCATCGACCTGAAGCCGACCTCCGGGCTCAGCATCGACCTGAACTACTCGTACTCCAGGCTCTGGCGCGACTCGGGCGGGGTCTTCTCCACCACCCGGATCCCGCGCATCAACCTCCAGTACCAGTTCACGCGAGCCTTCTTCACCCGGGTCATCACGGAGTACAAGCTCGAGACCCGGGACGCGTTTCGGGACCCCGCCGGACGGACGCTGGTCCGGTACGCGAGCCTGTCCCGGCCCGTCGAGGACGGCGACATCCGGATCGAGCTCCTCGCCTCCTACGAGCCCTCGCCCGGGACCGTCGTCTACGCCGGCTGGTCACGCCTCATGACCGGCCGTGATGAATACGGATTCGACACCTACGAGCCCGTCAACGAAGGGCTCTTCCTCAAGGTGTCCTACCTGTTCCGGCTCTAGGCGCTCGGGGGGGCGCCGGCACCGAACCGCCATGGACGAGGAGGTGCGAAGAAACGGGTGCCAACGTCGCAAGACGCGCTCACCCCGTGCCGAAGGTTGACCATGGAACGCGGAAACCCGAGAAACGGTGACCGGCCGGTCTCCACCTGGATGCTGGTCGGCGCGACCCTCATCGCCGCCATCCTCGTGCTGCTCCTCGTCTTCGACCTGGTCAGCGAGGGGAGGATCTCCGGCGTCTTCGGCGCCGTCGCCATCATCTACGCCCTGCTCTACATCACCCTCATCAAGCAGTACCTCCGGCCGCCCACACCCATCCCCCCGGATGACGACGAGGACGAGCCGGAGTCCCGGGAGGGAGCGCCGGAGTAGGGGGCGGGCGTCAGGTCTCCGCCACCAATCGGGCCAGGTCGGCCGCCGGGAAGCGGCCCCGCATTCCCCGGTGCGGAGCCCAGGTACTCGACGATCTCCGCGTCGGCAAGCGCGTACGTCTCGCGCAGGCCGCGCACCAGCGTCTCCAGATAGGCCGGACCCGGTGGCTGCACGATCAGCTCGTTCTTCGACCGGTCCGTCGTGAAGGTCAGGACCGGGTGGCCGTCCCGCTCGCCCAGCGACAGGAGCGCCGAGTACACGCCACCACGGAACGTCGATGCGCCCCGGTCCACCGCCGCGCGCACGTCCACACCGAGCTCCACATCGAAGCTGTCGTACCCGTTCTCCTGCAGCAGCACCTGGAGGAACTGCTCCTCCGTGACCAGGTACATCCTGCCCAGGGTCGTGACCGACGGGTCGCGATCCCGCTCGATGAACGCCGCACCCCCGTCCTGCCACTTCGCGAACCGGCCCGCGACCGAGGATCCCCCCCCACGAGCCATCCAACCCGGCGAAGGCAGCCGTGCCGGGCGTCCCCCCGATCACGGTACCAGCACCAGCTCCTGTACTGTCACGCTCCGCACTGCCTCTCGCGAGAACAGCACCGGGAAGAACCGGTCCGCCGCCCACATCTCGAACAGGTTGCGGTAGAGCGGCGAGTCCGGGTTCCCGGCCTGGCCGGGGTTGCTCATGCCCACGGAACGGTCCCAGGCGCCCACATCGGCGATGATGCGGAACGACGCGCCGGACGTCTGGTTGAAGCCGCTCCCGGTGCTGTTCACCGTGTAGCCGTTGCCGCCGCGGGGGGCCGGCCCCACGTCGAGGCGGGCCCGGAGCTCGTCGCTCACGGCCCCCGACAGCGGGTGGCGGATGTAGGCGTGCTTGAACGCGCCGAGCCGCCACGCCTCCGGGTCGTCGCCCAGGTCGGTCCGGAGCTCCGCGACGGCCGCCTCCAGCCCGGTGAGCAGGAACGCGTCCCGGCCGGCCACCGGGTCCGCGCCCAGCCGCTGGTCCGGCGCGGCCATGAGCTCCACCAGCGTGCTCGTGGAGAAGCCCACGAGCCCGCGCAGCGTGTCGGGCACGAACCGGTCGTACGCCATGCCGCGGAGCCGGCGCTCCCAGCGGAAGTAGATGCCGGCGGCGACGGAGCCGGGCTCCAGGCGGTAGTCCCAGTCCAGCAGTCGGAGCCGGGCGGTCTCGGTGAGGGCGTCGTCCGTCTCGACGTGCTCGAGCAGCGGCACCAGGGACCGTGCCGGCAGCGACAGCACGTCTGTCTGGAGCCGCATCATGTCCATCATGTCCAGCTTGCGGCCCGAGCCCAGGACCTCGGCGATGCGGGCCCAGCGGAACGGGTCAGACCACTCCCAGGCGACCGCGTCCCTGCGGGGGTAGTCGTCGGGGATCAGGTCGTTGTTCGCCGTGGCCCAGAACCCCTCGGGCGGGTCCGCGACGTGGGGCTTCTCCGGGATCGGCAGGTAGCCGGCCCACTCGTAGCGGCCGTCGCCGGGCACCGGCACGAGCCCCGACCAGTTCGGCCGGACCGGCGCGATGCCCACCGCCTGCCAGCCGATGGTCCCGGACGTGTCGGCCCAGACCATGTTCTCGCCGGGGATGTGGCTGTAGCCGCACGCGTCACGGAACTCGTCCCACGTCCGGGCCTGGTCCATGCGCAGGCTGGCCAGGTACGGCGACCCGCCCACCTCCATCCACGCCGCCCGCACCGCGTACGCCACGCCGTTCGCCGAATCCTGGTAGACCACGGGCCCGTGGCGCGTGTAGCGGTGCTCCACGACGACGACGTCCGCACCCTTCACGGCGACGGTGTCCACGATCACCGTCATGGCCGCCCACTCGCCCCGGTACCGGTACGCGTCCGGGTCCGACGGGCTGGTCTCGTACACGTACAGGTCCTCGCCGTCCGTCGCGAAGACGGTGAGCCCCCACGCGCCGTGCTCGTTGTGGCCGATGCTCACGCCCGGGATCTCCGGCTCGCCGCCGCCGATCACGTTCCAGCCCGGGCCCACCAGGTGCACCCAGTAGCGGAGCGACGGCGCCGCCTGCGACCGGTGCGGGTCGTTCGCCATGAACGGACGCCCGCTGCGCGTCAGCGCGCCGCTCACGACCCAGTTGTTGCTGCCGATGTCACTGTGGGACCGCGGACCGCCGACCGCCGACCGCCCCGGGCTCGCGGGGTCAGCCGAGTGCGTGTCAACGCCGTCGGCTCTTTGGCGCAAGCCTGATCGGTGATCGGTGATCGGTGATCGGTGTTGGTCCGCGGCGTAATCCGGGTGGGCGGCGTTTCCGCCGGCTTCCCGGCGTCCGCCGGGTTCGACCGCGCCCGGAAGACCACCCGCCGCCGCGAAGCCGCTTCCACCACCCCCTGGGCCTGCCCCTGCCTGGGGCCGGCCGGGCTCGCCCGGCCGCGCGCCTCGAAGCAGATCTTCAGACTCGAACCGGATACCCCTCCGAAAGGCGTGGTATACGGAAAGGATGTCCGCTTCCAGGAGCGCCCCGTCGATGGCCGGGTCCAGCGCGATGTCCGGCGTCCCGGGGTGGAAGTCGGCGATCTCCAGGACCGTTTCCGCACCAGCTCGCGCCACGGCCCGGCCGTAGTCCAGCTCGTTGTTGATGTTGCCCAGCAGGCCCTGGTGCCGGGAGACGACCACCGCGGGCGTCCAGCGGCCGGGCCGGATCCCCAGCAGCTCGAACTCCACCGGCAGCAGCGAAGGGTCCTGTTCGGTCCTGGCGATGTAGGCGTTCACGCCGTCCACGAACGCCGTGATGATCGCCTCGCCCCGGGGGTGGTAGTGCCGCATCTCCTCCCGCATGTCGCCCCGGAACATGAAGAGCCGGGTCCCGATGTCGCGCTCGAGCTCCCGGGGTCCCAGGATCTCGGCCACGGTGCCGGTGGCCCGGCGCCGCCAGACCTCGAGCTGGAAGAGGCGGTCCCGGGCCGCGTTGTAGCCCTGGGCGAAGAAGAGGTCGTGCTCCGAGGACGCGTAGATGTGGGGGATCCCCCACGGGTCCACCAGGATCTCGACGGGCGCGTCCAGCCCGGGCACGGCGAGGGTGTCCGTCTGGGCCGCGGCAGCGGTGGCGGCGAGGAGGGCGAACAGGGCTGAGAGCACGGGGATCCTGCGGCGTGGCGTCGGCATGGTTCGCAACCTCGGCTCGACGGGTGATGAGTGACCGGTGACCGGTCGGGTTCGCGGGGTGAGCATGGGTCGCGTGGTGGATCGGGTTCGCGGGGTGAGCCTTTGATCGGTGATCGGTGATCGATGATCGGTGCGGTTCGTGGCCATAGCCGGGTTCGCGGGTCGGCCGCCGGGTTCCGGGGCCGGCGCGCTCGCGGTTGGCTCCTGCCCCCGCGTTTGCCCGAGCACCCCGACCC
>CAYQCY010000030.1:26036-30922 GCA_964416095.1 uncultured Gemmatimonadaceae bacterium
CCAACTCGCAGTACCCAACTCGCCTCACCCTACGACGCTTCGCCGCCCTCCCTGAGTACGCCGGCCTTGTCGATGGCGGATTCCAGGCCGGCGCCGACCCGTTCCAGGGCCTGGCCCGCCGAGTCGAGGGTCTCGGCGGCCTGGGCGTACTGGCCGCCGGCGCGTCCCACGAGCTCCCGGGCGACGGTGATCTCGTCCCGCAGGTTCTCCAGCGCGGCCAGGAACCGGCGCATCCCTTCCGGCGAGGAGTCGGGCGGCTCCATGGCGCGGATGCTGCCGTCGAGGCGCTCCAGCTCCTCGGACAGGCGGTCCACCGACGCGCCGGCCTCCACGATCTGCGCCCCGCCCCGGAACTTCATCTCCATGGGCGGCGGGCCCAGGCGCTCGCCGAGGCGTTGCGACAGCGCCTCGAACTTCTCTTCCAGATCCGGCGTCTTGCGTCCCAGGCGCCGGAC
The DNA here is from genome assembly GCA_964416095.1 of uncultured Gemmatimonadaceae bacterium. Classification (GTDB taxonomy): domain Bacteria; phylum Gemmatimonadota; class Gemmatimonadetes; order Longimicrobiales; family RSA9; genus CAYQCY01. Next base: position 26,492 of record CAYQCY010000030.1, read on the forward strand.
CTCGAAAAGCACCAGGACGATGAGGATGCCGAGGAAGACGAGAGAGACGTCGGTGGGCGTGATGGACATGGGCTCTCCGCGTTGGACCGTGCCGTCCGCCGATGGCGGCGGCTCGGGTCAGGCCGTGCGCATCCAGCGCACGAGCTCTTTGAGCTTGGGCCGCTTGCCGGTGGAAAGGACGCCGACCCTGTAGATCTTGGCCGCGACCCAGATGAAGAAGATGACCGTCGCCAGCATCAGCACGATGGAGCCCAGCCATTGGGCCGTCGGGATGTCCACGACGGCCGAGCGCATGGGCACGACCATGGGCGCCGTGAACGGGATGAGCGTGCCGGCCACCACGATCCCCGAGTGGGGGTTCTCGATGACGGGCATCATGAAGAAGATGCCCAGGATCAGCGGCGCGATGACCGGGAACTGGAGCTGCTGCATCTCCTGGTCGTTCGTGGCGATGGCGCCGGCCGCGGCGAACATGGCGCCGTACAGGAAGAACCCGGCCACGAAGAAGAACAGGAAGTTGAAGGCGAGGACGCCGGGCACGGGCGGCAGCGTCGGGATCGTCGTGTCCAGCATGGATCCGATGGCGTCCGCCTGGGTCAGGAGCAGCACGGCGAACAGGGCCCAGATCGCCATTTGCAGGAGCCCCGTGGCGCCGATGCCGACGACCTTGCCCGTCATGAAGGACTGGGCCCGGATCGAGCTCAGGATCACCTCCACGATGCGGTCCCGCTTCTCCTCCAGCACGCCCCGGGCCACCGACGCGCCGTACAGGATCACCGCCATGTAGATGGCGAAGCCCATGACGTAGCCCAGGATCAGCAGGAACTCGGCGGCGCCGGCCTCTTCCTCCTCGTCGCCGAACATCCGCTTCTCCACGGGCACCGGGGCCATGACGTGGGCGAGTTGCTCGCCGGGTATGCCGGCATCCCGCATGCGGCGGCCCCGGACCGCGGAGATCACCGCCTGGTCGATGTCCCGGGTGATCCGCTGCGCCGACGCGTTGGTCCCCGTGTACGTCGCGCTCACGCCACCGTCCAGCAGGCCCTCGGGCAGGACGAGGTACCCGTCCAGCTCCTCGGCGTCGACCCGATCCCGGATCGCGGGCACCCGGGTGTCGGTCATGGCGACCGGGACCTCGTGGACCTCCGTCTCGAACACGGTCTGGGTCTGGTCCTCCGCGGCCCGTGCCGAGTACGACGCCAGCACCGCCGCCACCTCGTCCCCGACCTCCTCCCCCGTCCCGTCCACGATGGCGATGCTCGCGCGCCCGCCGCCGCTGGACTCGGCCAGCAGCACCGGCCCGATCATGAGCAGGATCATGAGCACGGGCCCGAACACCGTACCCAGGATGAACGTCTTGGTCCGGACCCCCTCCATGAACTCGCGCTTGATGACCGCCCAGCTCCTGTTCATCACAGGCCCCCTTCTTCCATGCCCAGCTCGTCGGGCCGGCCGACGCGCTCGATGAAGACCTGCTCCAGCGACGGCTGCACGACCTCGAACCGCTGGAGCCGGACCTCGTCGGAGACCAGCTCGGACAGGAGCGCGTTCGCGTCTCCGCCCTCCCGGAGCGTGACTTCCACTTCGGCGCCGTCCTGCCGGACGCTCGCCACCTGGCGCGACGACCGGATGCGGTCCGCGCCGTCGGTGGCGCCCGGCACCAGCGTCACCGCCACGTACGAGCCGCCGTGCTCCTGGCGCACCCGTGCCAGCGGCCCATCCACCACCTTCGCGCCGCGGGCGATGATGCAGACGTGGTCGCAGATCCGCTCCGCGTGGTCGATGATGTGGGTGCTGAACAGGATCGTCTTGCCGACATCCTGGAGCTCCTGCACGATCTCCTTCAGCACCTGCTGGTTGATGGGGTCCAGCCCGCCGAACGGCTCGTCCAGGATCACGAGCTCCGGCTCGTGGAGCACCGCGCTGACGAACTGGAGCTTCTGCTGCATCCCTTTGGACAGCTCCTGGACCTTCGCGTCGATCCAGTCGTCCAGCTCCAGCCGCTCCAGCCACCGCTCGATGCGCGGACCCGAATCCCGGGCCGAGACGCCCTTCATCTCGGCCATGAACGCCAGGAGCCGGCGGACCGTCATGCGCTTGTAGACCCCCCGCTCCTCCGGCAGGTAGCCGACGCGGTCCAGCGCCGCCATCGTCACCGGCCCGCCGAACATGTGGACCGTGCCCTCCGTCTCCTGGATGATCCGCAGGATCAAGCGGATCGTGGTGGTCTTGCCGGCGCCGTTCGGGCCCAGCAGGGCGTACGTCGAACCCGGTGGAATGGCCAGGTCCATGTCCCGCAGCGCGGTGAAGTCGCCGAAGCGCTTCTCCACGCCGCGCAGCTCGATGACCGCGTCGTTGACCCGGTTCATGTGCCGACCCGTGTCGGGGGAGATCCGGACGGGAGCCTGCAAGTTACGGCGCCCAGCGTCCTCCGTCGATGCGCCGGTCCATGGTCAGCCGCGGACCGAGCCGGGGCCCCGCCACGTAGGCCCAGCACGCCGTGCCGTCCACCGTGAGCGCGACCCTCCGGAAGAGGCCCTCACGGACCGCTTCGTAGCTGTCCAGGACGTCCAGGAGATCCAACGGGCACCGCCAGATCTCGCCCTCCACCGGCGTCTGGCCCGCCAGGATGAGCGCCGGATAGTCGCCGGCGTCGTAGAGGGTGCCCCGAACGGTGGCCGCCCGCACCCGCTCGGCGCCGTCCAGCGGTCCGCCGCCGTCGCGGCCCGGACGCAGCGTGCCGTAGACGAAAAGGTGGAACGCGCCGTCCGGACGCCGGGCCGTCGTGTCGCCACTCTGCCTGATCATGGGACCCGGAAGATGAACGGAGTCGGGCGCGCCTGCAACGCCCGGCCGCGCCGCCCGCGTACCGGAACCACGCCCTCTCTCATGTGCTGCTGCGCGGTCGCCAGCCGGCGAAGTAGAGCCCGAGGACCACGGAGGCGAGGAACAGGACCGTGCCGGTGGTCTGCACCGCGTTCGCGATCTCCTGGTCGAACCGGGTCGCCTGGAACCGGGTCAGGATGTAGAGCCAGTCGTGCTCGCCCCCGCCCACCAGCGGCAGCACCTGGGCCCGCGTGTCCCGGATGTAGACGGAGATGTTCCAGAGGTTCTGCCCCACCCAGAAGAGGACCACGCTGGCCGCCCACCGGTTGCCCTGAACGAGGAAGTACACGACGAACGCCGTCGGCATGATGAGCTGCATCAGGGTCCCGCCCAGGAACCCCACGAACTCGCCGAGCGGCCCGAACAGGATATGGCCGGCCTCGTGGATGACCAGGTCCACGCTGTCGAGGAAGGTGTAGCGGCCGTAAACGCTGAGCAGGTAGACACCGTAGCCGGCCACGAGCAGGGTCAGGCCGGTCCGGGCCCAGTCGATGCCCCGTCCGTTCGCGTCGCGCCGGTCCTCCGCCTGGTCGGCCATGACGCTTCAGTCCAGCCCCACACGGTCGCTGCGCCGCTCCATGAGCACGACGTCGTGCCAGCGACCTTCCAGCTTGCCCAGCCGCTCCCGGACGCCGACCACGCGGAACCCGGCCGTCCGGGCCAGCTCGAGGCTCGCCACGTTGGCCGGGAAGACGCCCGCCTGGAGCGTCCAGATGCCCGTCGCCTCCGATTCCTTGATCAGGTGCCGCATGAGCCGGGAGCCCACGCCGCGGCGGTGGTGGGCCCGATCCACGTAGATGCTCACCTCGGCCACGCCGCCGTACACGCACCGGTCCGAAACCGGGCTGAGCGCCGCCCACCCCACCACCCGTTCGCCTCGCAGCGCGACGAGCCGACAGGGCTTCAGGTGCGCCGCGTTCCAATCGCACCAGTCCGGCGTGCTCGTCTCGAAGGTGGCGAAGCCGCTGTCGATGCCCTGCTCGTAGATGCGGCGGACCCACGGCCAGTGGGCCCGCTCCATGGGAGCGATCCGGATCGGCGTGCTGTGCATCGGTGCACGATAACGCCCGGTGAAGACATCGTAAACGCACGTATCCGGTGTAGGCCGGGCCACGTTCCGTGCCCAGCCCGGGGCCGGGAGCCGGGTTCCCGGCGCAGGCCGGCAGGAACAGCAGGATGGAAGCCGCGGCGAGGGCGGCGTTGCGGGTCAGGTGCATGGGCCCGGTCTCGTCTCTCGGGTCCGGTGCTCACGACAGGCCGATGCTCCACCTACCCATCGCCTGTCGGACCCGGAATCTCACCGGCGGCCGTGCACCACCTCCGCGGCGCTCAGGCCCAGAAGCAGTACGACAAGCCCCCAGAGGAAGAGATGGCCGCGCAGCGGCATGGCCAGACCGCCCAGGAGCAGCCAGCCGGCCAGGACCACGGCACCGGTGGGTGCCGGCCCGAAGGCGGGATGGCCACGCCTCCTCCCGCTCGACCTTCTTCTTCGACCGGACCCCCTCGCCGTATCCCCCTCGCTTCACCCCGTCGCCTCACCCTCCT
>CAYQCY010000031.1:0-10921 GCA_964416095.1 uncultured Gemmatimonadaceae bacterium
TATCCCCCTCGCCGTATCCCCCTCGCCGTGCTCCAACTCGCCGTGCTCCCCCTCGCCGTGCTCCAACTCGCCGTGCTCCAACTCGCCTCATCCCGCACTGTCCATCCTCGCCGCCCGGCTCGCCATGGAGTCGGAGACCTCCCGGGCGCGGTCCACGGCCCGGAGCGGGCCGGGCCGGTCGCGCCGCTCGGCCGCGGAGTCGGCGGCGGTGGCCTCCGCGCCCTGGCCGGCCTGGCCCTCGTCGCCGGCCGCGCCGCATGCCACGGCCGCGCCGCCGGCGAGGATGCCGAGCCCGAGAACGAGGAGTCCGCGACGGATGCTGCTGGAGACATCGTGCATGAAAACCTGCCCGTGAAATGAACGAAGCGGATGCCACCCTGAAGTTAGCCGTGCCGGCGAGGAAGCGAACCCCGCGCACCCACCGCCGCCCGGCGCCCTCGCCCTCGCCCTCGCCCTCGAAGTCGAAATCGACCTCGAATTCGAATTCGACCTCGACCTCGGCGTCAGCGGTACCCGATGAGCACGGCGGCGGCCAGGGCGAGGGACCCCACGACCCAGACCTTGACCATGAAAGGCAGGATGAAGCGGAGCCAGCGCTCGTAGGGGATGGCGGCCATAGCGAGGATGCCGACCAGGACGGCGTTGGTGGGGACGAGGATGTTGGTGAAGCCGTCGCCGAACTGGTAGGCGAGGACGGCGACCTGTCGGGAGACGCCGACGAGGTCGGCGAGGGGCGCCATGATGGGCATGGTGACGTAGGCCTGGCCGCTGCCGGACGGGATGAAGAAGTTGGCGACGCTCTGGGTGACGTACATGCCGACGGCGGCGAGGGAGGAGGGCAGGCCCTGGAGCGGGACGGAGATGCCGTGGACGATGGTGTCCACGACGCCGCCGTCGTCCAGGACGACCTGGATGCCGCGGGCGACGCCGATCATGAGGGCGGTGGTGGTGAGCTCGGCGGCGCCCTTGCCGAAGGCGACGGCGGTGCGGTCGGGGCTGATGCGGGCGATGGCGGCCAGGACGATGGTCACGGCGACGAAGAGGGCGCCCATCTCCACCAGGTACCAGTGCCAGCGTGAGAGGCCGTAGATGAGGAGGACGAGGGCGGTGCCGAGGGCGGCGAGGACCCACCGGTGGGTGGGGGTGAGGGGCGGGTAGTCGGGCTCGTCTTTGTGGTCGTCGGATTCGACGATCGACTCTGGCTCCTCGTCCACGTCGGCGACGAGGCTCCTGGCGGGGTCCTCGCCGACCTTCCGGGCGTAGCGCCAGACGTGGTGGATGCCGATGGGCAGGAAGACGGCGGTGAGGACGAGGCGGAGCCAGAGCCCGGATGCAGGCTGGAGCCCGGCGACGTCCTGTGCGATGAGGACGGTGAAGGGGTTGATGGCGGCGACGCCGTAGCCGACGCCGTAGCCGACGGTCATGATGCCGACGGCGGTGACCGCGTCGTAGCGGAGCGCGGCGGCGAGGGCGACGAGGACGGGTACGAAGGGCAGGTACTCCTCGGCCATGCCGATGGTGCTGGATCCGGCGGCGAAGACGGCGACGCCGCCGGCGACGAGCCAGAAGGGGCGGTCGCCGAGGCGGCGGAGCAGGACGCCCAGGGCGGCGTCGATGGCGCCGGTGGCGCGAAGCACGCCGAAGGCGCCGCCGATGATGAAGACGAAGAAGATGATCTCGTGGGCGGCGCTGAGGCCTTTGGGCACGGCGGTGAGGACGGCGAGGGGGGAGAGGGGCTCCACGTCGGGCGTCTCGTGGAAGCTGCCGGGCACGACCTGCATGCGGCCGGCCTCGTTTTCGACGCGCTCGAAGCTGCCCGGCGGCAGGACGTAGGTGAGGACGAGCCCCAGCACGATCATGCCGAAGAGGAGGACGAGGGTGTGGGGGACCCTGAAGCGTCGGTTCGCCACGGCGTCGTGCTCCCGTCTCGCGGTGCGTGGTGGGCCGGAGGGGCCCGCAGAGGATAGCCCGGCGGGGGAGAGGGGGGCAAGCGCGGGGCGCGCGGGCGTCCGCCCCCTTTCCAGGCCGTCGCCGGGGCCGGATCTTACGGCCCGCGACGCGGTACTGTTGATGCGGAAAGCTACCACGCACCCGACATTGGCACGACGCATGCCTCGGCGAACGACGCGAACGATCCTGCTGGCCGGCGCGCTGCTGCTCGCGGCGGCGCCGGCGGCGGCCCAGACCATCATCGGCCGGCTGGTGAGCCAGGCGACCGGCGAGCCGGTGGACGGCGCCTTCGTCGTGCTGGTGGACTCGACGGGCACGGAGCACGGCGGCGTGCTTACGAACGATGACGGCCGCTTCTTCGCCCGGGCACCCCGTCCCGGAACGTACCGGCTGAAGGTGGAGCGGATCGGGTTCGCGACGCGCTTCTCGGAGGAGATCGCGGTGGCGGCGGGCGAGACGGTGGGACACACCATGAGCCTGTCGTTCGAGGCCATCGCGCTGGAGGCGATCCGTGTGGAGGGCGAGCAGCGCTGCCGTGTCCGGCCCGGCGAGGGGGAGCGGACGGCGGAGGTGTGGGAGGAGGCGCGGAAGGCGCTGCGGCTGGCGGCGTGGACGCAGGAGCAGGAGGCGGTGCGGTTCCGTGCGGTCCAGTACGAGCGGGTGCTGGACCCGGCGGGGCGGGTGCTGTCGGAGCAGCGCCGGAGCCGGACCGGCTACAACCGGGGCAGCCCGTTCCGGTCGGTGCCGGCGGAGGAGCTGGCCCGGGAGGGCTACGTGGTGCGGGATCCGGACGGGGGCTGGGTCTACCGTGCGCCGGACGCCGAGGTGCTGCTGTCGGAGAGCTTCCTGGACACCCACTGCTTCGAGCTGCGGGAGGGCGAGGAGGAGGCGCTCATCGGGCTCGGCTTCCGGCCGGTGGACGCCCGGGGCCCGGCGGACATCCGGGGCACCATGTGGCTGGACCGGGAGACGGCGGAGCTGCGGCGTCTCGAGTTCGACTACACGGAGCTGCCCTTCCCGGTGGACGCCGCGGGGCTCGGCGGGGCCATCGAGTTCGATCGGGTCCGGGGCGGCCCCTGGATCGTGCGGGACTGGTCCATCCGGATGCCGGAAGATGTGGCCATGGTCCACGAGAACATGCCGAACCTGGGCATCGCCCGAACGCGCTACGAGGTCCGCTCCATCAAGGAGGCCGGCGGCGAGGTCTACGACGTGGTGGACGCGGCGGGCGCGTCGCTGGAGGAGGCGGAGGGCGGCGCCGTCACCGGCGTCGTCTACGACAGCGCCGGCTTCGTGGCCCTGGCCGGCGTCCGGGTGACGGTGAAGGGAGCGAACGTGGAGGTGCGGACCGGCCGGGACGGCCGGTTCCGGGTGGACGGGCTGCTGGGTGGCGTCTACGGCATCGCGCTGACGCCTCGGCACTGGGCGTACCCCTGGCCGGCGCCGGAGCGGACCGAGGTGGAGGTCCCGGAGGACGGCATCGCCCAGGTCCGGCTGACGCTTCCCTCCGACGACGACCTGGCCGCGGCCTGGTGCGGCGCCGCGCCGGACTCGCTGCCCGGCGTGGTGGTGGGCCGGGTCACGCGCGGCACGGGCGCGCCGGCGTCCCGCGCCCGCGTCATCCTCGCCTGGAGCGAGCTCCGCATCGCGCGGGACTGGACGAGCATCCGACAGCAGGAGCTGGGCACGGAGGCGGTGGCCGGGCCCGACGGCTGGTTCCGGGCGTGTGGCGTGCCGGTGACGGGCGCGGTCCGGCTCACGGCCATCGCGCCGGACGGGGAGGAGGACCGAGCGGTCCGGCGGCTCTGGCGGGCGCGGCGCGGCGGATCCGCCCCGGGCGTGGTGACCGTGCGCTTCGGCGGGGACCGGCTCGTGCGGCGGGACCTGGTGCTGGCGCCCTGACTACCAGCTCTCGCCGGTCCAACACATCTCCCAGAAGCGGGCCTCGTAGTGGCTCGAGACGACGAAGATCCGCTCCAGCCGCTCCCGCTTCTCCGGGCCGGCGTGGGCCGCGACCCGGTCCAGCTCGGCCCGCAGCCAGTCGGCGACCTCCTCGAACTCCTCGGAGGCGTACTGGCGGATCCAGTCGGCGTAGCGCTGGTCCTCGGGCAGGTCCGCCCGGGCCAGCCGCTTCGCGAGGTAGACGTAGCCCCAGGCGCACGGCAGCAGCGCCGCCAGCAGGTCCATCATGTCGCCGTCGGCGGCGGTGCGGACCAGGAAGTCGGTGTAGGCGCGCGTGGTGGGCCACATCTCCGTCGCCTCCAGCTCCTCCTCGGTGATGCCGAAGCGGGCCGCGTAGTCCCGGTGGAGCTGCATCTCCGTGTTCAGCGTCAGCTCCAGGATGGCGGCGTACCAGCCCATGGACTCGAGGCGGTCCGCCCTGGCGACCGCCCAGGCGAAGACCCGGGCGAACTCCTTCAGGTAGCGGTAGTCCTGGCGGATCCAGTTCTTCCACAGCTCCTCGTCCAGGCTCCCGTCCGCGATGCCCCGGACGTACGGGTGCTCGAGCTGGGCGGCCCAGATGGGCTCGGCGGTCCTGTACAGGTCTTCGGATATGGACATGGGATCGGTGATCGGTGATCGGTGAACGGTGATCGGTGAACCTTCGCGCCTACCGCCTGCCGCCTTCCGCCTTCCGCCTGTCGTTCCCCCCGCCGCGGGAGCGTACGAGCAACACGGCCCACCCGACCAGGAAGATGGTCGCGAAGCTGAACCACTGGACGGCGTAGGAGAGGTGGGGCCCGTCGTCGAGCTCCGGTGCGGCGAGGGTCGTGGGCGCGGGCTCGGCGCTGTCGCCGGCCAGGCGCCGGACGTAGACCGGGGCGAGGCGGTACGGGAAGGCCCCGGCGATCTCCTCGCCGTCCAGGCGGAACCAGGTGTGGGGGAAGCCGGTGCCCTCCTCGGCGAAGCCGCTCCCCTCGGGCGCGGGGAAGGGCAGCGCGATCCCCTCGATGCGGACGGGCGCGTCGCGGCGGAAGGGCGTGCGGTCCACCGTGCGCGAGTCCGGCGAGGACAGCCAGCCGCGCTCGACGAGGACGGCGCCGCCGTTGAGGCGCAGCGGCGCGTAGAGGTGGACGCCGGGCAGGCCGCGGCGGGAGCGGCCGGCCAGGACGACGTCGTGCTCGTGGTCGTAGCGGCCCCGGAGCACGACGCGGCGGTGGAGCAGCCCGGCGGTGTCGGCCGGCGCGTCGTCCAGGGTCAGGGGCGGGAGCGCCATGCGCTCGGCGATGGCGGCGTTCCGGGCGCGGCGCTCGTGGAGCCGGTCGAGCTGCCAGAGCCCCAGGCGGACGCACACCAGCACGACGACCAGGACGGCGAGGCTGCCCAGGATGCCGGCGGTCGTGACGTAGAGCGGTCTTCGGACCATGGGGGGATGATACAGCCGGCGCGCATCGGCGCCAGCGGGGGCGCGGCAGCGGTCCGGGCACGGTGCGTGCGTCGAGCGTCACCCGGAGGCGCTTCGCCTTCGACGCGGACCTGCTCTACATTGGCCGACAGCGGCTGGAACGCCCGCGAGCACAGACCACGCCGTGAACAGAGAGGCGACGATGCAGTCGATCAATCCAGCGACCGGCGAAGTCATCGAGAGCTACGACGAGCACGGCGTCGACGAGGTGGACCGTCGCATCCGGATGGCGGCGGAGACCTTCGCGTCGTACCGGCGGACGTCGTTCGGGCAGCGGGCGGCGTACATGCTGAAGGCGGCCTCCATCCTGGAGGAGGAGAAGGAGGCGTTCGGCGCGCTCATGACCCGGGAGATGGGGAAGCCGCTGGGCGCGGCCATCGCCGAGGCGGAGAAGTGCGCCTGGGTCTGCCGCTACTACGCCGACCACGCCGAGTCGCACCTGGCGGATGAGCACGTCGAGACGGACGCCGGCGCGAGCTGGGTCGCCTACCAGCCGCTGGGGTCCGTGCTGGCCGTCATGCCGTGGAACTTCCCCTTCTGGCAACTCTTCCGCTTCGCAGCGCCGGCGCTCATGGCCGGGAACACGGGGCTCCTGAAGCACGCCTCCAACGTCCCGGGCTGCGCCGTGGCCATCGAGGACGTCTTCCGCCGGGCTGGCTTCCCCGAGGGCGCGTTCCAGACGCTGCTCATCGGCTCGTCCGTGGTGGACCGGGTCCTGGACGATCCGCGCGTCGTGGCGGCGACCCTCACCGGCAGCGAGCCGGCCGGCGCGGCGGTGGCGGCCCGGGCCGGCGAGCGCATCAAAAAGACGGTGCTGGAGCTGGGCGGCAGCGACCCGTTCATCGTCATGCCGTCGGCGGACATGGACGCGGCGGTGAAGACGGCGGTGAAGGCACGCTGCATCAACAACGGCCAGTCGTGCATCGCGGCGAAACGGTTCATCGTGCACGCCGCCGTGGCCGACACGTTCCGGGACCGGTTCGTGGAGGGGATGGCGGCGCAGACGCTGGGCGACCCCATGGACGACGCCACCGACATCGGGCCGCTGGCCACCGAGGCCATCCGGGACGAGCTGGCGGAGCAGGTCCGCGACAGCGTGGCCGCCGGCGCCACCGTCCTCACCGGCGGCTCCATGCCCGACCGGCCGGGCTGGTTCTACGAGCCAACAGTTCTCGCCAACATACCCGAAGGCTGTCCCGCGTACGGCGAGGAGCTGTTCGGGCCCGTGGCCTCCTTCTTCGTCGTGAACGACATCGACGAGGCCATCGAGCTGGCCAACGCAACCGAGTTCGGCCTCGGCGCCTCCGCCTGGACCCGCGAGGACGACGAGGCGGCACGCTTCATCGACAGGATCGAGGCCGGCGCCGTCTTCATCAACCGCATGGTCGCCTCCGACCCGCGCCTGCCCTTCGGCGGCATCAAGAAGTCCGGCTACGGCCGCGAGCTGTCCCGGGACGGGATCCGTGAGTTCGTGAACATCAAGACCGTGGCCGTGGATCGCTGATCGCTGAAAGCTTCCCTCTTGAGGCGGCGCGGGTTTCGGATTACCGTACGTTCAGAACGGAGACCATGATGATGCCCAACGCTCACAGCACACGATTTATCGGCCCCCGGCGCCGGTCCAGGCGGCGGGAGGCGGCCATGGTGTAGCGGCTCGCTCCTGACGCTCGTCGCGAACGCGGCGGGACTCGCCCCTGGACCCCGGTCCGGGGGTTTTTCGTTGCCCGTCCCGAACGCGAAGAGGGGGCCGCGAGGCCCCGAGCGGAAGGAGCAGAGCCATGCGTGCATCCAACAGGACCCGATCAGGGGCCGGCCACCCGGCGGCGGACGCCATCCACGAACTGTACTGGCCCCGGCTCGAGGCCGTGGCCCGGGGCTTGGGCGCAGAGCCGAGGCGCTGCGAGGCCGGGGCGATCCCGGCGGCGCTGCACGTGTTGGCCGCGGAGACGGTCCCGCCGGGCCACGTCGTGCTGGCGGCGCCGGGCGACGGCGGGCCGGCGGACGGCGGCCTGGAGGTGTGGCGGATTCGCCGCGGCCCGCCCCTGGGCACCGTGGAGCTCAGGACGACGATGCGCGAGCTCGCGGATCCACTGCTCCCGGCCCGGCGCCGCCGGTTGGTGGACGGGCCCCACCCCCACCCCCACCCCCACGTCCACGCCGGGTTGCGCCTGGACGTGGAGCACGAAGGCGCGTGGGTCGAGGTGGGCACGGGCGGCCTCGCCCGCCCGGCCCTGCTGAGGGAGGCCGGGCTGGACGGGCACCGCTGGTCCGCGCTGGTCGTGGAGCTGCACCCGGGTCGCGTGTCGGCGGCCGGGTCGGGATCGGGCTAGACGCCGGGCCAGGCGTCGTCGGTGAGGGCCATCTCCCAGAAGGCGATCTCGTACTTCACGGTGAGCTCGAAGAGCCCGGCCATGCGGTCGCGCTCGGCGGGCCCGGCGGCCTCGGCCAGCCGGTCCAGCTCGCCCTCCAGATGGCCGACGTAGGCGGCGAACTCGTCGCCGGCCCAGTTCTCCACGAAGGGGTACCAGAGGGAGTCGGGGTCGATCCCGTCCTGGACCACCTTCCACGAGTCGTGGTAGCACTTCTCCGCGGCGTACAGGACCGTGTACGCCTCTGTGTAGGGACGGCGGTACGCCGTGGCCAGCAGGAACTGGATGTAGGCGTGGCAGGTGAAGGACGGCTCGATGCCCTCCATCGCGACGCCGGCGGCCCCGGCCCGCTCCCGGAAGAGGTCCAACTCCTTGGTGAAGGCGGAGATGATGCCCGCGTGGCCCTCCCAGTGCTCCCGGGGGCCCGTGGGGATCATGGCCGCGATGAACGGGATGGCCGCCTCCACGAAGAGGTAGTCCTGCTGCATCCAGCGGGCGAACGTGTCGTCCGGGATGGTCCCGTCCCGCGTCTGGATCAGGAACGGGTGGGAGGTCATCCGGTCCCAGAGGGGCCGGACCCGCTCGATCTGCTCTCGTGCGAAGCTCATGGTGTCCCTTCCTGTGGGGTGGACAGGCTGTTCAGGAAGGGCGGGGGCGATGTCCGGTCGACGTCTTCTTTGACGTGGCTCCCTGCGCCGGCATGACCCGGATCAGGTTCGAAGGGTGTCGTCTCAGCCGGAACGCTCCGGCACCCCTGCCCGGCCGCATGATAGAGGCGGGGCGCCGGCCGAGGCAAACGCCGGTGGGATCGTCGTGCCCGCGGAGATCGTCGCCGGGCGGGGTCAGTCCTCTTCGGGTGGGTCGGGCAGCTTGTAGACGCCGTAGACGACCCGGACGCGGCCCTCCTCCAGGCTGCGCACGGCGTTCCGGGCCTTCTTCACCGTCGACGGCCCCAGCAGCAGGTTCAGCTCGAGGCCGCCGTTGCCGTCGCCGGCGGCGGCCTCCATGCGCTCCGCCGCCTTGCGGAACCAGGTGAGGGAGCTGCGGGTGACGTCCTTCCAGGCGACCCGCCGGAACTCCAGCTCCTCCAGTATACCGTGGAGCTCGGCCCTGTCGGCCAGGAAGCTCAGGGAATCGCCGTCGGCCCAGGGCAGCGGGAAGTACGGCTTCCGGCCCGACGAGCCCTCGAGGAGCTCGTGGAAGGCGATCCTGCCGCCGTCGTTCAGCACGCGGGCCACCTCGGCAAAGAGGCGGGCCTTGTCCTGGATGTTCACCAGCGCGTGCTGGAGCCAGACCAGGTCGAAGGTCTCCTTGGCGGTGAACGGCATGGCCAGGGCGTTGCCCTGGCGGAAGGTGACCCGATCGTCCAGGTCCAGCCAGCGGGTCAGGGTGGCGCCCGCCCGGGCGTAGGAGTCGGACAGGTCCAGCGCCGTGACCCGGGCCCCGAACTCGCCGGCCAGCGTCCGCGCGGGGCCGCCGATGCCGGCGCCCACGTCCAGCACCTTCATGCCTTCGACGACGCCTGCCAGCTTCGCCAGCTCCCGGGTCGCCTTCTTGCCGCCGATGTGGAACTCGTCGAACGCAGCCGTGTCCGCCGGCCGGAGCCTGTCCAGGTCCTTGCCGGCGCTCTCCAGCGCGCCGAGGAGCTCCGCGCCGAGGCTCGACCTTCCGTACTGCCGTTCGATGGCCTGCTCGTACGTCTTCATGCGGCGCTCCCGGTCGCTGCGAAAGATCAGCCCGTTGAATACACCAGAGACGCGCACATGTTGCCCCCGGCCCGGCCTGCCGCCCGGACGATGCCGACGCCGACGTACGGCCACCCGGCCTCAGTCGGACCCGGCCAGGCCGCCTTCCCGGAGCCGGTAGACCACGACCTGCTGCACGTCCAGCTCGTCCTCGGCCAGGACGCCGTACCGGTCCGGGCCCATGAAGACGTCCGGGAACGGGATGCCCCGCAGCTCGCCGAGGAAGGCGCCGTCCCGGTCGTAGAGGTCGATGCGCTCCACCTCGCCGGGCGTCTCCTCCGAGACCCCGACCCAGAGCCGGTCCCGGGGGTCCACGGCCAGCTCCACGATGCGGGGGATGACCTCGGCGAAGGTCATCTTCTCGAGGCGCTGCTGCAGGAGCGGGTTCCGGTCGGGCGCGTCTCCGCCTCCACCACCCCGACGGATGGCGACCCCGCCCCCGCCCCCCTGCTCCTCGGCACGGACCCGCTCGCGCTCGGCCTCCCGGTCGGCGTCGGTGGTGGGGCGGGGCGGCGGCGCCCGCTGGATCCAGCGTTCGATCCCGCCGTCCGGCGACACGTGCACGATCAGGTACTCGGCGGTGTCGTTCACGGCCAGCGTGCCGTCGGAGAAGCGGTCGAAGTCGAGGGCCGGTGCGAAAGACCGGGCCGACACCATGACCATGACACGGCCCGCGGATTCGAGCTCCACCCGGTCGACCTGGGGCGGTGGCGCGGTCCACAGCGTGTCCGTCGCCGTGCCGTCCATGGCGAAGCGGACCAGCGGCACGCCGGGGTCGGCGGATGGACCGGACCGGCCGGCGCCCCGACCCATGTCGAAGCGCATCATGCGCAGGGCCTGGACGTAGCAGTCGTCGTGCACGGCCATGCCGTACATGGGAAAGGTGTTCTCCGGGAACCGGATGCTCCGGGGGTCGCCGCCGCCCTGGGGGATGATGGTGGTGCGGGCGTTGGAGAAGTCGGCGATCCAGAGGGAGTCGCCCGGGCCGAGCGTCAGGTCGATGGGCTGCTCCAGCTCGCCGGGGCCGCCGCCCTGCTTGCCGAAGGTGGCCAGGTGCCGGCCGTCGGGGGCGTACTTAAGGACCCGGTGGGCCTGGCGGTCCAGCACGTAGAGGTTGCCGTCGGCGTCGCCGGCGAGCCCGTCCTCCGGGACCTGGCCGAACTGGTAGACGTCGTCGCCGAAGACGTCGCCGATGACCGCGGCCGTGTCCACGGTCCAGCCCAGCGCCGCGCCGGCATCGGCCGGGTAGCTGAGCCGCTCCGCGCCGTCCACCGTGTCCACCGCGGCCGTCAGCGCCACGGACGATCTGTCGGCGTCGCCGGCGCAGGCCCCGACGGCGAGGGTGAGGATGCACAGGCCTCGCTTCATGGGGTTCGCTCCGGGTCGTGGGGTGCCGGTGTCGTTGCGCCGCACATGGGATGCGGAAGATGCCGGGACCGTTGCCCCCGGAC
>CAYQCY010000031.1:11021-17058 GCA_964416095.1 uncultured Gemmatimonadaceae bacterium
CCGGACCACCCTGACGCGGCGAGGGCGGAAAGCCCACCGGCCTCCCGCCCTCGCGTGCTGTCGCGACCGAGGTCGTGCCCCGCCGGTCACGGGCCGCGCCCGGCGGCTTCAGCCGTGACCCGTGACCGGTGACCACTCAGGAGCGCCTGGCCCTACCGCGCCCCTAGTGATGCAGCCCCGGCTCGGGTCGGGTGGCGCCCACGGTCTCGGCGAAGACCAGGCCCTCCTTCTCGAGGGTGGCGCCGCGCAGGGCGTGGGCCAGCACCTCGTCCAGCTCGCCGGCCATGTGGATAGTCAGGCCGTCCCGGACCTCTTCGGGCAGGTCGTCCAGGTGCGGCTCGTTCTCCTTGGGCAGGATGATCTCGCGGATCCCCGCGCGCCAGGCGCCGAGCACCTTCTCCTTCACGCCGCCGATGGGCAGGACGCGCCCGGTGAGGGTGATCTCGCCGGTCATGGCCACGTCGTGCCGGACGGGCCGGCCGGAGAGGGCCGACACCACGGCCGACGCCATGGCCAGCCCCGCCGAGGGCCCTTCCTTGGGCACGGCGCCGGCGGGCACGTGGATGTGCAGCTCCACGTCCTTGAGCTGCTCGTCGGTGATGCCGAGCCGCTGCGAATGGGTCTTGGCGTAGGTCAGCGCCGCCCGGGCCGACTCCTTCATGACGTCGCCGAGCTGGCCGGTCAGGATCAGGTTGTCCTTGCCGTGGGAGACGCTGGCCTCCACGAACATGATGTCGCCGCCCTGGGGCGTGTAGAACATGCCGGTGGCCACGCCGACGGTGTCGGTGGCCGCGGCCTCCTCGGGCCGGACGCGGGCCCGGCCGAGAAGCGGCTGGACGTCGTCGTCGTCCACCGTGAGGGTGTCCTCTTCGCCGACGGCGATCTTGCGGGCCACCTTCCGGGCCAGCTTGCCGAGCTCGCGCTCGAGCTGGCGGACGCCGGCCTCCCGGGTGTACTCGGAGATGACCTTCTGGATCGCGTCGTCCCGGACGTCGATCTGCTCATCCTTCAGCCCGTTCTCGTCCCGCTGCCGCGGGAACAGGTACCGCTTCGCGATCTCGAGCTTCTCCTGCTCGGTGTAGCCGGTGAACTCCACCGTCTCCATCCGGTCCAGGAGCGGCTCGGGGATGCGGTCCCGGTAGTTGCCCGTGGCGATGAACAGGACCTCGGACAGGTCGAACGGGATGCCCAGGTAGTGGTCCGTGAACTGGAAGTTCTGGGCCGGGTCCAGCACCTCGAGGAGCGCCGCCGACGGGTCGCCCTGCATGCTCACGCCGAGCTTGTCCACCTCGTCCAGGAGGAAGACCGGGTTCTTGGTGCCCGCCTGCCGGAGCCCCTGGATGATGCGGCCGGGCATGGCGCCCACGTAGGTGCGCCGGTGGCCCCGGATGTCCGCCTCGTCCCGGGCGCCGCCCAGGGAGATGCGCACGTACTTGCGGCCCAGCGCCCGGGCGATGGACTTGGCGATGGACGTCTTGCCGACGCCGGGCGGTCCCACGAAGAGCAGGATCGGGCCGTGGCCCACGGCCCGGGCCCGGGCGTGGCGCGCGTTGTCGGGCTCGCCCTCGTCCGAGGCCGTCTCCTCGGCCTCCGCCGCGGGGATCAGGTCCTCGGGCACATCCACGGCGGCGTCCAGCTCCTCGGCCTCGGCCTCCTCCCGGGCCTCCTCCTCCGCCTTCTCCATCTGGAGCTTGCGCACGGCCAGGAACTCCAGGACCCGGTCCTTCACGTCCTCGAGACCGTAGTGGTCCTCGTCCAGGACCCGCTCCGCGTCCGGCAGCACGATCTGGTCGTCGGTCCGCTCGTTCCACGGCAGCTCCGTCACCCACTCCAGGAAGGTGCGGATGACCTGGTACTCCGCCGACTGGGGATGCGTACGACGCAGCCGGTTCAGCTCCCGCTGCACCTCGGTGCGCGCCGTCTCGGACAGCTCCAGCTCGTCGATCCGCTCCTGGAGCTCCTCCAGGTCGCCGTCCTCCTCGTCCTCGCCGAGCTCCTTCTGGATCGCCTTGAGCTGCTCCCGCAGCACCATCTCGCGCTGCTTCTCGCCCAGCTCCTCCTGCACCTTCTGTTGGATCTCCGCCTGCGCCTCCTGCCGCAGCAGGTCGCGCTCCACGGCCACCAGCACGCGGCGCATCCGCGTCTCCACCGAGAGCTGCTCCAGCAGCTCCTGCTTCTCCGCCGCCGACAGGTCCAGGTAGAAGGCGACCATGTCCGCGAACCGACCGGGCTCCTCGACGCCCTCGGAGAGCTGCTTCAGCGCCTCGTCCGGGATCCCCCGCTGCCGGCCCAGCTCGACGGCCCGCTCCCGCAGCGCCTCGTCCAGCGCCTCGAACGCGGCGTCCTTCGGCGCCACCGGCGCCTCGTCCTCCATGGGCCGGACCACGGCCTCCAGCATCTCCTCGCCGGCCTCCTCGTACTCCAGCGCCTGCGCGCGCTGCTCGCCCTGGATCAGGAGCTGCAGCCCGCCACGGACGCGCTGCGCCTGCACGATGCGCACGATGACGCCCACGCGGTACATGATCTCCGGCGTCGGGTCGTCCAGGTTCTCGCGCTGGCACGCCGCGAACATGCGGCGGTCCCCGTCCATGGCCTTCTGTATCGCCTCGACCGTGCCCGGCCGACCGGCGCTGATCGGCACCGCAACGCCCGGGAAGACGACCGTCTCCCGGAGCGGCAGGACCGGCAATCTCTCTCGATCACCCATCACATCCCCCAAACACAAAATGAACACGACGGTCTGGCAGACCGCCTGCTTGCCGGCCTAGGACCGTGCAGTATGCGGGCCAGCGAGGCGACGACGGGGGCTGCGTCGCGTCGCGCCGGCGGATTCGGGATTCCGCCGCCGATGCGACGCGCCGGACCGCCGGGCGCCGTTGCGCCACAATGGCGACGACGGGGCCGCGGCTGCCGGAAAGGCAGGGACCGCCCGCCGGGCCCGGCGCCCGCCGCGGCCTACATGCCGACCGTGAACTCCACGTTGGCCAGCACGTTGCCTTGCGCGTCCTCGACCCGGGCGGTCCAGGACCCGGTCCAGTCCGTGGGGATCGTCTTGGTGCTCCACGTGCGCCAGCGCGGGCCCCGAACCCGCAGCTCCACCCGGCCAACCTCCTCGCCTTCGCGCAGCCAGATGTGGCGCACGGTCTGCTCGGGGAAGTCGCCCTCGAAGACCGTGTAGAAGTAGAGCGTGCCCACGTCCATGGGGAAGGTCTCGGCCACGCCCACGGGCTCCCGGTCCTGGACGCCGGTGGCCACGACGGCGTGGGTCACCTCGGGCGCCGCCTGCTCCTGCTGCTCCGCCGGCTCCTGGGCCGACAGCGACGTGGCCACGAACGCCGCGGCCAGCGCGAGTCCGAATCTCATCGTGCCCTCCTGGTTCGAAACGGGTCCGGGGGTCCACGACTACGGTGCAACCTCCGCGCCGCGGGGTCCAGCGTGACGTTGCCGGGCCGTCCGTCGCGCCCTTGAGAATCGCCGGGCCCGTGCGCATCCTGCACGGATGGAAGCACCCCAACGGAGGATGCGCTCCATGGCGACGGTCGAGAAGAGCCCCCGCACGATCCACGCACCCCGCGGCACCACGATCTCCTGCAAGGGCTGGCAGCAGGAGGCGGCGCTGCGGATGCTCATGAACAACCTGGACCCGGAGGTCGCGGAGCGGCCCGACGAGCTCGTCGTGTACGGCGGCACGGGCCGCGCCGCCCGGAGCTGGGACGCCTTCGACGCCATCGTCGCCTCGCTCCAGGCCCTCGAGAACGACGAGACTCTGCTCGTCCAGTCGGGCAAGCCGGTGGGCGTGTTCCGCACGCACGAGCACGCGCCGCGCGTCCTCATCGCCAACGCGAACCTGGTGGGCCGCTGGGCGACCTGGGAGCACTTCCGGGAGCTGGAGCGGCAGGGCCTCATGATGTTCGGCCAGATGACGGCCGGCTCGTGGATCTACATCGGCACCCAGGGCATCCTGCAGGGCACGTACGAGACGCTGGGCGCCGTGGCCCGGGAGCACTTCGGCGGCTCGCTCGAGGGCACCTGGACCCTCACCGGCGGCATGGGCGGCATGGGCGGCGCCCAGCCGCTGGCCGTGACCATGAACGAGGGCGCCGCCCTCATCATCGAGGTCGACCCGAAGCGCATCCAGCGCCGGCTGGACACCGGCTACTGCGACCGCATGACCGACGACCTGGACGAGGCGCTCGACGTCGTGACGGGCGCCGCGGAGTCCGGCGAGGCGGTGTCGGTGGGGCTGGTGGGCAACTGCGCGGACGTGGTGCCGGAGATCGTGCGGCGCGGCGTCGTGCCCGACGTGCTCACGGACCAGACCTCGGCCCACGACGAGCTGAACGGCTACGTCCCGGCCGGGATGAGCCTGGAGGAGGCGGAGCGGCTGCGGGAGCGGGACCCGGACGAGTACATCCGCCGGGCGAAGATCTCCATGGCCCGGCACTGCGAGGCCATGGTCGCCCTCATGCGCAAGGGCGCCGTGACCTTCGACTACGGCAACAACCTGCGGGGCCAGGCCAAGGACGCCGGCTACGACGACGCGTTCGCCTACCCCGGCTTCGTCCCGGCCTACATCCGGCCGCTGTTCTGCCAGGGCAAGGGGCCGTTCCGCTGGGCGGCGCTGTCCGGCGACCCGGAGGACATCTACCGCACCGACGAGCTGGTCCTGGACCTGTTCCCCGAGGACGAGCACCTGGCCCGCTGGATCCGCAAGGCCCGGGACCAGGTCCGCTTCCAGGGCCTGCCCTCCCGCATCTGCTGGCTCGGCCAGGGCGACCGGGCCACCTTCGGCCTCGCCCTGAACGAGCTGGTGGCGGAGGGCGAGATCAGCGCGCCCATCGTCATCGGCCGCGACCACCTGGACACCGGCTCCGTGGCGTCGCCGTACCGGGAGACGGAGGGGATGAAGGACGGCACTGACGCAGTGGCCGACTGGCCGGTCCTGAACGCGCTCCTGAACACGGCGAGCGGCGCGAGCTGGGTCAGCTTCCACCACGGCGGCGGCGTGGGCATCGGCCTGGCGCTGCACGCCGGCCAGGTCATCGTGGCCGACGGCACGGACGAGATGGCGCTGCGTCTCGAGCGGGTCCTGACCAACGACCCGGCCAGCGGCATCGCGCGCCACGCCGACGCCGGCTACGAGGAGGCGGTGGCGACGGCGAAGGCGAAGGGGATCAAGCTGCCCATGGTGGAGTGAGCCGGCCATGACGAACGACGAAGCCGCCGCACGGGATGCCGGTGGCTGGTCCCGCCCGGCCCTGGCCGCGTTCCGCGTCCTGGCCACGCTGTTGGTGCTGGCGCGACGTCGTCGCCTACGGCCTGGACGGCGCGGTGGTTCCCGTGCCGGGCGTCCTCGGCGTGGAGCCGCCGTTCGGCGAATGGATCCCCGTGGTCTTCTTCGGGCTGCCGCCCTTCTTCGTCATCGGGGCGCTGGCCTTCGCCATCTTCTACGACGGCGCCCTGGACCCGTCCCTCGTCGTGCGCCGCACCACCGTCTACAGCGTCCTGGCCGCGCTGCTCACCTTCCTGTTCACCGGCGTCGAGGAGCTCGTGGAGGCTCAGATCGCCGAGCGCACGGCCCTGCCCGGCGGCCTCGGCACCTGGGTGGCGGCCGGCGGCGTCGCCCTCGTGGTCGGCGCGTTCCAGGCCCGGGTCCGGTCCGCGGTGGGCCGGGCGGTGGGGGGCGAAGGCGTGGGCACATCGGCAGACGACGGCCATGGATCGTGACGGCCAGGTCCCCGGAACCTGATCCCGGACGGCACGAACTGGAGCTGGTTCTTCGCGGCTTCGCGCCCCTTCGCGCCTTCGCGTGACACCGAGCCCCGCTTACCCCGCGAAGCACGCCTCCTACGCCGGCGGCTCAGACGTCGCCCGTCCGCGCTCCCACGATGGCCTGAAGCTCCGCCAGCTTCTCCACGCCCCGCTCCAGAAGCTCGCCCGCCTTCGCCTCCATCTCGCGCCGGAAGCCCTCGTCCTCGATGTCCGCCAGGTTGATGACCACGTTGCGGTGGGCGCCGTAGAGGCACGCTTCCAGCGC